>CASFQF010000053.1 GCA_949296635.1 uncultured Alistipes sp. | reverse complement strand
CAACATCGACATGTCGGCGCCCGAACGCCATAACGGAACCATAACCTATCTCTTTATACCGCAATAACGGAAACAACCATGTACACGACTCTTCTATCCATACTCTTTTGGCTGTGCGGCAGTTTTACTGCGGCGCCCGTTTGCGGCGGCGCACCGTGCGGCGCAGGGTCGGTGCATGTCGGGCGGAACGACGCACGCATCGTTGCGGTGGATGACGATTCCATGATGCGCATGCAAGCCGAGTTCGCGGCCTGCTGTATGGAGTGCAACTGCGATCTGCGGCTGCCGAGGCCGTGCCGCAGCGTAGGACGCGGCGCCGAAAGTCCCGCCACGCTGTTTGCGGCGGTGCGTGCGGTGCGCTGTACCGCACGTTTCGTTCTTTGCGATGCCTTGCACGGGTATTACGCGGGGCGTGTCACACGTTTGTTCGAATTCGATCTTTACAGGTCGTCGCGGCGGGCGGATTTCTTCCTCCACTCGCTGTGCCGGCTTCGTATTTAGCCGCCGGCAGAGGCCGGCGCGCCTTTCCCCGAAAGGGCATGCCTGCCGTGAGGTGCGGCGGGGAGGTTCTCCGCGGCCTTGTCGTATGTCGGGAATCCGTTTAACGTTTAAAGATTGAATCATGTCGAATAACAGAAATATTTGCGAGGCGCTCTACGCCTCGTCGGACGGTGTCGTGGTACCCCGTCACAAGTCGGCGGCGCTGCCTGCCGCAATGTTTTTCACCGGAGCGATACTCGTGGCGGCGACGTATCTGGCCGAGTCGCTTCTTCCGTCGGGGCTGCTCTCGACGATAGGTTTCGTGGGCGGGGTGCTGGTCTTCGCGGGCGGTGTCTCGGCTCTGGTGCGCATATACGGCGCCGGCAGTCCGTTCCATACGGGCGAGGGCCGTTTCCTCAAGGTCGAGGAGCTGCGCTTCGCCAAGGATAAGTCGGCCGAAGTGGCACGGTTGGTGCGCGAGGGCGATTTCGACGCTCTGCGGGCATTGCGCCACGACGGCGTCTCGGCCGTGACGGCGACGCTCTTCACCTCGCCTGCGGGAACTTTCAGGGCGTGTCAGGCGTTCGAGTTCATCGACCTCGAGATGCGCCCCATATGCGATCTTAAGATCGTGCGCGGATAATGGCCGTTTGGGCCGTTGATGCGGTAATGATGATATAATATAGAAGGATATGTTGAATATGACCGAGAATATACTGTTGGTGTGGGCGCTGCTGCTGTATGTGGCGGTAATAGCCGGAAAGGTGGCCTATCGCTTCGGGGCGCCGGCCCTGTTGCTGTTCCTTGGCGTGGGTATGATGTTCGGACTGCATTTCATAAAGTTCGAATCGTTCGAGTTCACGCAGTTCATAGGAATGATAGCCTTGTGTATCATCCTTTTCTCGGGTGGTATGGACACCAAGTTCTCCGAGATAAGGCCCATTCTCGGGCCGGGTATCGTGCTGGCGACGCTGGGTGTGGTTATCACGGCCGCGGTTACAGGTGTATTCATATATTTCTTTTCGTCATGGGTCGGGCTGGCCATGTCGCTGCCGGTATCTTTGTTGCTGGCGTCGACCATGGCCTCGACCGATTCGGCCTCGGTATTCTCTATCCTGCGGACAAAAAAACAGGGCCTGAAGGAGAATCTGCGGCCTCTGCTGGAGCTCGAGAGCGGCAGTAACGACCCGATGGCATACATGCTGACAATACTGCTGGTGACGGTGGCCACCTCGGCGGGCGGTGATGTGGACCTCGGGCAAAGCGCCCTGAAGTTCGTCGTGCAGATGGTTGTGGGCGGTGTGCTGGGTTACGGCATAGGCCGGCTGGCGGTCTTCTCGATAAACCGTATCGACATCAAGAACAACGCATCGCTCTATTCGGTGCTGCTGCTGGCGTCGGTATTCTTTTCGTTCTCGTTTACGTCGCTGCTTTGGGGCAACGGCTATCTGGCGGTATACATAACGGGGCTGGTGGTTGGCAACCACAAGATCGCGCACCGCGGCAACCTTGTGACCTTCATGGACGGGTTTACGTGGCTGGCGCAGATCGTCATGTTCATCACGATAGGACTTCTGGTCAACTCCGACGAACTGATGCACCCCGAGGTGCTGATTCTGGGCGGGGCCGTGGCGCTGTTCCTCATGTTCGTGGCGCGCCCGCTGGCCGTATTTGTCGGGCTGCTGCCATTCCGCCGTTTCAGCCGGCGGGCGCGGATCTTCGTCTCGTGGGTAGGCCTGCGCGGCGCCGTCCCCATAATCTTCGCCACCTATCCCATCGTGGCGGGTGTCGAGAACGGGCGGCTGATCTTCAACGTGGTGTTCATGGTGACGCTCATCTCGCTGCTGGTGCAGGGTACTACCGTGAGCGGTGCGGCCAACCTTCTGGGGCTCGCCTTCGAAGAGAAGGAGCCGTTGTTCAAGATGGGTATTCCGGACAGCATAAAGAGCAACTTCACCGAGATCGAGGTTACGGAATCGACCCTTGAGGGGGGCTCGACGTTGCGCGACATAGTCCTTCCGGACAACACGCTCGTCGTGATGATCTTCCGCCGCGGGGAGTATTTCGTACCGCGCGGCAATACGTCGCTCGAGGCGGGCGACAAACTGCTCGTGGTGTCGGACCGCGACGAGAACGAGCTGCGTCAGGTATACGATACGCTCGGTATAAAGGAGGTGATGAAACTGCAGTGACGAACGCATCTGCGTATACGGTGCGGCGCGGGGGGCGGATGCTTCCCGCGCCGTATCACGTTATGGAGGCTGTGCCCCGGTCCTTTGCGGTGCGGCACGCATGCCTGCAATGCCGTGCTGCCGTGCCGGCGTACGCACTACCTCCGGAGGTAGTGACGGAGTGTGATCAAGGGGTGGTAGAGGATCATGCGGGGGCCGCACCAGCGCATGATGCGGCGCATCAGTTCCCTTTTTTCCTTTGCATAGCAGTGTACTGGACAGCGGCGGCATGAACTCTTCCCCTCGCCGAACCGGCACAGGTCGAGCCTGCGGCGGGCGTAGGCCAAAAGGTCGGCATACTGCTGCGGCATTTGCTCCGTGCGGAGCTTGCGGCGGCAGTAGAGGCGTATCATCACCCCGATTATCTCTTTCTCCTTTTCTATGCGAGTCATGGTTTACTTGCCGGTTTGAGCCTCTTCGGCGTATATCTGCCCGAAGAGTTCGCGCAGGCGGCCCGTGTCGCCGATAATTCTCCGCAGCCGCTCCATCGGCGCGGCGTTGGGCGACTCCTCTATCCACAGCCGCAGGTATCCGCCTTCGCCGTATTTCCTCTGCAGGTGGTCGGCCGTACGCCTCCATTGTTCCTCTTTACCGAGTTCCGGGTAGTTGGACAGACCGTACTGTACCGTGCGGCGGATTATGGTTTCGGGGTCGATGGCACGGTCGGCTTCGGCGACGATGCATCCGTATATCGAGCGGGGCGGGCGCGAGGCCGAGGCACGGTGGTCTTCGGCGGCGCAGGCGATGGTCTCGACGGCCTCGTCGGAGAACCACCGCCGCAGGTTGGCATCGCTGCGGACAATGCGGCCCGATGCCTCGTGGTGGTGCTCCCGCCCTTCGATGAGTCCCGTGTCGTGGTATGCCGCGGCGGCGTAGGCCGTCTCAATATCCTTGCCGAGGCGGGACGCCAACTCTACGGCCCGTGCGATGACCTGAAGTGCATGGTCGCGGCGGTGTGCGCGGTCGAAGGCGTCGTAGCGGGGGATTATCTCCGCCTCGATATATCGTTTCAGTTCGTCGCGTATCTCCATGACAGATGTTTCCGTTTCATATCCCGCTGCGGTTCGCAGCGGACGCGGAGTACAAAGGTAGCGATTTTCCGGATATGACGCGCCCCGACGTGTCCCGACTGCCGCCACGGCGGCCGTGACCTGCCGTATGCTCGTATCGTACGGGTACAAAAAAAGACAACACTCTTTCGCGGGCGCAGGAGTCGGTCGGGATCCACGGGATCGAGCCTCGTCGCGGACGTCGGATGAAAGAACGTTGTGCTTGCTTACGTAAAATTTACTACTCTTTTGAATACACTGCAAAGGTAATGCCGCCGTGTTGCGATCGTATTACGCCGTAGTGACAAAACTGTGAAAGAGAAGCCGGGCATGTCGTCGTCGGTTGTTTTTACGCGGCAAGTGTTATATTTGTACTGTAAAATTGATTGACGTGAAAAATCTTGAAAAACAGTATGCCGACCTGCTGGCCATGCAGCGGTTCCGCACGGAGGAGCTGGACGAGGCGGTGATCGAACGCCATGTGAAGGAATTGTCGTCTTCGCCGCTCTTTGCCGGAAGCGCGCTGTCGATATTCGACCTGCACGGCTGCCGCCACGTATACGAATCGGAGTACCACAAAAGGTTATTCGCCGATACCGGCGGATGTTATACGGGGATGCGGATACACCCCGATGATTACGTACAGGTGATGAAAAACGGTGTGGCCGCGATGCGCCATGTGTTCATGAACGAGCGGATTCGGCATAAGGCAAAGGGTTTCAAGCTGATTCGTGAATATAGGGCGATGGCCGGGGGCGCGTACAAGCGTGTCACGGAGGACATGCAGGTGCTGGAGACGGACAGCCGCGGCAACGTGTGGCTGGTGTTGAGCATCGTCAACATATCTCCGGACCAGCAGCCGCCGTACAATGTGGTGTCGCAGGTGGTTGATACCGAGTCCGGTGACGCCTCTCTCCGCTGGATGAGTTTTATGACCGTGACCGCATACTGTCGCCGCGCGAGGGCCAGATACTCGCATTGATCGGTCGTGGAATGTTGAGCAAGGAGATCGCGGCCGAACTGCATATAAGCGTAAATACGGTCAATACGCACCGGCAGCGCATACTCGAAAAACTCGGAGTCGGCAATTCGATCGAGGCGGTGCGTTACGCCCATATGCTCGGACTGCTGGAGGCGTGATCCGTATGCGGCGGCCCATTACTGATTAATCAGTATTGCCGCGGCGGACGCCGGAGGCTAATTTTGCATTGGAAAATGCGGAAGCCTCATGAAAACAGCAATTCTTGTCGTTACTATCATCATTAACATGTTTTTTGCCGGCCGCCTCTGCGCGCAGTCGTTCCAGACGGTGCGCGGCACGGTGACCGAACGCGGCGGCGGAGCTCCCGTGGCCTATGCCTCCGTGGCGCTTGTCGGCGGCGGCTCCGTCGCCGGCGGCATCACCGATTCGCTGGGGCGGTTCTCGCTGCAGCGCGTGCCCGTCGGGCGTTACGATGTCGAGGCGAGCTGTGTGGGATACGAGCCCGCGGTAGTAAAGGCCGTCGTCGTGAGTTCGTCGAAGGAGGTGGTCCTCGACATACGCCTGCGTGAGGATATGGTGCCGTTGGGTGCCGTTACCGTGCGTCCCAATATCGACAAAAGCGAACCACTGAACATTATGGCTTTGGGCGGCGGCCGCATGTTGAGCGTCGAGGAGGCGGGCCGTTACGCGGGAGGCATGGACGATCCGGCGCGTCTGGTGTCGGCATTCGCGGGCGTGACTTCCAATGTCGGCAGCAACGGCATCGTCGTGCGCGGTAACGCCCCCAAGGCGCTGCAGTGGCGTATGGAGGGTGTCGAGATTCCGAACCCGAACCATTTTGCCGATGTCACGGGATTCGGCGGAGGAGGGCTCACGGCCCTGAGCAGCCAAGTGCTGGGCAACTCCGATTTTTATACGGGCGCCTTCCCCGCCGAGTACGGCAATGCCCTGTCGGGAGTGTTCGACATGTCTTTGCGCGAGGGTAACAGCACCCGGCACGAACATACGGTACAGATAGGTATTCTGGGTATCGACGCCGCCTCCGAGGGGCCGTTGTCCAAAGGATATGACGGGTCGTACATATTCAATTACCGCTATTCGACCCTCGCGCTGCTTGCGCCGCTGCTGCCGGAGGATGCCGAGGGTACGGCATATCAGGACCTGTCGTTCAAGATTTCGCTTCCGGCGTCGCGCGCAGGAGTATTCTCGGTGTGGGGCGTTGGGCTTGTCGACCGTTCGGGTACGGTGGCGGAGACCGACCCCGCGAAGTGGGTCTACGATCAGGATATGGAGAATCAGGACGTAAAGCAATATATGGGTGCGGCAGGCGTAAACCACAGCCTGCGTGTCGGCTCCGGCGGCTCGCTGAAAACATCTCTTGCGGTGACCGTGAACGGACTGGACATGCATACCGAGCGTATGGACTCCGAGGCGGCGCTGCTGCCCGTGAACGTGATTCGCAACACCGATTGGAATTTCGTGTTTTCCACGGCACTGACCGAACATTTCGGCGACCGGCATACGAACCGTACGGGATTTCGGGTTACGGGACTGAAGTATGACACATATATGCGGAATGCCGCGCAGGAGGACCTCGAGACCGTTGCCGACGAGACGGGCATGAGCGCCCTGATAGCGTTGTACTCTTCGTCCGTGATACACCTTACGCCGCGCTGGAGTGTGAGCGCAGGCCTTCACGGGCAGCTCTTTACGCTTAACGGCAGTTTCAGCGTGGAGCCTCGCGTAAGTACGGAATGGGCAGTGTCGCAAAGGGGCGCAGTCTCGTTGTCCTACGGCCTGCACAGCCGTCTGGAACGTCTCAACTATTATTTTGCCCGTGTGGGCGGCGCCGAACCGAACCGTGGCCTCGACTTTACGAAGGCGCACCACCTTTCGGCGGCATACGACAGGGATGTCGGTGAAAATGCCCACCTGAAGGTGGAACCGTACGTGCAGATTCTCTATTCCGTCCCCGTAATCGAGGGTACGACCTTCTCGTTCCTCAATCTGCGGGGCGATGACGACTGGTTCGTGACGGGGCCCCTGACAAACGGCGGGCGCGGGTTGAACTGCGGCGTCGATGTCACATTCGAACGGTATATGTCGCGCGGCTTCTACTATATGGTCAGCGCGTCGCTCTTCGATGCCCGTTACCGCACGGCCGAAGGCGAGTGGTTCAATACGCGGTTCAACCGTAATTTCGCGCTCAACCTGCTTGCGGGGCGGGAGTGGATGACGGGGCGTGACGACCGTAACATGCTGGGCATAAACGGCCGTGTGACATTGCAGGGAGGCGACCGCTTTTCACCCGTCGACGAGGCCGCCTCGGCCGAGCGTCATGAGGCGGTCTACGACGAAAGCCGCCCCTACTCCGAGCAGCTGCCGCCGGCATTCGTCGGCCACCTGACCGTCAGCTACAGGATGAACCGCAGGCGCGTGTCGCACGAGGTCGCCCTCAAGGTGTTGAACATTACGGGGTACAGGGACTATTACGGCCACCGCTACAACCATGTCGAGAACCGTGTCGAGCCGGAACGCGAGGCGAATATAGTCCCCAACATAAGTTACCGTATAGAGTTTTAGCCAACTGCCGGTAGGGTGCTGCCCTTCCGACCCGATACGGAAAAGGCCGCCCCGTCGGGGCGGCCTCATGTTTGCCGTATGCGGATGCCGCGCGGCTATATGGTCCACGTCTCGCCCGAACGCAGCAGGTCGTCCACGCAGCGGATCTTCGACGAGGCCTTCACCTGTTCGACCTGCTCGGCCACCTTCACGTCGTAGACGTTGTCGTCCGCAACGTCGCGGATGACACCCACCGCCACGGGGTAGTCGGGGTACTTCATGGCGGCCAGCATCGAGTGCAGCGTCGTGTCCTTCGTATGGGCGTCGTGCGTGAGCACGTCGTCGATGGTGTAGCCATCCTCGCCTACGGTGACGACCTTCAGGCGCATATCCTCGAACACGAGCCCCTTGTTGTTGCCGGCACCGAAGAGCATCTTCTCGCCGTGGCGCAGCGTGATGGTATGCTCGGCGCGCGTGGCTCTGTCACCGGCGAAATCGGCGTGCGTCTTGTCGTTGAAGATGACGCAGTTGACCAGAGCCTCCACCACGGCCATGCCCTTGTGCTTTGCCGCCGCGACGAGGCAGTCCTTCGTCAGGGCGACCTCCATGTCTATGGTGCGGGCGAAGAAGGTGCCCTTGGCGCCGATGACCAGCTCACCCGGGTTGAAAGGCTTCTCGACAGTACCGTAGGGTGAGGTCTTGGTGATCTTGCCCAACTTTGTGGTGGGCGAGTACTGTCCCTTCGTTAGGCCGTAGATCTCGTTGTTGAAGAGTATGACGTTGAGGTCTATGTTGCGGCGTATGGCGTGGATGAAGTGGTTGCCGCCGATGGCCAGCGAGTCGCCGTCACCGGTGCACACCCATACGCAGAGGTCGGGGTTCGCTACCTTGATTCCCGTGGCTACGGCGCTGGCGCGGCCGTGGATCGTGTGGAAGCCGAAGGTCTTCATGTAGTATATGAAACGCGACGAGCAGCCGATGCCCGATACGAAGGTGAAACGGTTGTGCGGCACGTCCAGAGCGTCGGCCACTTCGGGCATGGCGCGCTGTACGGCGTTGAGGATGGCGTGGTCGCCGCAGCCCGGACACCATTTCACCATTTGGTCGCTCTTGAAGTCGGCCGGAGTATATTTGTAGTCTGCCATGATGTTATCGCTTAAAGTAATGATACGAATTTTTCCTTCAACTCTGCAACCGTGAAGGGCTGTCCCTCGCACTTGTTGTACTGCTCGAACTCGAACTCGCGGAAGTTCTGGCGCAGGTACGAGGCCATCTGCCCCTCGTTGAGCTCGCATACGACGATGCGCTTGTGGCCCGCGAGTTGCTCGCGCATGCCCTTCGGCAGCGGGAAGATGTAGTTCAGGTGCAGGTGGGCGATGCTCTTGCCCTCGGCCTTCAGGTCGTCGACGGCCGTCTGCAGGTGTCCGCGCGTGCCGCCCCAGCCCACGACGAGCAGGTCGGCGTCGGCGGCGCCGTCCACCTCGGGTGTCGGCAGCTCGTCGGCTACGCGCGCGACCTTGGCCGCACGTGAGAGCACCATCTCTTGGTGGTTTGCGGGGTCGTACGATATGGACCCCTTCCGGTGGTCCTTCTCAAGGCCTCCGATCCGGTGCTCGAGACCCTTCTTGCCGGGGAAAGCCCAGCCGCGCACCATCCTCCCGTCGCGTTTGTAGGGCATGAACTCACCCTCTTCGGGCGCCTTGTCGACGATCGGGGGTACGATCGATGGGTACTCCGCCATCGAGGGTATGCGCCACGGCTCCGATCCGTTGGCGATGAAGCCGTCGGTGAGCAGGATTACGGGCGTCATGTGCTCGAGGGCTATCTTTCCGGCCATGAAGGCGTAATGGAAGCAGTCGCTGGGCGACGAGGCGGCGATGACGACCACGGGGCACTCGCCGTTGCGGCCGTAGAGGGCCTGCATCAGGTCGCTCTGCTCGGTCTTTGTGGGGAGTCCCGTCGAGGGGCCGCCGCGCTGCACGTCTACGATGACCAGAGGCAGCTCGCCCATTACGGCCAGGCCTATGGCCTCGCTCTTGAGCGAGAGGCCCGGGCCCGACGTCGTCGTCACGGCGAAGTTGCCGGCATAGGCGGCGCCGATGGCGGTGCATATGCCCGCGATCTCATCCTCGGCCTGCACGGTCTTCACGCCGAGGTCCTTGCGTTTTGCCAGCTCCTCGAGTATGACCGTGGCGGGGGTGATGGGGTACGATCCGCAGAAGAGCGGCAGGCCGGCCTTCTCGGCGGCGGCGCAGAAGCCCCATGCCGTGGCTACGTTGCCGTTGATCGAGCGGTAGGTACCCTTTTCGAGGTGTGCCGGAGCCACCTCGTATGTGTTTGCGAACTGGTGCGTGTTGGCGGCGTAGTTGTATCCCGCGTCTATGGCGCGCTTGTTGGCCTCGGCCACGGCGGGGTTCTTGCGCGCGAACTTGGCGTCGAGGTAGCGCTTGGCGTAGTCTTCCGAACGGTTGTACATGTAGAAGCATATGCCCAGCGCGAACATGTTCTTGCATTTGACCACGGTCTTGTTGTCGAGGCCCATGTCGGCCATTGCGGCGCGCGTCATCGACGTGATGTCGGGAATGATGACGTTGTAGTTCTCCAGTCCGAGTTCGGTGATGGGGTCGAGCGTGGCATAGCCCGCCTTCTTGATATGCTCCTCGGTGATGGAGTCGCCGTCGATTATGACCGTAGCGTCCTTCTTGAGCCATTTGCGGTTGGCCTTGAGCGCCGCGGGGTTCATGGCGACCAGCACGTCGCAGTAGTCGCCCGGGTTGGTCACCTTTCCCGAGCCGAAGTGTACCTGAAAGCCCGATACTCCGGCCACGGTGCCCTGCGGGGCGCGTATTTCGGCCGGATAGTCCGGAAATGTCGATATTCCGTTGCCGACGAGTGCCGACGTGTTGGAAAAGAGCGTTCCTGTGAGCTGCATTCCGTCGCCCGAGTCGCCCGAGAAGCGTATGACGACGTCCTTCAGCTCTTTGGTGTTGAGATTATTCATGTTCGGGAAGATTACGAATTGTAAATAAAAAAATTTAAATTCTCGACAAAGATAGCTTTTTATCGGATACGTTATTACTTGCGGGGTTACATTTTTTTAGTTTGGGGCCCTGCAGGGCCTTTCGGATGGGGGTGGCGCTCGGCCATCGACACCCCGAAAATTATAAGTGCCGTGCCGGCCAGCGCCAGCGGCGTGATGCGTTCGCCGAGTACGAAATGGGCTGTGATCATAGCCACTATCGGATTTATGTACAGGTAGTTGGTGGCGCGTATGGCCCCGAGGCGGCGGATCACCATGTTCCACGTCCAATAGCATATGAGCGAGGCGGCGATTCCCAAGTATAATAGGTTTCCGGCGACGGCGGGCCGCAGCAGCGTCTCCGCCGTGAGGTGCTCGGGACGGAAGATGAAGTACGGCAGCAGCGTTACGATGCCGTAGAAGAATATCTTGCGGGTGATCATCGTGGGCGGGTAGCGTTTCTCGAGGCGCAGTACCAAAATGCTGTATACGACCCATGTGACGGCGGCGCCGAGCGTGAGCAGGTCTCCGCGGGGGTTGAGTTTCAGCAGGAACCGGCCGTTGAGTACCACCAGCGCCACGCCTGCGAGCGAGACGAGCGAGCAGAGGTAGAGTCGACGTCCGGCGCTCTCCTGCCGCACGATACGGTGTACGGCGAGGGTCGTGAGCAGGGGGGTGGCGGCTATGATTATGGCCACGTTCGACGCTTGGGTGTAGAGCAGGGCGGTATTTTCGAGCAGGAAGTAGAGCGAGCCGCCGGTGATTCCGAGCAATGCCATCTGCGCCTCGTCGCGCCAGCTGTCGGCGAAGATGCGGCCGCGGATGAACGGGAGCATGCAGGCGTATGCCAGCGCGAAGCGCAGGGTCATGATGGCCGCGGGCGAGAGCCCCTCCTCGAGCAGCAGTTTCGAACTGATGAAGGTGGTGCCCCAGATCGCCGAGGTGACGGCGGCCGTAATGTGGTAGGGGAGGTTGCCCCCGAATGCAGGTTTCATCGTATCGAGTTCATGCGTATGCTGGCCTTCACGAGCGCTATGGCCCGTATGCGGTTCACCTCGATCTCCTTGTCTGCGTGGTGCGGGTTCTGGCTCACGAGTTTTACGTAGCCCTCGCGGTCGGAGCGCTGGATATATTTCACGGTGATGTACTCCTCGCCGTCGAGGTCTATCGAGAGCAGGTACATGTCGCCCCAGAATATGTCGTCGATATTCTGCAGCTGCTTGTAGAGTACGATGTCGCCGCTTTTGAGCAGCGGGTACATCGAGTCCCCCACGATGTATATCGCCCCGTCGCATTTGGGCAGGTTGGGGATGTGGATGTAGTTGACTGGTTTGTTCGATGCCTGATCGGTGAACAGGGGCACCAGCCCTGCCGTCCCCTCGATCGAGTAGAGCGGCACGCTCTGCATGGGCAGCGAGTTGTCGCTGCGCAGGCGGAAGGCCGTATAGGCCGGTTCGGCATTGAACATCTCGCCTTTGCCGGTGTCGAGCCATTCGGGGTTTACGTTCAATTCCTGAACGAGGATGTTCTTGTTGCGCATCGAGAGCCCGCACTTGCCCGTCTCGATCATGGAGAGGGCCGCCTTGCCTATGCCAAGATGTTGAGCCAATTGCTCTTGCGTCATCTTCAACTCCTTGCGTATAAGCTTTACTCTGCTTTCCATAGGATCGTTATAGAAAATTATTATATCAAAAATTTAACTTATATCGAAGCAAAGTTCAATATTTGGATGTATATTTGTGTTGCAAAGTTAAGCATTATGATTTTAATCGCAAATATGCAAGTTGAACTTTTTAATATTATTTGACAATGTATCTCATTACACCTGAACTTTACGATCTTGCGGCCGACCTTTTGGCCGAGCGTATCGGCCGGTCGGAATATTTTTCCGGCACGGTCGAATTTGAGTACGGCGACGTCGAGTGCCGCCTTACCGCTTCGCTCATAGTCTACCGGAGTGTCGACCGGCTGCCGGAAGGCGACCGTGACTGCATCGGCGATGTGGTCCCCGTATGGTGGGAATTCCACACTTCGAAGGAGGGGGCGGAGGAGCTGAACGATTTTTCGTTTTCCGAAATACGCGATCGCGTGCGGTTATGAGCGGGGGTGTTTCGTATGTACGGGATGCCGTGTCGGAGGCCTCTCCCTGCGGGCCGGTGCCGTTCGCCGATTTTGCCGTGGCGGTATATCCGTTTCTCGAGGTGCAGCCCTTCCACGGGGTTTACTACCGCCTGCTGGAGATGTTCGCGGCGGGGCGTGTGCGGCGGCTGATGGTGTCGATGCCGCCGCAGCACGGCAAGAGCGTGGGCGCAAGCACCCTGCTGCCGGCCTACCTGCTGGGGGCGGATCCCGATGCGAAGGTT
>CASFQF010000052.1 GCA_949296635.1 uncultured Alistipes sp. | reverse complement strand
GAAAAAAAGCGGCGACGGCAAAATCCGGCCGCATGGCATCCGGTGCTGCCAAAGCCGGAAGGAGGGGCTCCGAAGATGCGGGGCCCCTCCTTCACGCCGCGGTTCAAACCGTCAGAAATTGTATTGTACCATCACGCTGAGGCGGTTGGCCGTATTGCGGGCATCGTCCATATTGCGCCGCGAGCCGTGCAGATATTCGGCCGCAACCTTGCAGTTGCGTGAAAGGTTGTAGAATATGTTGCCAAAAACGTATGTGCCGCGCTTGTACTCGGCGGCGGCGTAATATCCGTTGCACATGTTCACACGTACGGTCGAGTAGCCCCCCGATACAAACAGTTTCGAGGGTATTATGTTGATCTGTCCCGCGGCCTGCCATCCCCACATGGGCATTGTCTGTATCTGTTCGGGATCGGCCGGGTTGGGGGTGAAGTCGAGCCCGATGCCTGTAAGGTCTTGAATATATGGGGTTATACCCTTGCCGTATACACCATTGAAGAAGACGGTGAAATAGGGGCATGTCTCCACGCGGCCGCTGGCCTGCACGCCCCAGCCGAGAAGGCTTGTGTTGGTCTCCGCAACGGCGTTGTTCAGGTACATGTTGCGCAACACGGCCGAGGCGCGGAAGTGGCTGCCGCGGTTCTCTCCCCAAGCGTATTGGAAGTAGAGGGGTATGTCGGGCACGCGCTGTGATATGGGGCGGAAATTCTCACCGTAGGTGCCGCTCACGACGGGCATCTCGGCTGCTATGCCCACCTTGAAACGGCGGTCATGGAACGAATGCTCGTAACGCAGCAGCGTCGCGAAGTTGAAGTTGTAGGCGTTGGGACCTTGGAAGTCGATGGTATTGGGTGCGGCGTCGAGATCGCAGAAGGTGGTCACGTCGCGGCCGGCGGTGAAGCCGAGCAGCGACACGTATGCCGATCGCAGGCGCGGCGTGTAGCTGAACTCTGCGCCGCCGCGGAAGTCCATGTCGATGAAGGCAATGACGGGACCGAGCGCCGGCGAGTTTATCACCGCCTTGGTGAAGAGGCGCGAGGTGGTGGCGTCCATCATCACACGCTGGCGGTTGGCATAGTCGGAGTTGATCGGTATGTCATAGGGGATGAAGTCTATATTATCGACCGCACCCATGAAGTCGTAGCTCGTGCGCAGGTTTATATATCCGCCGATACCGAGTGAGAACCTGTTGTTTTTGGTCGTGAATATGAATTGCGGGTCCTCCACCTGCTGGAATCCCGTGCGGCGTGTCCCGACAAAGTCTATCGTAATGTTGCGGACCGTCGGGTTGCCGTATGTGTTCCCGTCGTGTTCGATGGCTATAAGGTATACGGCCGGCAGGGCTTCGCGTTCGTGTGCTCGATAGCGGTTTTGGGCGGATGCCGAATGCACCATGCATCCGGCAACGGACAATAATGCGAGCAATTGTCTAAATCTTCTCATAAGTTTGTCGTTTTGATTGAATAAATTGGAATCGGAATACCTATTGTATCGTAAAAATCTTATCTTTGTATGCGAGGAGCAACTAATATGCCAAACGGGGGCTCGGAGGTCCCGCGCTCCCCATATGGGCTGCAGGCAGATTACCGCATGATTTGGATTATCGCCGCATTTTCACTACTGCTTATGACGGTCGACAGGGCTGTCGTACGGCGGCGTATGGCGGCGTCTGCGCTGCGTATGCGGCGGGCGGTTACGGCCGCGGCATGGGCTGCGGACTTGCTGCCGTTCCTTTTTTCAGGTGTGACCTTCGCGGTGTACCGTGACAACCCTACGGCGGTGACGATGGCGTCGATGTGGGTCTTTTTTGCCTATATGGTTCTGGCCGTGGCGCGCCTGCCCCTGAATTTGTGTTTGCTGGCCTCGAAGAGAGTGTGGGTGCATGCCGCAGGCGGCGTGTTGAGTGCGGCTGCGGCCGCGGCATTCGTTTACGGCATGGCTGTTACACGTACCGATTATGTCATTAACCGTATAGAGATCGTTTCCGACCGTCTGCCGGCGTCGTTCGACGGCTATAAGATAGTACAGTTGTCGGACCTGCACGTCGGCACCATGCTCCGCCCGCAGCGGGAAACGGAGCGTATCGTAGAGTTGTGCAACGGCACGGATGCCGATATGGCGGTTTTCTGCGGCGATCTGATAAATATACGCCATTCGGAGATCGGCCCCGTGGCACCGGCGCTTTCGCGGCTGCGGGCCGCAGACGGGGTGTATTCCGTTACGGGGAACCATGATTTGGGCGTGTATGTGCGCGATACGATCTCGCTGCCCATAGAGGAGAACACGCGGCGCGTGATTGCGGCCGAGACGGCGTTGGGATGGCGCGTGTTAGACAACGAGACGGTATATGTATGCCGTGGCGGGGACTCTGTCTCGTTGACGGGCCTCTCGTTCGACCGCGTATGGGCCGAAAGACGCCATTCGCCCGATCTGCCGGCATCGAAGATTGCGGGGGCGTATGACGGAGTGCCGCAAAGCCTGTTCAATGTAACGTTGTCGCATATCCCGCAGTTGTGGGACGATATTGTGTCCGAAGGATACGGCGACCTTACGCTTGCGGGACATGTGCATGCCATGCAGATGAAACTGCGCGTCGGCGGGCGGGGCGTATCGCCTGCCGCGATACGTTACAGTCGGTGGAGCGGCCTCTATGCCGAGCATGGGCGCAACCTTTATATTAACGACGGCATCGGATGCGTGCTTTTCCCGATGCGGGTGGGGGCGCGGCCCGAAATCACGGTGTTCGTGTTGAGATCGGGCGGAAATGGGGTGTGATGTATGCCGCGGCGAGATTATTGCGAGACGTAGACATTGTTGCCGCAGAATGGTGCGGTTGCGGCCCCGATTCCCGAAAAAGGGCCGAAAAAAGAAGATGTGAAATAAAAAATGTTCGATAACGGCAATAACTTATTCTATTCCGGTGATTTGTGTCCTAAATGGAAAATTATGGGTACATTTGCCGAGATATTTAAAGCGATCGGTATGAAGAAGAATCTGTTTTTGATTTGTCTGACACTCGCCTCCGTGGGGGCTTCGGCACAGAACGACGGCCGGCTCCTGTCGCTGGAAGAGGCCGTCGAGATTGCCACAACGGAGAATCCGGCAATCAAGGCGTCCGAGTATGAGGAGATGGCGGCCAAACGCCAACGTCAGGCGGCCATAGGTCTCCGTATGCCCAAGATAAACGCCGTGGGCAGCTATGTGTATATGGGCGACGATGTCGCGCTGGACGCCAACTCGCTCAAGGAGCCCGTAGGTGCTGCGGCCGGCAATCTGATCTCGACGGGCGTGCAGACGGGGATTATCAGCCAGCAGATGGCGGGCCTGTTGCAGCAGGCGCTGGGGGCCATGTCGGGGCTCGACTGGAGCTACAAGCTGCAGGACCGCAGCTTCGGGTTCGTGGGCGGCGAGATCACCATGCCGATATTCCTCGGCGGCAAGATAAACGCCGCGAACCGCGCCGCACGTATCGACGAGAGCACGGCCAAAGAGCAGGGCGTACAGACCCGCAACGCCCTGATCTCCGAACTCGTGGAGCGATACTACGGGTTGGCTCTGGCGGCGCAGGTGGTGGAAGTGCGCCGGCAGGCCGCCGACGGCATACGCAAGCATCTGAACGATGCCATAGCACTCGAGGAACAAGGCATGCTGGCCAAGAGCGAGCGCCTCTATGTCGAGTATATGATGACGCAGGCCGAACGCGAATTGCAGAATGCCGAATTGCAGCTCTCGACGATAAAGGATGCCTTGAACAATACGCTTGCCTCGAAGGAGGTGGACTACGTCCCCGCCACGGCGATGTTCGTGATCGACAATATCGAGGATGTGGAATATTACAAGTCTTTGGCTTCAAACCACAATCCGTTGCTGAATCAAGTTTCGCTAAAGAAGGAACTGGCTGAACAGGGCGTGCGCGTACAGCGTTCCGCATACTTCCCGCAAATCGTGGCCATGGGCGGCGGAAGCGTCTACAACTATCAGGTGACCAACATGCTGCCGCGTTGGGCTGTGGGCGTGGGTGTCAGCTTCAATATCTTCGACGGTTTGAACCGCGAATACAAGCATGCCGCAGCCAAGCAGACGGTGCGGCAGGTAGAGCAGATCGAGGTCAAGGCGCAGGATGATATCGCCGTTCTGGTCGAGAAACTCTATAACCAGATGATCAACTATTACAACCAGTTCCACTCGGTGGAGGCGTCGATAGCATTTGCCGAGGAGTATCTCAAGGCGAAGAATGCCGCTTTCCTTGAAGGGTGGAGCTCGTCTACGGACCTGATCGATGCCGAACTGAATCTGGCCAAGGTGCGTACCGAACGTATGCAGATGGCCTATGCGTACGATGTGGCACTTGCCCAACTGCTTGAGGCGGCAGGCGTGAGCGACGAGTTTACGTCGTATTCGCGACGCATCGACGCGCGTCAAATAACTTTCGAATAATGATAAAGAAATACGGAATATGAAAAAGCGTAATGTTATCTGGCTGATTATAGCCGTGGTAGTGATAATTGCCGTGGTGGCACTCGTCGGGTGGTATCTGAAACGGTCGGAGCCGACTATAATTCAAGGTACCGTCGAGTGCACGACCTACAAGGCCTCGTCGAAGATTGCCGGCCGCATCGAGGAGATGAAGGTAGAACAGGGCCAGCATGTAGCCAAAGGCCAGTTGCTGTATGTGCTTTCGACACCTGAGCTGGATGCCAAACTGCGCCAGGCCGAGGCGGTGAAGAGTGCTGCGACGGCTCTTGACCAGAAAGCCCTTGCGGGGGCGCGTGTGCAGCAGATCGAGGCGGCACTCAATATGTGGCAGAAGGCTCAGGCCGGCAAGGAGCTGGCTCAGAAGACATACGACCGTGTCAAGGCTCTCTATGACAAGGGCGTGGTGCCAGCACAGAAATTCGATGAGGCTGATGCCAATTACCGCGCCATGGTTGCTACCGAAATGGCGGCAAAGGCCCAATACGATCTTGCCGTGGCAGGGGCCAGCAAGGAGGATAAGGACGCCGCGGCAGCACAGTTGCAGCAGGCCGAGGGTGTGGTAAGTGAGGTCGAGTCGTACATCAGCGACGCAATGGTATATTCGCCTGTCGATGGCGAGGTGTCGACCATTATCGCCGAGCAGGGTGAACTGGTGGGTACGGGGTATCCCGTTGTGGCCATTCTCGACACGTCGGATACGTGGGTGACATTCAATATCAAGGAGACGCTCCTTCCGAAGATCACCACGGGTATGAAGATGAAGGCATACGTTCCGGCGCTGGATCGCTATGTCGAGCTGGAGGTGACATACATATCCGTGCAGGCCGACTTCGCTACGTGGAGCGCCACGCGCACGCAGGGCAGCTTCGACATACGTACGTTCGCCGTAAAGGCGCGCCCTGTGACCGATGTCGAGAACATACGCCCGGGTATGAGCGTATTGGTCAATTGGGACGAATTGGGAAAGTAAAACAGGTGCGGTACGATGCAATTCCTTCGTAACATAAGTGCGGTGCTGGTGCGTGAGCTCAAACGCATATGGGATTTCCCGACCTATATGATGCTGCTCACGGTCCTGCCCGTCATATCGTTTGCCTTCTTCGCGGTGGTATTCGAGAGGGGCATCCCGCACGATCTGCCCATAGCGGTGCTCGACGAGGACCATTCGTCCCTCTCGCGTACATTGACGCAGATGATAGATGCCGCACCCGAGACCGCCGTCGAGTATGGGATAACCGACATGGACGAGGGCGAAAGACTCATCCGCGAGGGCAAGATACACGCCGTGGTGCTCATCCCGTCGTTCTTCGAGAAGAATATCCTGAGCAATACGCAAACCCATGTCGAGGCATATGTCTCGGGCGTGAACATATTGACCAACGGCCTCATATCGAAAGACCTGCAGACGACGATCACAACCTTTGGCGTAGGCATACAGCTGCAGGTGCTCATGAAGCAGGGCCTTACCGAGAAACAGGCCATGTCGCAAGCTATGCCCGTACGGTTCGACAAGCATGTATTGTTCAATCCCTATACCAATTACGGCTATTACCTCTCGCCGAGCTTCATGCCCATGATGATCATGATCTTCACGGTGCTGGCTACCGTTTTCGCCTTGGGGTCGGAGTTGCGCTATTCGACGGCGAAGGATTGGATCGAGTGCGCGGACTCCTCGTTCGCTGCCGCGCTCATCGGCAAGCTGCTGCCCGTATTCCTCTCCATGGCGCTGATGTCGCTGCTGATGTTCTTCATCCTCTTCGACATAATACAGGTTCCGCTGAACGGCAGTTTCACGACCTTGTTCGTCGGATGTCTCGTCTTTATCCTGAGTTATATGGGTATTGCGGTCTTCGTGGTGAGCCTCACGGCCGACCTGCGCCTCGCCCTGTCGCTCGGCGGAGGATATTCGGTGCTGGCGTTCACTTTCTCGGGCCTTTCGTTCCCGATAATGGCCATGTACGAAGGCGTGCGCATTTTCAGCCACATATTCCCATTCACCTATTTCACCGACATGATAGTGGATCAGGCGCTGCGCGGCGCCCCGATCGTCTATTCGCTGCCGGATATATGTTACATGCTGTTGTTCCAGCTCTTGCCCGTGATAGTGCTGCCGCGGCTCTACAAGATCTCTACCGACAGCCGTTATTGGGGTAAAATGTAGAAACGACTATGAGTAAACTGAAAGATACCGTCAGATCATACCGCAAACAGCTGTATGCCGTAATGAGGAACGAGTATGTCACCATATTCTCCGACAAGGGCGTGATGCTGGTGATGATCTTCGCCCTGCTCATATATCCCACGATCTACTCTTTGGGATACGGTGCGGAGGTCCTGCGCAATGTGCCGGTAGGGGTGGTGGACATGAGCAAGACCGCGGCGAGCCGCAAACTCGTCGACGCCGTCAACATGGGCCCGAATACAGTCGTGGCGTACGAACTGTCGGATATGGAGGAGGCGGAAAAGAAGTTTTTTGACCGCGACATATACGGCATTCTCTACATCCCGAACGATTACGAGCAGAAACTGCTGGGCGGGCAGATGGCTACGGTGAGCATCTATCTCGATGCCAGCTATATGCTTATGTACCGTCAGGCGTTTCAGGAGATGGTCGCCGGCATAAACACCACGGGCGCTATGGTCGAGTTCCAGCGCATGATCGCCAAGGGAGCCAATATACCGCAGGCGAAGGCCATAACGCAGCCGGTCATATACGAGAGCCATGCGCTGTTCAATCCCTATCTGGGATACGGCACATTCGTCATGCCGCCCATAATCATCGTCATCATACAGCAGACGCTGCTGGTGGGCATAGGCATGATCGGCGGCACGTGGCGCGAGCACGGCATATACAGCAAGCTCAAGCCCCGCGGCAGCCGGCGCATGTCGACTTTCCCGATCGTGATAGGCAAGGCGCTGGCCTATGCGTCGCTGTATGCCGTAACGACGTTCTATCTGATGAACGTCCACTACCGTGTCTTCCACTATCCGATGAACGGCCGCTCGCTTACGATCGTCGTATTCCTTGCGATGTATATCTTCGCCTGCATATTCATGGGAATAGCCCTTTCGACACTCTTCCGCCGGCGTGAGAATTCGCTCATGATGCTGTTGTGGTCGTCTGTGCCCATATTCCTGCTCAGCGGCGCATCGTACCCGCATGAGGCGATGCCCGAGTGGCTGCGGCAGTTCGCCTACATATTCCCCAGCACACACGGGGCCCCGGGTTTTGTGCGCATACAGAGCATGGGGGCGTCGTTGGGCGACGTGTGGCCCGAGATAAGGGCTATGGGGCGCTTGATCGTGATATACATGGGTCTGTCGTTCATAGGGATTCATTTCCTTGTGGAGAACGACCTTGCCGACCGCATACGTTTCCGCTGGCGCCGCCGTGTGGCCAGATACCGCATGTCGAAAGAGACGGCTCCGAAAGCGTGATGCATGGCATTGGAAAAAACAGAGGAACGGTAATTCCGTTCCTCTGTTTTTCTGCGGGTATACCCGTTCAGCGGCAAGCTCCGTCTACGGCGCGCTTCAGCCGTCCGAGTGCCTCGGCAAGGACCGAACGCGGGCATCCGACGTTCATACGCATGTGCTGCCGCCCTTCGGCGCCGAACATGGCACCGTCGTTCATGGCCAGACGGGCCTTGTTGACTATCATGTCGACCAAGGCCTCGTGCCCGAGCCCCAGACGCGAGAAATCGAGCCACACAAGGTACGAGGCCTGCGGTTTTACGGCACGTACCTGCGGAATCTCACGCTCGAGATACTCCGTCACGAAATCTATGTTACCCTCGACATAGCAGAGCATCTGCCGCCGCCACCCGTCGCCGTGGTTGAAGGCCGCTTCGGTCGCCGTCATGGCGAAGATGGTGGCCATGTCGAACTCGTTGGCCGCAAGCCATGAGTAGAATCTGTCGCGCAGCGCCTTGTCGGGAACGATGGCGTACGAGCTTACTATGCCGGCGATGTTGAAGGTCTTGGATGGCGCTCCGAACGTTATGCTGCAGTGTGCCGCCGTGTCGGATGCCGTGGCGAACGGTATGTGCGTATGCCCGTAGAGAGGCATGTCGCAGTGTATCTCGTCCGATACGACCAGAATGTTGTGTGCGGCGGCGATGTCGGCCAGACGTGCCAATGTGGCGCGGTCCCACGTTATGCCGATGGGGTTGTGGGGGTTCGACAGCAGCAGCACCTTGCAATGCTCGTCTATTATGCTTTCGAGGTTGTCGAAGTCCATCTCGTAATGTTCGCCATCCGTGCTCTTCAGTGGATTGTACACTACTTCGCGGCTGTTGGCCAGCGGTACCAGACGGAACGGGTGATATATGGGCGGTTGGATGATGATCTTGTCGCCCGGGCTGGTAAAGACGTTGACGACCATACCTATGCCTTTGACTATGCCGGGGATGTAGCGCAGCCATTCGCGTTCGACATGCCAGCCGTGGTGCTCGCGGAGCCACGACATGATGCTGTTCCAATAACCGTCGTATTCGACGGTATATCCGAATATCGGATGCTCGAGGCGCCGTTTCATGGCGTCGATGACGAAGTCGGGGGTCTCGAAATCCATGTCGGCAACCCACAGCGGAATCAGATCGTCCCTGCCGTAGCGTGCCGTAAGGGCATCGTATTTAAGGCAGTTTGTGCCGTGCCTGTCCACGATCTTGTCGAAATCGTATTGTTTCATATCATTGTTGGGTAAGAAATTCCATAACATCCACGCCGTCAGCGTAGTCTGTCAGCGACGGGTATTGCGTACGTCCGAGGCCGCAGCGTCGCGCATGCGCAACGGCGTGTGAGGCTACGCACTGTATTTCCGTATCGTGCTCCGCAATCCATGCCGCAGCCTCTGCCGGATCGTCGTAGAAGGAGTAGTTTACGCGGCTTGCAGTTTCGGGGAAACCGCGGCTTTCAACAGCGACGCATGATCCTGAGTCAGCATATTTTACACCCGTCATCTCAAGCATGGCTTTTGTTTGGAGATAATTGTTCCTGCGGGGGGCGTTTGGGGGCGGCGACGGCCGCAACGGCAGGGCGGCCCCAAACGGCAGGAACAGGAGGGATATATTGCGGCATCCCAGCCCGCCGTAGGAGAATACGTCCCGTTGCAACCCCTCGATCATTTGCGGCGTCTCGCTGCCGTCGAGTACGGCGGCCGAATGACGGCTACCGCGTATGAGGGCCGGAACCGAGGCGTAACGTGTGCGGAAATATGCAGCAGCCGTATCCCCGCCCGTGGCTATGGCCATGTCGCAAGGGGTGGTGTCATCGTATGCCGAAACGGGGATGTCGGGATATATTTCACGCAACAGATCAATTATATATCCCATCATAACATAATCTTTGCTTGAAGTTTTTACCGCAGCTTCGTATCCGCATGCGAGTACGCACATCAGATCGAAAAAACCAACCAGCGGGATATTCCCAGCCATGACTATGGCCACGCGCCGGCGTTCCGCAGGCATGTGGTAATGTTCGAGCCAAGCCTCGATCTTGCCGCGGTCGAGAAATTCCGTACGGATGGCATCCACGGCCATCTTTATATCGTCTTCCGTAAACCAGCTGTTGGCATCGACGGCTTCGGCCATGCATCGGGCGGAGCGGGCGTCGCGTCCGAAATTCTCGAGGCGCCGTCCCAATTCTGTAAATATGTCGACCGTAATGTTCATGACCGCTGGCGGTATTCGGGCGTTTGCGTTGTCAAAGTTATAAAATTCGCGGCGATATAGTCATGTCGGGCATATAAATTCTTCCTGCACTCCGTACGGGTGGGCGTATTGCGGTGATGCCGTTGACGTTGTGCGTCAACCGTGTCCGTGTCTGCGTCCGACATGCCCCGCTTCGTGGAAACCGTTGATATTCAAAAAATTTATTTATTGCGGCGGCGGCATATCACGCTGGTTTTATATAAAAAAATCGTATATTTACCCTATACGGGATACGCTTTGGCGGCAAGGAGGGGCGGTCCGTCTCCTGCCGCTGAAATTCAACAGTTTTCGCACATCACAGAGTACCAACCAAAATACTACGCGATATGAATATTCCAACGATTTTCTGGTGTGTGCCGGCCGCGTCGATCATTGCGTTGGCCTTCGCATGGGCCTTCTATCGCGCGATGAAACGCGAGGACGAGGGTACCGTGCGCATGCGTGAAATTGCCGAACACGTGCGCAAGGGGGCAATGGCCTACCTCAAACAACAGTACAAGGTCGTCGGCATCGTCTTTGCGGTGCTGGCGCTCTTCTTCGCCTATCTGGCCTACGGGGTAGGAGTACAGAACCCGTGGGTGCCGTTCGCCTTCCTTACGGGAGGCATATTTTCTGGTCTGGCCGGTTTCTTCGGAATGAAGACCGCGACCTACGCCTCGGCGCGTACGGCCAATGCCGCGCGTCAGTCTCTCGACCGCGGGCTCAAGGTGGCATTCCGCAGCGGCGCCGTAATGGGGCTTGTCGTCGTGGGCTTGGGCCTGCTCGACATATCGTTCTGGTATATTATCCTCGAGACCTTCATCGACGCAGACGGCCCCCAGAAACTCGTCGTTATAACCACTACGATGCTGACCTTCGGTATGGGAGCCTCGACGCAGGCGCTCTTTGCGCGTGTGGGCGGCGGAATATATACCAAGGCGGCCGATGTGGGGGCCGATCTCGTAGGCAAGGTCGAGGCGGGTATTCCGGAGGATGACCCTCGCAATCCTGCCACCATAGCCGACAATGTGGGTGACAACGTGGGCGATGTGGCCGGTATGGGCGCCGACCTTTACGAAAGCTATTGCGGCTCGGTGCTGGCGACGGCGGCTCTGGGTGCTGCGGCTTTCGCCTCGGCGGGCGAGGCGGAGCAGGTGCGGGCCGTGCTCGCGCCGATGCTTATCGCCGCCATAGGCATCATTCTATCCATTATGGGTATCTTCCTCGTGCGTACGCGCGAGGGGGCTTCGATGCGTGAACTGCTGCGCTCGCTGGGCGTGGGCGTAAATGTCAGTGCGGCCCTGATTGCCGTGGCGACATTCGGCATACTGTACCTGCTTGGAATGCGTAATTGGCTCGGCTTGTCTTGTTCGGTGATTACGGGGCTCGCGGCCGGCATCATAATAGGGCAGGCGACGGAATATTTTACCTCGCACTCGTACAGGCCTACCCGCAAGATTGCCGATAGTTCGCAGACGGGGCCTGCGACCGTCATCATCGCCGGTATAGGATCGGGCATGATCTCGACGGCGATACCCGTCGTGACCATAGGTGCGGCCATAATTCTGGCATACCTTTGCGCCATAGGGTTCGATGTGCAGAACATGATGTCGCCGCAGAACATGTCGCAGGGGCTGTACGGCATCGGCATAGCGGCCGTAGGCATGCTATCGACGCTGGGTATTACGCTTGCCACGGACGCATACGGACCCATAGCCGACAATGCCGGCGGCAATGCCGAGATGAGCGGTCTGGGGCCCGAGGTGCGCAAACGTACCGACGCGCTTGACGCACTGGGCAACACTACGGCTGCCACGGGCAAAGGCTTCGCCATAGGTTCGGCGGCGCTTACGGCGCTGGCTCTGCTCGCATCCTATATCGAGGAGATACGTATCGGCCTGCAGCATAACGGCATCATGCAGCTGGCAATGCCCGACGGCGGGACCATTTCAGTAGGCGATGCCTCGATGCTCGACTTCATGGAGTATTACAATGTCTCGCTGATGAATCCCACGGTACTGATAGGCATATTTATCGGGGCGATGATGTCGTTCCTCTTCTGCGGCCTTACGATGAACGCCGTAGGCCGTGCCGCCGAGAGTATGGTGACAGAGGTGCGGCGTCAGTTCCGCGAGATCAAGGGTATCCTCACGGGAGAGGGCACGCCCGACTATGCACGTTGCGTCGAGATCTCGACGCGCGGCGCGCAGCGCGAGATGCTGCTGCCGAGCCTGCTGGCCATCGCCGCCCCCGTCATCGTAGGCCTCGTATTCGGCGTAGCCGGAGTTATGGGCCTTCTGGTCGGAGGTTTGAGTTCGGGGTTCGTGCTGGCCGTGTTCATGGCCAATGCGGGCGGCGCATGGGATAATGCCAAGAAACTTGTCGAGGAGGGCTATCTCGACGGGAAAGGATCGGAGTGCCACAAGGCTACGGTTGTGGGCGACACCGTAGGCGACCCGTTCAAGGATACGTCGGGGCCGTCGCTCAATATCCTTGTCAAGTTGATGTCGATGGTGTCGATCGTAATGGCCGGCCTGACCGTGGCGTTCCATCTGTTCTGATGCGGCCGCAGGGATGAAACAGAAGAGGCGCATCCGCTTTGGGTGCGCCTCTTTTGTTTGTGCTTTTTAGGTAATGATGCCAAAAATGGTTGGTAAAGCATTAGAGCAAATGACCAGAATTGTATAATTCTGGTCATTTGCTTTTCTTGATAATTCCATCATTGCTG
>CASFQF010000051.1 GCA_949296635.1 uncultured Alistipes sp. | reverse complement strand
TTCCGCATCTCGGAGTGGCGCGAAGGCGACCACAGCCCGCGCGGCGTGCTGATAGAGCGTCTGGGCCGTGAGGGCGACAACGATACCGAGATGCATGCCATACTGGCGGAGTTCGACCTGCCGTACAAGTTCGAGGCCGACGTGGAGGGTGCCGCCGAGGCTATCCCCGGGCAGATCACCGAGAAGGACTATGCCGAGCGGCGCGATTTCCGCGGTATCACGACCTTTACGGTCGATCCGGCCGACGCGAAGGATTTCGACGACGCGCTCTCGATCCGCAAACTCGACAACGGCCTGTGGGAAGTGGGCGTGCATATCGCCGACGTGACGCATTACGTGCGTCCCGATTCGGTGCTGGACTGCGAGGCGCGCGAGCGCGGTACGTCGGTATACCTTGTGGACCGTACGGTGCCGATGCTTCCCGAGCGCCTCTCGAACGAGCTGTGCTCGTTGCGCCCGAACGAGGAGAGCCTCTGTTTCTCGGCCGTCTTCACGCTGAACGACGATGCGGAGGTGCAGGACGAGTGGTTCGGCCGCACGGTGATATATTCCGACCGCCGCTTCACCTATGCCGAGGCGCAGGCGCGCATCGAGACGGGTGTCGGGGACTATGCCGAGGAGATCGGCACGCTGAACCGTCTGGCACAGACGATGCGCCAGCGCCGTTTCAAGAACGGTGCCATCAGCTTCGAGCGCGAGGAGTTCAAGTTCATCCTCGACGAGAAGGGGCGGCCGCTGGGCGTCTACACCAAGGAACAGAAGGAGTCGAACCAGATGATCGAGGAGTTCATGCTGCTGGCCAACCGCCGCGTGGCGGAGTATTGCGCCTACCGCGTGGAGGGTACGCGCCGTACGGCCCGCACGATGGTGTACCGTGTGCACGATGAGCCTAACGAGGAGAAACTGACCCGTTTCCGCGAGTTCGTGCTGCGTTTCGGGCACCAGTTCCGCGCCTCGAAGGGGCGTGCCGTGGCCAAGGCGATAAACCGCCTTGTGGCGGAGGTGAAGGGGCGTCCCGAGGCAAACGCCATCTCGATGCTGGCGGTGCGCAGCATGGCCAAGGCGTTCTACACGACGGACAACATAGGGCACTACGGCCTTGCGTTCAAATACTACACGCATTTCACTTCGCCCATACGACGCTATCCCGACATGATGGTTCATCGTCTGCTGGCGCGTTACCTTGCGGGCGGCCGCTCGGCCGACAAGAAGACGCTTGAGGCGCAGTGCGCCTATGCGTCGGACCGAGAGGTGGTGGCGTCGGAGGCCGAACGCGCCTCGATCAAGTACAAGATGGTCGAGTTCATGAAAGACAAGATAGGCCAGATGTTCAAGGGCCACGTCTCGGGCATGAGCGAGTGGGGCGTATACGTCGAGCTGGAGGAGACGCACATCGAGGGTATGGCCTTCCTGCGCGACATCGAGGGCGACTACTACTATTTCGACGAGGTGCGTTTCGAGGTTGTGGGCCGCAATACGGGCCGCCGCCTGACACTCGGCGACGAGGTGTGGATCCGTGTCAAGGGCGCCGACCTGCGCCGCCGCACGCTCGACTTCGAACTCATCGTTGGCAAACGCAGCAGGTAGCCGATGGGTAGTCTGTCGCAGATATACGAAAAGGCTCTCGCGCGGGAGATGCTCTCGCGGGGGGAGGCATACTGCCTGTGGGATGAGGCGCCGATCGACGAGCTGGCGGCCGCGGCCGACGAGGTGCGGCGTTCGGTCGTTCCCGATCCCGATGTGGTGACATGGCAGATAGACCGCAACGTCAACATAACGAACGTCTGCATCTCGGGCTGCAAGTTCTGCAACTTCCACTGCCCGCCGCATCGGACGGATGAGGCTTTCATAACCACCATAGACGAGTATCGCGCCAAGATCGACCGCATGCTGGAACTCGGGGGCGACCAGCTGCTGCTTCAGGGCGGCCTGCACCCGAAACTCGACATAACGTTTTATGAGGAGCTCTTCTCGACGCTCAAGCACCTATATCCCAATGTGCGGCTGCATGCCCTCGGGCCTCCCGAGGTGGCGCACATAGCCCGTATCAGCGGCCTTACGGTGCGGCGCACGCTGGAGCGGCTCGTGGCGGCGGGGCTTGACTCGCTGCCCGGCGCCGGCGCCGAGATCCTCGTGGAGGATGTGCGGCGGCGCATATCTCCCGCCAAGCCGGGTGCGGCGGAGTGGATCGAGGTGATGCACGAGGCGCATATGATGAACCTGCCCACGTCGGCGACGATGATGTACGGGCATGTGGAGACGCCGCGGCAGCGTGTCGACCACCTGCTTGCCATACGCGACCTTCAGGCGCGGTGTCCCGAGGGTAACTACGGTTTCCTTGCATTCATCCCGTGGATCTTCCGCTCGACGGGGACGCGGCTCGAGCAGGAGGGTGTCAGGAGTGTCTTCTCACCGTTGGAGTACGTGCGTGTGATCGCCGTAAGCCGGTTGATCCTGTGCAATATCCGGAACATACAGGCTTCATGGCTTACCGTGGGCAAGGCGACGGCGCAGCTGGCCCTGCACAGCGGCGCCAATGACATGGGCTCGATCATGATCGAGGAGAACGTGGTTTCGAGTGCCGGCGCACACAACGAATTCGACGCCGAGGGCATACAGCGGGCCATACGCGAGGCGGGCTTCACGCCGCGCCTGCGCAACCAGCTGTACGAATTGCGCGACTGCCCCGCCCGTCCGGAATAAAAAGTCGGGAACGTGCATTAATTCATTAAAATTATTTACCTTTGCACTCCGAACCCGACCCGAACGGGCGCGGTGCGGCGTATTGCGGCAAATATAAACAACAAATACCGATTATGAAGATTACAAGAGAACAGCGTGAGCAGAACGTCTCGTTACTGAAAGTTCTGGTCGACGAGAAGGATTATGGCGAGGCAGTCGACAAGATGCTTCGCGACTACAAACGCAAGGCCAACATCCCGGGATTCCGTCCGGGCATGGTCCCCATGGGCATGATACGCAAGATGTACGGCAAGAGCGCCGTGGCCGAGCAGTCGTACCGCACCGCCTCGAACGCCGTCTTCGAGTATCTGCAGAAGGAGGGCATCGACTATGTTGGCGATGTCATTCCGTCGGACGAGCAGGGCGATTTCGATTTCGAGCACAATACGGAGCATGAGTTCATGTTCGAGATCGGCGAGGCGCCCGAGGTGAAGGTCGAGCTTTCGGATAAGGACAAGCTCACCTACTACAAGATCAAGGTCGACGAGAAGATGCACGAGGCGTACAAGGATAACTACCTGCGCCGCTACGGCCGTCTGGTGGATGTCGAGGCCGTGGAGAAGGACGAGGCCCTGACGGTTGTGCTCGACAACGGCGACATGCGTATCGAGGATGCCTACGTAGGCCTGATCTCGATGAGCGACGAGGAGCGCAAGCCCTTTGTCGGCAAGAAGGTCGGCGACAAGATGGAGGTCGACGTGAACGAACTCTACAAGACGCCGTCGCAGCGCGCCGCTGTGCTTCAGGTCAAGGAGGATGAGCTGGCAGGCATCAATCCCAAGTTCGAGATGGAGATCAAGCAGATCCGCCGCTTCTCGAACCCCGAGCTGAACGAGGAGTTCTTCAAGATGGCGTTCCCCGCCGGCAACGTCAAGAGCGAGGCCGAACTCGACGCATTCATCGACGGCGAGATAGAGACGGAGCTCAAGCGCGAGTCGGACTACATGTTCACCATCCGCGTGCGCAACTTCCTCATGGAGAAGGCGGGCCTCAAGATGCCCGAGGAGTTCCTCAAGCGCTGGCTCTATGTCATCAACGAGGGCAAGTTCTCGAAGGAGGAGATAAAGAAGGATTTTGCCGGCTTCGTCAAGATGTTCACGTGGAACTATCTGCAGAAACACTTTATCAAGGAGGGCAGCCTGAGCGTCAGCTCGGAGGAGGCCGAGGCCGAAGCCAAGGAGTTCGCCCGCGCGCAGTTCATGCAGTACGGCATGCCGTCGGCTCCCGACGAGATGGTCGGCAACTTCGCAAAGCAGGTGCTGGCAAACAAGGAGCAGGCGCAGAAGATTTACGAGAAACTCTACGAGCTGAAGGTCGTCGACTATGTGAAGTCGAAGGTCAAGGTGTCGACCAAGACGGTTACGTCGGAGGAGTTTGCCAAATTGGCGCAAGAGGAGTAATATTTGACAAAATATTCTTTGCATGGACTCTGGGCGTAATGTTTGCAGAGTCCATTTTTTGATTGCGGGAGCGGGTGCGGCGGCCTCATGACGCCGCCGCGGGCCCCGAACGGAAAATGTTTTGATATGAGCGAATTTGAGAAATACGCCCGCGGACACCGCGGTATAAGCAGCCTCGCGCTGCACGATTTCCAGTCGGTGCAGTCGGCCTACATCTCGCCGACGATCATCGAGGAGCGTCAGTTGAACATAGCGACTATGGATGTCTTCTCGCGACTGATGATGGACCGTATCATATTTCTGGGGGCGCCCATCTATGACGACGCCGCCAACATCATACAGGCGCAGCTGCTGTTTCTCGAGTCGGTAGACCCGTCGAAGGATGTGCAGATATACATCAATTCGCCAGGCGGGTCGGTGACGGCCGGCCTCGGCATATACGACACGATGCAGCTCGTCTCGTGCGACGTGGCTACCATCTGTACGGGCCTTGCGGCCTCGATGGGCGCCGTGCTGCTTACGGCGGGCGCCGCGGGCAAACGCTCGGCGCTGCCCCATTCGCGCGTGATGATACACCAGCCTTTGGGCGGCGCGCAGGGTCAGGCGTCGGACATAGAGATCACGGCGCGCGAGATAGCCAAGACCAAGCGCGAACTTTACGAGATACTGTCGTACCACTCGGGAGCCGATATTGCCCGCATCGAGCGCGATGCCGACCGCGACTATTGGATGACGGCCGCGGAGGCGAAGGATTACGGATTGATCGACGAGGTGCTCTCGAAACGCAACAACAAATAGAGCGACTATGCCTAATACACGAGGATACAAGGATAAACCCACGGGCCGCGGCAGCGAGGACTGCTGCTCGTTCTGCGGCGCCAAGCGCAGCGACGTGCCCATATTGTTTCAAGGGGTGGACGGCGCCAACATATGCAGCAACTGCGTCGAGCGGGCACACGAGATGCTCGCCGAGAGCAAGGCGGCGGCCCGCCACGGGAAACACCCCGAACTGAAGATGGAGGAGCTGCTCAAGCCGCAGCAGATAAAAGAGTTTCTGGACCAGTACGTCATAGGGCAGGATGATGCCAAGCGTTACATGTCGGTGGCGGTGTATAACCACTACAAACGTCTCTTGAGCAGGGATTCCGCCCGCGGCGCCGCCAAGGACGGCGGTGGCGGCAAGGCCGACGATGTGGAGATCGACAAGTCTAACATCGTGCTGGTGGGGCCTACGGGTACGGGCAAGACGCTCATGGCCCGTACGATAGCGCGGCTGTTGAAGGTGCCGTTCACCATCGTCGACGCCACGGTGCTCACTGAAGCGGGATATGTGGGCGAGGATGTGGAGAGTATCCTCACACGGCTGCTTCAGGTTGCCGACTACGATGTCGCGGCGGCCGAGCGCGGCATAGTCTTCATCGACGAGATCGACAAGATCGCCCGCAAGAGCGATAACCCGAGCATCACGCGCGACGTTTCGGGCGAGGGCGTGCAGCAGGCCCTGCTGAAGATTCTGGAGGGTACGGTGGTGAACGTGCCGCCGCAGGGCGGGCGCAAGCACCCCGACCAGAAATTCATACAGGTGAACACGAAGGATATACTCTTCATCTGCGGCGGCGCCTTCGACGGCATCGAGAAGAAGATCGCGCAGCGTCTCAACACGCGGGCCATAGGCTACGGCGTGCAGGGCACCTCGTCCATCGACCGCAACAACCTGATGAAGTATATCATGCCGCAGGACCTCAAGTCTTACGGCCTTATCCCCGAGCTGGTGGGGCGCCTTCCTGTGCTGACCTACATGCAGCCTCTGACGAAGCAGGCGCTGCGGTCGATCCTCACCGAACCGCGCAACGCCATCGTCAAGCAGTACGAGCGGCTGTTCGCCATGGACGGCGTGGAACTCCACTTCGACGACGAGGTGCTTGACTATATCGTCGACAAGGCCGACGAGTACAAGCTCGGGGCGCGCGGCCTGCGTTCGATATGCGAGGCCGTGATGATCGACGCCATGTACGACGTCCCCTCGTCGGGCGAGGCGCGCTTCGACGTGACGCTGCCCTATGCTAAAAATAAGATCGAGGGCGCGAATTTTTTGGAGATGAAGCGGGTCGGATAAGATTTTTATGCTATATTTGTAGAGATGAACGCGGCGGGTCTCGGGCCGCGGATATGCGATGCGGGAGGAGCGATCTTCCCGTATGTGTATAAGTACAGGCGGGCGCGGCGTTTCGTGCGCCGGATGGCGGGCGGACCCCGCGTCCCCGCCGCATGGAAGGCCGTCACAGCGCGGACTCCGGTAAAGGTAACATAATTAAATACGGAACATAATATGTTTGCTAACTCTAAACTGAACAGGGCTGCCGACAACATCCGCATACTTGCGGCGGCTACGGTCGAAAAGGCCAAGTCGGGTCATCCGGGCGGCGCCATGGGCGGAGCTGATTTCATCAATCTGCTGTATGCCGAATTCCTGCGTTACGATCCCGAGAATCCGTCGTATCCTTTCCGCGACAGGTTCTTCCTCGATCCGGGCCATATGTCGGCGATGCTCTATTCGGTGCTCACGATGGCGGGATATTATACGACGGATGACTTGAAGATGTTCAGGCAGTGGGGCAGCATAACGCCCGGGCATCCCGAGGTGGATGTGATGCACGGCGTGGAGAACACCTCGGGCCCGTTGGGACAGGGCCATGCCATGGCGCTGGGCGCAGCCATCGCCGAGCGGTTCATGGCGGCGCGCTTCGGCGAGTGGATGGCGCACAAGACCTACGCCTTCATCTCGGACGGCGCGGTGCAGGAGGAGATCTCGCAGGGCGTGGGCCGCATAGCAGGCCATCTGGGGCTGTGCAACCTGATCATGTATTACGACGCCAACAACGTGCAGCTCTCGACCAAGGTCGACGAGGTCGATACGGAGGATGTGGCGGCGAAATACCGCGCATGGAACTGGCATGTGGTTACGGTCGACGGCAATGATGTCGAAGCCCTCCGCGGGGCTCTTGCCGAGGCCAATGCCCAGACCGAGCGCCCGACGCTTATCATCGGCCGCACGGTCATGGCCAAAGGTGCCGTGGGCGCCGACGGCCGCAGTTTCGAGGGGTGCGTCTCGACGCACGGACAGCCCTTGTCGGGCGCCGGCGCAGATCTGGCCGCCACGATACGCAATCTGGGCGGCGACGAGGAGGACCCGTTCAAGATCTTCGCCGAGAGCCGCGAGATATACGATACGCGCCGCTGCGAGTTGAAGATGTGGGCGGCGCAGCGCCGTCAGGCGGAGACGGCATGGCGCGCCGAAAACCGCGACCTGTCGCGCAAGCTGACGCGCTTCCTCTCGGGCGAGATACCCGAGATCGACTGCAACAAGATCGACCTCAAGCCCGACACCGCCACGCGCGCAGCGTCGGCGACGATGCTCGGAGTATATGCCGAGAAGATCGACAACATGATCGTGGCGTCGGCCGACTTGAGCAACTCGGACAAGACGGACGGCTTCCTGAAGAAGACCAAGGCCTTCACGAAGGGCGACTTTACGGGGCAGTTCTTCCAAGCCGGCGTGTCGGAGCTGACTATGGCATGCGTGATGAACGGCATGGCGCTGCATGGCGGCGTGATCCCCGCCTGCGGCACCTTCTTCGTATTCTCGGACTACATGAAGCCGGCGGTGCGTCTGGCGGCGCTCATGCGTCTGCATGTGATATATATCTGGACGCACGACTCGTTCCGCGTAGGCGAGGACGGCCCCACGCACCAGCCCATAGAGCAGGAGGCGCAGATCCGTCTGATGGAGCATGTGCGCAACCACCGCGGCGAGCGGTCGATGGTGGTGCTGCGCCCGGCCGATGCCGAGGAGACGATGTCGGCATGGCAGTACGCCCTTTCGGAGCAGCGCCCTGTGGCGTTGATACTGTCGCGTCAGAACATAAAAAACCTGCCGGCGCTGCGGTTGAGCCGCCGCGAGGAGGCCAAGCAGGCCGTCAAGGGCGCATATACCGTTGTCGATGCCGCCAAGGCGCAGGTGGTGATGCTGGCATCGGGATCGGAGGTGGCGACGCTCGTCGAGGGCGCCGAGCTGCTGATGAGGGAAGGTATCCCCGTGCGCGTGGTCAGCGTCCCGAGCGAAGGGCTTTTCCGCGACCAGCCCAAGTCGTACCAAGACAGCGTTTTGCCGCGCGACGTGGTGCGTTACGGCCTTACGTCGGGGCTGTCGGTCAACCTGCTCGGTCTTGTGGGCGAGAACGGCCGTATCCACGGCTGCGACCACTTCGGGTACTCGGCCCCGTACAAGGTGCTCGACGAGAAGTTCGGGTACAGCGGCGCTACGGTGTACGAGGAGGTGAAGGCCCTTGTCAAGGGTTAGCGTTCGGCCTGTTTGGAATGCGATGGAGAACAAACTACAGGAGTCACAGATGGAGAAACGAATAAAATTGCGCGACAAGACCTTTCGCGTGATGATACCGGCCGAGGAGATCGACGCGGCGGTAGGGCGTGTGGCTGAGAGGCTGAACCATGACTATGCGGGGCGCACGCCGGTCTTTCTGGGAGTGTTGAGCGGCGCTTTCCTCTTTTTGAGCGATCTGGTGCGCAAGACGGAGTTCGACTGCCAGCTTGCCTTCGTCAAGATTTCTTCGTACGAGGGTACGCAGTCAACGGGCAAGGTGCGGCAGCAGCTGGGTGTCGACTTCGACATCACGGGCCGTGACATAATCATCGTCGAGGATATTGTCGAGACGGGCCACAGCATGAACTACCTGCTCGACCACCTGCGGGCGAAGAACCCTGCCAGCATAACCATCTGCACGCTCTTCTTCAAGCCCGACAAGTTCCTCTACGAGTACCCTATAGACTATGCGGCCTTCTCGATAGGCAACGAGTTCATTGTGGGATATGGTCTGGACTACGACCAGCTGGGGCGCAACCTGAAGGATATATATGTCATCGACGACGAATAGCGATATTCTGGAGGGCGGCCGCCGGCTGCCTCTCGTGGAGGATTTCTATACGATACAGGGCGAGGGCTATCATACGGGCAAGCCTGCGTACTTCATCCGTCTGGGCGGGTGCGACGTGGGATGCAAGTGGTGCGACGCCAAGTATACGTGGAACCCGCGCGTATATCCGCCCGTCGATGTCGAGACGGTAGTGGCGCGGGCCAAGGCATGCGCCGCACAGTCCATAGTCATCACGGGCGGCGAGCCGCTGCTCTATCCGCTGGGGGCGCTTACGTCGCGCCTGCGTGCCGAGGGGCTGGAGATATTCCTCGAGACGTCGGGTACGCATCCGTTCAGCGGCGAGTTCGACTGGGTGTGCCTCTCGCCGAAGCGCCAGCATCCGCCTCTGGCGGAGGCATTCGGCCGGGCGCACGAACTGAAGGTCATCATCGAGACGGAGGATGACTTCGCGTGGGCCGAGGAGAATGCCCGCCGCGTGGGACGTTACTGCAGGCTCTACCTGCAGCCCGAGTGGAGCCGCTATGAGAAGATTCTGCCGTCGATCGTAGACTATGCGAAGGCGCACCCGCGCTGGAGCATATCGGTGCAGACACACAAATTCATGCATATACCCTGACGGCGCCGGCCGCGGGGCGTAAATACCGAGTGAGGTGAACCGGAATATAAGCCGCAAGATATGGTTATGCGTTACCGCCGTGATATTCGTGTATACGGCGGTACTTACGGTGCGCAACCTCATAACGGTGATCAAGGTCGAGCACCGTATCGGCCGTCTGAAGGATCAGCAGGAGCTCTTCAGACAGCGGATAGAGCAGGACAGCACGATGCTCGAGAGGCTCAACTACGACGAATATCTGGAGCAGTATGCGCGCGAGAAGTTCCATATGCAGCGCAGCGACGAGCACGTCTACATAATGGAGGAGTGACAGCGCTGTTCTGCGGCTGCCGAGAGGCCGGTGTTGCTTCGAGGGGCCGGGTGTCGTTTTGACGGGCAGGGTGTCGTTTTGAGGTGTCGGGTGTTGTTTTGACGGGCCGGGTGTTGCCTTGAGTGGCGGTGTGGATTAAGAAACAAGCACAAACGGGGGACGATGCGGTCGTCCCCCGTTTGCATGTTGCGGCCGATGCCGCGGTTAGAGTACGTTGCTCAACATGGGGAATATGCGCAGCAGCGCCTCGATGACGTGGTTGCGGTTGGCATTCTCGCGCAGTATGAGCAGCACGGTGTTGTCGCCGGCTATGGTGCCGAGGATGTCGGGGCAGTCGAGGTTGTCGATGGGGACGGATATGGCGCTGGCATATCCCGATTTGGTCTTCAGCACTCCGAGGTTGCCCGAGAATGTGAGGCCCGTGATGTTGTCCGAGATGTTCGACGATATGTTAATCTCGTGGTTTGCCGTGTTGGGCAGTACGTAGATGTATCCCTTGCTCTTGTGTGGGACCTTGGCGACGTTCATGAACTTCAGGTCGCGCGACAGCGTGCTCTGCGTTATCTCCACGCCGCACTCGCGCAGGCGCGTGATGAGTTCGTCCTGCGAGCCGATCAGCTCGCTGCGGATGATCTTGCGGATTGTTGCGAAGCGTTGTGTTTTCTGATTCATAGCCCAAATGTCAACATATTTATGCGAAAGTAGCGCATATTTTTTATATTTCCAAAATTAGTTGCTATTTTTGTGAGTTGAATATTCAAAAATACTTGCAACGACAACATATCTATGCAGACTAAAAGACGAGCGGTTCTGGTATTGCAGGACGGAACCCGATACGAAGGATGGTCGTTCGGATATGAGGCTCCGGTAGCCGGCGAGGTGGTCTTCTATACCGCCATGACGGGCTACGTGGAGAGTCTCACCGACCCCTCTTACAAGGGGCAGATACTTGTGCCCACGTACCCGCTGATCGGAAACTACGGCGTGCCGTCGGACGAACGCGACGAGTGGGGCATCGAGAAATTCTACGAGTCGGACCGCATACACTGTTCGGCGCTGGTGGTGTCGTACTACTCGGACGAGTACAGCCATTGGAATGCCGGCAAGAGCCTCGGCGAGTGGCTGCGCGAGCAGCATGTGCCCGCCATATGCGGCATCGACACGCGCGCCGTCACCCAGCGCCTGCGCGAGAGCGGCTCGATGCTGGGTCGCATAGAGTTCGAGGGCGAGGCCGTCCCCGAGTTCTACGACCCGAATGTGGACAACGTGGTGGCGCAGGTATCCTCGCGCGAGCGCATCGTATATGGCGACGGCCCCTACCGAGTTGTTGTGGTCGATTGCGGCGTGAAGTACAACATCCTGCGATGCCTGCTGCGCCGCGGCGCTACGGTTATACGTGTGCCGTGGGACTACGACTTCTCGCAGGAGGATTACGACGGGCTCTTCCTCTCGAACGGCCCGGGCGACCCGTCGCAGTGCGGCGAGACGATAGCGCACGTCGCGGCGGCGCTGGCGGAGGAGCGCCCCATTATGGGAATATGCCTTGGCAACCAGCTTCTGGCCCGTGCTGCGGGGGCGTCGACGTACAAACTCAAGTACGGCCACCGCGGCCATAACCAGCCTGTGATGGTGCCCGGTACCAACCGCTGTTTCATAACGTCGCAGAACCACGGTTTCGCCATTGACGACCGTACGCTGCCCGAGGAGTGGGAGACCCTGTTCGTCAATGTCAACGACGGCACCAACGAGGGCATACGCCACCGCAGCAAGCCCTTCTTCTCGACGCAGTACCATCCCGAGGCGTCGAGCGGTCCGGTGGACACGGAGTACCTGTTCGACGAATTCATCGAAAACATCAAGGCGTGGAAAGCCGCGAAACATTGAGTGCGTTATGAAAAAAGAGATAAACAAGGTTTTGCTCCTCGGATCGGGAGCGTTGAAGATAGGCGAGGCGGGCGAGTTCGACTATTCGGGGTCGCAGGCGCTCAAGGCCATGCACGAGGAGGGCAAGTACACGGTGCTCATAAACCCGAACATCGCCACGGTGCAGACATCGGAGGATGTGGCCGACAAGATATACTACCTGCCCGTTACGGAGGAGTTCGTCGAGAAGGTTATCGAACAGGAGCGCCCCGACGGCATACTGCTCTCGTTCGGCGGGCAGACGGCGTTGAACTGCGGTGTGGAGCTCTACAAGAAGGGGGTGCTGGAGCGTTACGGTGTCGAGGTGCTCGGTACGCCCGTACAGGCCATCATCGACACGGAGGACCGCAAGCTCTTCTCCGAGAAATTGGCCGAGATCGGTGTCAAGACGCCGCGCAGCATAGCCTGCTCGACCATGGAGGAGGCCAAGGCCGCGGCCCGCGAGCTGGGATTCCCGCTCATCATACGCGCCGCCTATACGCTTGGCGGGCTGGGCTCGGGCTTCTGCAAGAATGACGAGGAGCTGGAGAAGTTCGTCGTCAGATCATTCTCCTATTCGCCTCAGTTGCTCATAGAGAAGTAGCTCTAGTTGTGGAAGGAGGTCGAGTATGAGGTCGTGCGCGACTGCTACGACAACTGCATCACGGTCTGCAACATGGAGAACTTCGACCCGCTCGGCATACATACGGGCGAGAGCCTTGTGGTGGCGCCGTCGCAGACGCTGACCAACAGCGAGTACCACAAGCTGCGCGCCATCGCAATACGGATCATACGCCATATCGGCATCGTGGGCGAGTGCAACGTACAGTATGCGCTGGACCCCGAGTCGGAGGACTACTGCGTCATCGAGGTCAACGCCCGACTGTCGCGTTCGAGCGCCCTTGCGTCGAAGGCTACGGGTTACCCGCTGGCGTTCGTTGCGGCCAAACTCGGTCTGGGCTACGGCCTGCACGAGATCAAGAACTCGGTGACGAAGGTCACGTCGGCATGTTTCGAGCCGGCGCTGGACTATGTCGTCTGCAAGATCCCGCGCTGGGACCTC
>CASFQF010000050.1 GCA_949296635.1 uncultured Alistipes sp. | reverse complement strand
CTGAAATATCCGGACGCCGAAGCGTCCGGATATTTGTCGTTAGCATGCCGCATATGCCGTCCGTGCGGTAATCCGTACCTCCTGCGGCGGCAGAGGGCGCGGCGGGGGTGCGGTTACGCTTCGGTTTGCGAATTGCGCTGTTTGAGCAGGTCGCGTATTTCGGTGAGCAGCAACTCCTCTTTTGTAGGGGCCGGAGGCGCCGGTGCAGGGTCCGGTTTCTTCCGTGTCAGGCGGTTCATGAGCTTGACCATGAGGAATACGCACATGGCGAGTATGGCGAAGTCGATGCACTGCTGAAGGAAGGCTCCGTAACATAGATAGACGGGTTCCGTTGCCGCAGCCGCGGTATCGTGTGTGAGAAACTCGGTGCCTGCCGAGACGGCATCGCGTACGCGCGAGATGTCGACCTTGAGGTTGGAAAAGTCTACATTCCCGACAAGCACCCCGATCGGGGGCATCAGCACGTCGTTTACCAGCGACGAGACGATCTTGCCGAATGCGCCGCCGATGATTACGCCGACGGCCATGTCCATTACGTTGCCCTTGAGGGCGAACTCTTTGAATTCCTTGAAAAATGCCATATCGTTTGTTGTTTGACGTATCGGCCGGATACGTCGGGTGGAACATATGTCGTGTGCAAATATAAACATTAGGATCAATACGGCAAATGCCGTTCCGTTGATGGCAGGGATTACGAAATGATTAAAAGGTGTCGGTTTTTTTGTCCGTTCGCATTAAATATGTACCTTTGTGACGGATTCCGACGAAAAATCGTCGCCGTCCGTAGTATTAGCAGCATACATACAGCGATGACGTTCATTGCCCTATACAACACACGTAACGAACTTTGCGCATTCAGGCGCTATAACCGTAACAACCGTTACGAAGATACGGAGCGAAGAGGGCGTGCGTGTATGTCTGCACTGCCCTCTTCCATGTTTTGGGATACAGGCGTCGGAATGCTTAACGACGACTTTCAGTTTTCATTTTTTATATTAACTTAATCTTAAATCAAATCGGAATGAAACAACTTTTCTCTTTGATTCTCTCGCTTGTGATGGTCTGCACGGTCAGCGCGCAGGTCACTACTTCGAGTATCAACGGTAAGGTCACCGATGCGAAAGGTGAGGTTTTGGTCGGTGCCACCGTCATCGCGGTGCATACGCCTACCGGAACCCAGTACGGTGCCTTGACCAATGTCGACGGCCGCTACAACATTCAGGGTATGCGTACCGGCGGCCCCTACACGATCACCATATCGTATGTAGGCTATCAGGCTGTCGAGCTTACCGACATTACGTTGAGCCTCGGCGAGCCCCGTACTTTCGACGTGGCGCTCAAGGAGTCTACGGAGATCGACGCCGTTGTCGTAGTGAGCACGGCCAACGACCGTTTCAATGCCAACAAGACCGGTGCCGCAGTGAACTTCTCGCGCGGCGTTATCGAGAACCTTCCCACCATCGACCGCAGCATCGCCGACGTGGCGCGCCTGTCGCCTCTGGCAACTTCGACGAAGAGTTCTACGGGCGGTATCTCGTTCGCCGGAACAAACAACCGTTACAACTCGTTCCAGATCGACGGTACGGTGTCGAATGACGTCTTCGGCCTCACCTCGTCGGGAACCAACGGCGGCCAGACCTCGACCAACCCCATCTCGATGGAGACCATCGAGGAGGTGCAGGTGGTAATCGCCCCCTATGACGTGCGTCAGAGCGGTTTCACGGGCGGCGGCATCAATGCCGTGACCAAGTCGGGTACCAACTCGTTCCGCGGTTCGGCCTACACCTATTTCCGTAACAACAACCTCGTGGGCAAGGGTGCCTCGGGCGAAAAGTATGCCGAGCAGAGCACGCAGACCTACGGTTTCACCTTCGGCGGTCCGCTGGTTAAGGACAAGCTCTTCTTCTTCGTCGGCGGCGAGTACTACAAGGATCAGACCCCCGCTGCTGTGTATGACGAGAACAACATCGACGGCTTCGTTACGATGGACCAGCTTAACCAGATCCGCGAGCAGTACAAGAAACTTACGGGTTACGATACTGCCGGCTTCGGACAGCACACGCCCGAGATCTGGTCGGCGAATGTCATAGCGCGTCTCGACTGGAACATCAATGACAACAACAAGATGATGCTGCGCTACAACTACGGCGGCGCTTCGGCCGACAAGTATTACACTACGTCGAGCTCGTACTACTTCAACGATGCCAGCTACTATCAGCGTAACGAGACGCACTCGCTGGTAGCCGAGCTGCAGTCGCGTATCAGCAACTCGGTTTCGAACGAGCTGCGTGTAGGCTACACCCGCGTTCGCGACTGGCGTGAGGCTGCCGCTCCAGACGGCGCCCCCACCGTATCGATCTCGGTAAGCAACCCTACCGAAGATTCGAACCGCAAGACTACCGTATATCTCGGTAACGAGTATTGCTCTTACGCAAACCAGCTCGATCAGGACATCTTCACCATCACCGACAACCTTACATGGTATAAGGGCAACCACACCATTACGTTGGGTACCCACAACGAGTTCTACAAGATGTATAACGTATATGCGCAGAATGCTACGGGCGCATGGTCGTTCAATTCGCTTGAGGACTTTATGAACAATGATGCTAATCAGTTCAAGTATACATATTACGAGAGCGACGATCTGGATGAGAACGGCAACTGGGGTGCCAAGTTCGGTGCCGCACAGTTCGGTCTCTACCTGCAGGATGAGTGGCGTGCCAACGACAAGTTCACTCTCACCTATGGTCTGCGTATGGATGTCCCCGTGATGTTTAAGGATCCTTCGGTGAACAAGGAGTTCAACGACTCGGATGTCGCAAAGAAATACGGTGTTGCTACTGGCGAAGTGGCCTCTGGTAATGTCCTGTTCTCGCCCCGTTTGGGATTCCGCTGGTACGTGGATGAGGAGAAGAATATCCTGTTGCGCGGCGGTCTGGGCCTTTTCACAGGCCGTGTACCCTTCGTGTGGATGTCGAACCAGTATTCTAATACCGGTATAGATCAGGTCTCAGTTACGGGCTACAGACCGCAGAATGAGGACGACCAGCCTATTCCCGCACTTGGCTCGTCTATTACGGCCGATGATGTCAAGGCGATGGGATTCAATGCCGGCGCCGCCACAATCAACGTCGTGGACAAGAAGTTCAAGTATCCGCAGGTGTTCCGTGTAAATCTGGCTGCCGACTTCAACCTCGGCAACGGCTGGTCGGCTACGCTGGAGGCACTCTACTCGAAGACCTTCAACAACATGTACGTCCAGAACATCGACTACGAAGACAGCGGCAAGAAGTTCTATGCCGTAAATGCCGGTATGGCCAATGCCAACAACACCGCAATCGTTTACGACAATATGACTTCGTACAGCGATATAATTTACCTGAAGAATACCAACAAGGGTTACTCGTACTCGTTGACCGCACAGGTGCGCAAGTCATTCGACTTCGGTCTTTCGCTCGATGCGGCCTACACGTTCGGTCACTCGTACAGCATTTTCGACGGCACCTCGTCGGTTGCCTACTCTAACTGGAAGTACAACTACGCACGCAATACGAACGATCCCGAGCTGTCGCTCTCGTCGTTCGACATACCCCATCGCGTAATCGCTTCGGTCAACTACAACACCCGCTACGGCAAGAACAACCGCTGGGGAACCAATCTCGCCCTTATCTATGAGGGCCACTCGGGTCAGCCCTACTCGCTCTACTATTACTTCAACAAGAACCTGCCCAATGGCGGATATTCGATGAACGGCGACGGCTACAACGGCAACGACCTCATATATATCCCCAACACCGTGGAGGTTATGAACATGAAGTGGGCATCGGATGAGGATATGAACAACTTTGAGAACTTTATCCTCAGCAACAAGGTGCTGCGCGACAACCGCGGCAAATACAGCGAGCGCAACAGCATCCGCATGCCTTTCGAGAGCCAGTTTGACTTCAGCTTCTCGCAGGACTTCTATTACAACGTGAAGCGCGGCGGCAAGATCACCTTCATGTGGACGATCATGAATGTCGCCAACCTGTTCAACAAGGATTGGGGCAAGTATTACGCCAACATCTATGCGATCGCCCCGCTGACCGTAACGGGCGTGTCGGAGGTCTTCAACAGCAAGAACGAGGTGATCGGTTACGAGCCTACCTATTCGTTCTACGAGAACAATATGGACCTCGACGACTACTTCTCGCGCTGGAGAATGCAGTTCGGCATAAGGATTACCTTCTAAAGCCGCGTATATACCGCATATGAACAATGGGGCCGCATCGTATGATGCGGCCTCTTGTTATTTTGTACCGTTAGGGTTATCTTTGCGTAAAGGTTAAATGTCATGGGCAAACTCGATCTCTACGGCGTGGAGTACAATCCGCGCGAGGCCGACATGTGCGGCGATGTCAGGGCCGGCTTCCCGAGTCCGGCCGAAGATACGCCGCATGAGAGGCTCGACCTGCTGAAGCTGCTGATACGCCACCCCGCTGCGACGTTCTATTTCCGTGTGAGCGGTGTCAGCATGGTGGACGACGACTTCGACGAAGGCGACATAATCGTGGTCGACCGCAGCCTTGAGCCCGACGACGGCCGCGTGGCAGTATGTTTCATCGACGGCGAGTTCACGCTGAAGCGCATCCGCCGCGACAAGGATTGTATCTGGCTCATGCCCGCGAACAAACGCTTTGCCCCGATCCGTGTGACGGCCGACAACGAGTTTGCCGTGTGGGGTGTGGTTACTTACGTGATAAAAAAGGTGTGACGCCATGTATGCCCTTGCCGACTGCAACAACTTCTTCGTCTCGTGCGAGCGCCTGTTCCGACCCGATCTGAACGGGCGGCCCGTCATCGTGCTCTCGAACAACGATGGCTGTGCCATTGCGCGCAGCAACGAGGCCAAGGCGCTGGGCATAGGTATGGGGGCGCCTCTGTTCAAGATTGCCGACATTGTGCGGCGTAACAATGTGGCGGTATTCTCGGGTAATATGGCCCTTTACGGCGACATTTCGCGCCGCGTGCAACAGACGCTTATGGAGTTCACCCCCGCCATCGAGCGCTACAGCATCGACGAGGCGTTCCTCGATTTGCGGGGCATGGAGACGGCCGATTTCGATGCCCTTGCCAAGGAGATCTCGCGCCGCTGCATGCGCAATACGGGCATACCGGTATCGGTCGGCATAGCCCCGACGAAGACCCTCGCCAAGATTGCCTCCAAGTTGTGCAAGCGTTATCCGAAGCTGCGCGGAGGATGTTACATGTACCGCGCGGAGGACGTGGAAAAGGTGCTGCGGAAGTTTTCCGTCGAGGATGTGTGGGGTATCGGCCGAAGGTTCTCGAAACGTCTGATCGAACTCGGTATAAAGACCGCGTACGACTTCACCACCCTCTCGCCCGAGTGGGTTCGGGCGCAGATGAGCATCGCCGGCGTGCGTACATGGCGCGAGTTGCGGGGCGAGGCATGCATAGGATTCGAGGAGGGATTTCAGGCCAAGCAGTCGATATGTACCTCGCGCAGTTTCGCATCCGAGATATACGACTTTGACGCTTTGGCCGAGCAGGTGGCCAAGTTCGCCTCGATGACGGCAGAGAAACTGCGCCGTCAGCACTCGGCATGCAACCAGATGACGGTGTTCGCATGGACGAACCGTTTTAAGGAGGAGTGGGCGTCGAACCGCGGCAACAGCTGCGTCACGGTGTTCGAGACGGCTACCGACAGCTCAATAGAGATGGTCAAGGCGTCGCGCGCAGCGCTTGCGGAGATTTTCGCCCGCGGCTGCGGGTACAAGAAGGCGGGGGTCATTGCAACCTCTATAATCCCGAAAGACGGCGTGCAGGCCAACCTCTTCGGCGACACGGACACACAGCGCCATGACCGCCTCATGCGTGCGATGGACGCCATAAACGGCCGGCTGGGACACGATTCGGTGATTGTGGCGTCGCAGGGATTCGGCGACGTGCGCAACCAGCACCAGCACCGCTCGCCGCGATATACTACCGAGTGGAGCGGCATCCCGACAGTATCGTTATGACGAGTATGTGATGATATAGTAAGAAGAGAGCCGCCCGTCGGGCGGCTCTCCGCATATCGGTTATACTACGGTTATACTATTATTGCCTCGGCAGCAGCATCTGGCGCAGACGGGCGCAAGAACCTTCGGCGTCGTGTTTGTCGAAGTGGAACGGCACGATGCCCTTGGTCTCGGCCGCTGCGGTGTTCTCCTTGCGGTCGTCGATGAAGAGCGTCTCGGCCGGATCGAGCGAGAAACGGTCGAGCAGGATTTCGTATATCTCGGGCATGGGCTTCACGACGTGCTCCTCGCACGATACCACATCGCCGTCGAAATAGCGGTATACGTCGGTACGGCGCAGGAAGTCGATATATTCGCGCGACATGTTCGAGAGCACGTATAGCCGGTATCCGGCAGCATTCAGGTCGTGTATTAGCGCTTCGGTCGGCACGATCGCCTCCTGCTTCTCTATCGAGAGCATCACAAGCCGCCGTGCATAATCCTCGTCGACGCCGCGGTAGGCCGCAAGGTCGCTTATCATCTTGTCGAACGACGACTTGCCGAGATCGTAGTCCACCCAGAACTGCGGCATCGGCGACTCTATGACGTATGAGAAGAAGCGTTTGAATTCATCGCTGCATTTGGCCGGATCCTGTGCGAAGACCACGCGGCCCAAGTCGAATACTATGTTTTTCATGAGCGCAAAGATAACAATACGGCCGCAGAATCGCAAACGCGGCCTTCACGCTTGACCGCCGGCGGCTTTCCCTCTGTCTCCTGCGGATATTGCTGTCCCGCCCCGTTGTTTATCCGATCATCACAGGCCTGCATAATTTATCGCACGATCATCTAAAAAATTCGTAGCAACACTTGTTTATCTAAAAAATTAGTAATACATTTGTATCGACTTAAAACTACTGATACGCATGGCGGGAAAAATTGTATTGGCATTTTTGCTGTCGGTCGGGGTGTCGTATTGTTTCGGGCAGGCGGTTGCAGGCCGTATCGACTCTACGGCCATCCGGCGCGAGGCCGTGGCCGATGACGGTATATCGGAGGCATTGTCCGCGGCCCCGAAGGCGGAGTATACATACGTGGTAAACGGACAAGAGCTGTCGGAAAACGAGGCCGACATACGTGTCCGCCCGTGGAACGTGCGTTCGATCCGCTCGCACGAAGAGGCTGATGGCAGGATTATGTTGCGCATACGTGCCGGCGGGATAAGGCGCGAGTACCTCAAAGGCAATGTGTGCGGTATCCGCTGGGACAGCAAGTGGTTTGACGATGGCGGTGTACAGCGTTATATTTCGTCGTATATCCTGCACAGCGATTACGACAGCATACGCCGCGCAGAGGGTTATCCGAAAGATAAGGTTTTCGTTCCCGAGGAGCGCCATTGGCGGAGATTGCCGCCCGACGCGGTATACATATTGAACGGCCGCCGCATTGATGGCGGTATTTTGATCTATCTCGAGGGAACGTTGCTGCAGAAGGTCGACCTGCAGTACCGCCGCCGTGACGTGCGGCGCTATGGGCCGCAGGCCGAAAACGGGGTGATACGGGCGCGTACGTTCCGCACGCGCCGCCCGCTGATACTTATCGACGGCGAGAGGGCGCGGTTGAAGCAGTGGCTCGCGATGTGCAACATGGAGACGATCAACATGCAGACGCCGGTGAATTATCGCGCACTCTCCCCGATCGATGCATACAAGCGTTACGGCCGGCGGGCCAAGTACGGTCTGCTTTACATAAGTACGCAGTGTATGACGGAGTAGTGAAATATGGACTAATATACGTGAAACCTAATAACAGGAAAGATATGGCAGGAATGAAACGCCGCAAGCAGGAGCTCACCCGCGGCGAAGAGGAGGTGATGCAGGTGTTGTGGGAGCTGGGCAAAGGGACCATCAATGACATCATAGCCCGTATGCCCGACCCCAAACCGAAATATACGACCGTGGCAACATTTATCAAGATACTCGAAAACAAGGAGTTCGTACGCCACGAGGCTGTCGGTAAGGGGTTTGTATACTACCCTGCCGTCGCCAAGGATGAGTATGCCCGCACGGTCGTGGGCAACATGCTGGCGTCGTATTTCGACGGTTCGATGTCGAACATGGTGTCGTTCTTCTCGCGGCAGGAGCATATCTCGGCGCGCGAGCTGGACGAGATCATGGAGATAGTCGAACGGGCCAGAAAATCGTAACATGTGATGCTGGAAGGAATGAAGGACTTGATGATATACATGCTCGAGACAATGGCGTGCAGTGCCGTGCTGATGCTCTTTTACGGGTTCCTGCTCGACCGCAAGGTGGCGTTTGCGACATGCCGCATATATTTGCTTGCGGCGACGGTTGCGGCGGCTGTGATTCCGTTGCTGCGCATACCCGTATGGCATGCCGAGCCCATGGCTTTGGCCGTCGGAGTCACGGCGGGAGAGTTCTCTTCGGCCGTTGTTGCCGATGGCGGCGGTATCGGCATGCGCGGTGCCGTGCTTGCGGTATATGCTGTCGGAGTGGCCTTGTCGCTTGCGGTCATGGCAGCGCAGTTATACCGTATAGGGGCTATGGCTCGCAGCGGAGAGGTGTTGCGCGGGCATGCGCCGCGCATTGTACGCACGGCGGAGCGCATAGGTTCCTTCTCCTTCTTCGGTACCATATATATGAGCCGTGATATTGCCGAAGCCGACATGGCGGCCATAGTGGCGCACGAGAGCAGCCATATACGCCATCGCCATTCGGTCGAAAAGGTCGTAATGCAGTTGCTGCGGGCGCTGATGTGGTGGAATCCGTTCGTGTGGATAGCGCAGCACCGCCTGTCGGAGGTACACGAATACGAAGCCGATGCCGACGTGCTGGGCGAAGGCTACGACGTGAACGATTATATAGCTTCGATATTGAAGAGCCTGTTGGGTTATAGTCCGGACATAGCCAACAGCTTCAGGGATTCATTAACCAAAAAACGATTCAAAATGATGATTACGAAGAGAAAGAGCAGGTACGTCCTGCTCCGCACATTGGCCGTGCTGCCCGTGCTTGCTGCCCTGCTGTGTACGTTCTCCTTTACGGCGAAAGCCGAACAGACCGAAGTTCCCGTTCCGAGGATCGTGGCTGCCGTGCCTGCGGCAGAGACAACGCAGCCGCAGGAGCCCCAAAAGAAGGAGGTGTTAATGCGGGCCGAGGTGATGCCCAAATTCAACGGCGGTAATATTCAGGATTTCCGCATGTGGATGATGTCGCAGATCCATTACCCCAAAAGCATGTATGATGGTAATATACAAGGAAAGATGCTGGTGGAGTTCGTCATAAACAGGGAAGGTAAACTGACCGATATACGTATCATAAAGGAGCTGCACAAGGATGCATCGAAACTTGTTGCGGATATACTCTCGAAGTCGCCATTGTGGACTCCCGGAATGAATGACGGCAAGGCGGTGAGCGTTAAGTTCATGATGCCTTTGGATTTCAGTATTTTTGATGGTTCCGCTTCGGGTGGTAAGGTCGCTGCTGCGGCCAACAGCGAGAGTAGGAAAAGCCCCGAAGGTGTCGATGAGATAGTTGTCGTGGGTTACGGCAAGTAGAGACGGTAGGAGCGACTTTTCCCGACCTAAAGCATAAATCCGTCCCGATCGCGTCCCATGCGTAACGCGGTCGAAAACCAGACGATGGCGCGCACGATGCCGTAAGGCCTTGTGCGCGCTGTTTTGAATGTGGTGGGCGGGATGCCATTGCCGTGCGGATTATCGAGGCAACTATGAATCGGATGCCGTGTGCCGTCGGCAATGTAGCGAAAATATGCATAAATGTTTCCGTGATGTAATGTTTAGTATACTTTTTGAAGTATATTTGCGTTATAAAAGAACGGATACAACTTAAATTTGTTTAAAATGAAAAAACTATTTTCCATTGTACTTGTTATGGCTTCTGTCCTTGCGCTCGCCACGTCGTGCAACAAGAAGGATTCGGAGCCGATGTATGTGAGCATCGCTACTCTCGTCGAGGGCGGCGGCCTTATGGGCGGCGGCGTGTATGTGGAGTTCGACAACGGCAAGACGGCTTACGTGACCAATGCCTCGGACCTGCAGATCAACCCCTCGTTCGACAGCGAGGTGCGCGCAATGATCTATTACACCATAAACGAGGAGCAGTCGAGCCATGCAGGTTATGATATGGTAATAACGCTCAATATGGTGTACGGTGTCATTACCGACTATGTGCGCTATATCGACGACCATGATGTGGGAAATATCTCCTCTTATACGGCCGGTATAGCAATAAATGAGGGCTATTACGCCAACAAATGGATTACGCTCGACATAGCATTCCCCTACAGTTCGCCCAGCAAGGAGCATAACGTATATCTTGTATACAACGAACTCCCCGAGCATCAGGGAATGTTCCAAAATATGTATGCCGATGACGGGTACCTCTATCTGGAGCTTTATCACGACGACGACGACGACGGTACGACAAATGTATTTTCGGGATTTGCATGCTGGAAGATCCGTTCGAACATAGGCGTCAATATCGACGATTATAAGGGTATAAAGATCCTCTTCTGGAACTACAAGAGCAATAAAGCCGATGTTAGCGTTCTCGACAAGCCCGATCCGGAGACCTTGACGGTAGCGCAGTAGAGGGCTGCTTCTACAGTGAAAAAAACATGCGCCGCATAATTGCGGCGCATGTTTTTTTCGTCAGTCCGAGACGGACATACAAGTGCTGCCAAGTCGGGGATTTCAGACATGCCGTGACGAGGTGTCGGAGGGCGATCTTTTGTACGTCGTCATCGCCCCCCCCGCATCCTGTTGCCCTCCCTGTTTGCCCGATATATGCAGGCTTGACATACGGCATAATACGAACCCGATACGCAGGACCGCCATGCCGCCGGTATCATTATCCTTGTATGTGGTGGCGGGTTTGCATGGCACGGAAACTAAAAACCCCTCCTTGCATCAAGCAAGGAGGGGTTCTGACGAATATCTCAGACGCCTTATGCGCCGAAATTGTCGTAGAGGATATTCTCGGGCGGTACGCCGAGGTTGTCGAGCATCTTTACGACCGAAGCCGACATCATCGGAGGTCCGCACATGAGGTAGATACATCCTTCGGGGTCCTCGTGGTTCTTGAGGTAGTTCTCGTAGAGGACGTTGTGTACGAATCCGGCTTTGTAGGGGACGCCGGCGGCATCCGCTGCGGTGTCGGGACGGTCGAGGGCCAGATGGAACGAGAAGTTGGGGAACTCCTTCTCGATGGCGTGGAAATCCTCGAGATAGAAGGCCTCCTTGAGCGAGCGGGCACCGTACCAGAACGATACGGGACGCTTGGTCTTCTCGGTCTTGAACAGGTGCATAAGATGGCTTCGCATGGGAGCCATACCGGCGCCGCCGCCGATGAAGATGAGTTCCTGATCGTCGGGCAGGTTGTCCGGCAGGAAGAACTCTCCGTAAGGACCCGAGATGGTGATCTTGTCACCCGGCTTGAGCGAGTAGATATACGACGAGCATACGCCCGGGTTGACGTTCATGAAGCGGCCGGTGGCGCGGTCGAACGGCGGCGTGGCGATACGCACGTTGAGCTTGATAACGTTGCCCTCGGCAGGATACGTCGCACACGAGTAGGCGCGTACCTGCGGCTCGGTGTTGACCATCTTCAGGTCGAAGACATGCATCTTCTCCCAGTCCTCGCGGTATTCGGGGTCGACGTCTATGTTCTTGAAGTCGACGGTAACGGCCGGTACGTCGATCTGGATGTAACCGCCGCTGCGGAAATTCAGGTCCTCGCCCTCGGGCAGTTTCACCACGAACTCCTTGATAAAGGTAGCCACATTGTGGTTCGAGACCACCTCGCACTCCCACTTCTTGATGCTGAGCACCGAAGCGGGTACGGCGATCTTCATGTTCTCCTTGACCTTCACTTGGCATCCCAGACGCCAGTGATCCTGAATCTGTTTACGGTTGAAGAAACCGGTTTCGGTGGGCAGTATGTCGCCGCCGCCCTCAAGCACCTGACACTTGCACTGTCCGCAAGCACCCTTGCCGCCGCATGCCGAAGGCAGGAATATACCCTGCGACGTGAGCGTATTGAGGAGCGACGAACCGCCGGCGACGGTCAGCACCTTCTTCCCGTCGTTGATGTCGATGGTGACATCGCCCGACGTGGTGAGCTTGGCCTTTGCGAAGAGAAGCAGCGCCACCAGTACCAGCGTCACTACAAGAAAGGCTGCTATCGCAACGATAATAACTGTAAGTAAATTCATTTCTTATTTCTCTTGTTAAAGGTTACAACTTGATTCCCGAGAAGATCATGAACGCTATACCCATCAGGCCCGTGATGATGAAGGCGATACCGGGGCCCTTCAATGCCGCGGGAATGCGCGAATACTGCGCCTTTTCGCGTATTGCGGCCATCATGACGATGGCGAGCCACCAGCCCAGACCCGAGCCCAGACCGTAGACGATGCTCTGCCATGCGTTGGCTATGGCGCCTGCGGCGACCTTCTGCTGCATGAAGAGCGACCCTCCGAGGATGGCGCAGTTCACGGCGATCAGCGGCAGGAAGATACCCAGCTGGTTATAGAGCGTGGGCGAGAACTTCTCCACGATCATCTCCACGAGCTGCGTGAACGATGCGATCACGGCGATGAAGACGATGAACGAGAGGAAACTCAGGTCTACACCCTCGACCAGCGCGTTGGCCTTGAGCACATACTCGTTGAGCAGGTAATTGAGAGGTACGGTCATAACCATGACGAAGGTCACGGCGGCACCGAGTCCCACTGCGGTCTTTACGCTCTTCGATACGGCGATGTATGAACACATGCCGAAGAAGAAGGCGAAGACCATGTTGTCGATAAAGATCGAACGTATGAACAGATTGAGTGTTTCCATATTCTACCTCCTATTTTTCCTGCAAATCCTTATTCAGTGAACGGTGAATCCATATTATGCAGCCGACGATGATCAGCGCCATGGGAGGGAACAGCATGAGTCCGATGTTCGAGTAGA
>CASFQF010000049.1 GCA_949296635.1 uncultured Alistipes sp. | reverse complement strand
GGGGTCTTGACATTGTTCATCGTCACCATAACGGGGGTCTGCAGCCCCAACTTGAGCATACGCACCACATCGACGACGCTCATTCCCGTCTCGAGCACATAATGGCCGGCCTTGAACGTATCCGCAAGGTCGAGCCTGCGGGCATACATATCGAACGCCCACTTGTGCCTTATGTCCGCGGCCACCGAGTCGGCGACCTGCGCATATGCGTAGTCGCGGTATATGTAAAGGCTGCGTTCCTCGCGTACGCATCCCCCGTAAAACGAATCGTAAAGCCACCATGCCGCGACAGCGGCCACCGCGGCAACTGCCGCAACTATCCAAACTGCTGTTTTTTTCATATACGTAACATCTTGCCGGCACGCGCCGCACACAACATAACGGCTATTTGAGCAGCCACCTGTTCAGCACCGTATGCGGCGTCGCCACAACAAATTTGTAGAACTTCGACTCCGGATACCTGCCCAAATCGACCGTCATCCCGCACTCATCCGCTTTCACGCGGCCGACCTCGATCCATTCGTCCCGGCCGCCGCTCTTGTAATTGTTCGTCGTAGCCATGTATACCACGGCATCGTCCTTCGACCGGCCGCATTTCCAGCGCAGCTGCACCTCGCTGTCATACGGGTGTACAGTCAGGTCGGAGATGTCCTCCTCGCCGTAGAACGAGATGCCGTCCTTCTCGAAAGCCACATCGCGCGGCATCTCGAACCCCATAAAGCGGCATATCGTCGGAAGAATATCTACCAGCGAAAGCGTCGGGGCGCCGAAATGACCGTTCAAGCGGCCGACATTAGTCGATATCCACACGCTGCGCTCGCGCGCCGACTGTCCGCCGTGGCCGCGGCCGCTCTCGTTGCGGCCGTGATCCGTGGTCAGGATAACCATCCACTCCTCGTCGAAATTCTTTTCCCTGTACTTTACCGCCTCCCAAATGCGTGCCACCTGTTCATCCGTCTTCCTGACATAGTTGTCGACATAGGTTCCGTCGCCGTGCGCATGGAATGCGTCGTCGGTATACCACAGATACACCCAGCTCAAATCGGGCGCGTCACGGCGTATGCACGCCGCCGCCTCGCGGCATACGACTGAGTCGATGGCGAAGATGTCGGGACGGCCGTCGGCCCTCTTGAGGTCTGATCCGTCAAGTTCGTAGCCGTCGCGCACAATGTCTATCTGCAGATTGTCTGTTTCGGGCCTGCCGGCACCGATCAGCACCGTACGGTTGTCTGTCCAGCTCGAAAAGAGCGCCGTCGTAAAGTTTTTCTTCTGTTTCTTGGCTATCCTGAAAAGCGACCAATAGTTATAGTTGGGTTCGAGGTTCGAATTGCCGGGGACATTGTGTTTGTTCAGCCACGTCCCCGTCAGGATATTCATGTACCCCACGGCCGAAATCGTCGGGGTCTGCGAATAGCCGCCGATCTCGCCGCCGGTATATGCGCGGGCGTAACCGCCCCGCTTCGCAACATCAAAAACGGTCTCGGGATGCACCCGCTCGATATAGTCGGCAGGGATGCCGTCGAAAACCACATACACGACCTTGCGCGTCTTGGCGTATGCCTGCGTCATGACAAGCACGGCAAAAACGCAAAACAAAACTTTCCTGATCATACTGTCATTCTACTCGCTTATCCGTAGATAGGACAAATATAGTGAAAGTCGAGCGCAGAGACAAATCGAAAACGCAGTTTTCGGATTTGGCTTTGCCGAGACGCATCCTATATTATCCAAATATAGTGAAAGCCGGGCGCAGATACATATCGGAAACTGCGTTTTCGATTTGGATTTACATATAAACCATCCATACCTTACGGAGACATCCGGAGAACAAAATCCGCCCCATTATTTGCTCGTTGCGAAAAAATTTCTACCTTTGCGCTCGGGTAAGTCTTATACGACCAGCTCCTGCAGAATCCCCCCAGGTGCGGAAGCAAGCAAGGGTATGCGGTTGTAGCGGTGCGATATAAGTAGCTTACCCTTTTTTTATATCCATAACTGTATCCGGCACCTGCGGTATCGACCGGCACAGCATCATCAGGCCCCCTCACTGCCCCATCCATCCCCGCCGCACACACCTCCGTCATATATCGCCAAGGCTCCGAATATGCTGACACCGAGAGCCGAAAGAGCAAAAAAATAGCCCGAATCTTTTGCAATAGCGATAATTATACCTATCTTTGATCTACATACAACAACTTTCACAAAAGGAGCACTATTATGATTGGCAAAGTAAAATGGTTCGACAGCAAGAAAGGATACGGATTCATCCTTAATGAAGAGGGCCGCGAAATATTCGTACACTACACGGGTATCGTAGCCGACGGTTTCAAGGCGCTTGCGGAAGGTCAGAACGTCGAGTTCGGAATCGAGAAAAACGACAAGGGCGAGCAGGCCGTAAATGTCACCGTACTGCACAAGAAACAGCAGTAACGGCCGCAAAACACCATCGTGCACGGCTTATCGCCGAATGCAGGAAACGGAGTATCCTTTGTGAGGGATACTCCGTTTCCTGTTTTGCCTGCCGCAATCGCGACACCGTCACTTCTGGAAAGGCATCGTAAAGTTACGCAGCCACCGCATCGCAGGCCCCGACACCATCCGGCATAACGGGATGAAAAGACGGAACCACCAGTCGGGCACAATGCATCTGCGCCCCCGCCACATGGCGCGCAGCGAACGGCGCGCACAACTCTCGGGCGACATGAGCACCCCGAGGCGCAGCCCTATCTTCTGCCACCGCGGCGAAAGACCGTACAGGTCGGTGGCGATACCCGCCGGGCATACGGCCGTCACCGTAACACCCAACTCGCGCACCTCCTTGGAGAATGCCACCGAAAAACTCTTCAGGTAGGCTTTACTGGCACTGTAGAGCGACAACCCCGGGTAAGGCATCCATATCGAATACGACGACATGTTCAGTATGCGGCCCCCGCCGCGCGCAGCCATGTCGGCGGCAAACAGGCGGCACGTGACCGTAGCCGTGATGTCGTGCAGCATGATGATGCGGCAGATACGCTCGATCGGGGTCTTGAGGATGTCGCAGAAAGAGAATATTCCGGCATTGTTTATCAGTATATCAACCTCGATGCCCTCGGCTTTCACCCATGCGAAGAGCTCCTCCCCCGCCGTGGGCGTAGCCAGATCCTTCGACAACCACCGCACCTGCACCTGCGGGTTTGCCGCACGCACCTCCCCGGCCGTACGCTCAAGCTGGGCTTCGTCAACGGCAACCATCACCACATTGTATCCCTCGCGCGCCAACTGCAGGGCATAACAGCGCCCTATGCCTTTCGACGCACCCGTAACCAGCGCCGTCCGCGTACCTGCGGCAAAACGATCCCTCCTGCTCATCGTCTGCGGGGCAATCCTAATTCACGACATATCGTATCGGGCAGGTCGGGACAGTTGTGGCAGCACTGCATGTCTATCGAGTACATGCGCGCTATACAGTAATCCTTATGGTCACAGCCCGAGCGGGTATCGATGCCGCCGTCGCGCATGCGGTTCACGAACGCAGGATCGTTCACCAGCGCACGGGCCATCTGCACCATCTCGAAACCCTCATCAAGCACGCGCTCGATGCCGCGGCGCGACACAAGGCCGCCCACATACACCAGCGGGCATTTCAACTCGCGGCGGAAACGCTTGGCATTCTCCAGAAAGAAACACTCCTCGAAATCGTACTGCTTTATCATCCACTGCCCGAACAGCGACACGACGATCTTCTGCGGCCACATCTTCCACGGCATGTAGTATCCCATCGTCTTGGTGGGTATGCGCCCGCGCATGACGGCCATAGGCGCCCGCGACACGAACCCCGACGAGAGCACGATGCCGTCGACGCCGTACGACTCTATACGCTTGGCTATCTCTATGGATTCGGGCACCTCGATGCCGCCGCGGAAACCGTCCTCCATGTTGTGCTTCACAAGCACGGCCATGCGGCAGCGCGCCGCCGCCTCCATCACCTCCTCGAGACACATCTCCATGAAGCGCATGCGGTTGGCGAGCGAGCCGCCGAACTCGTCGCGGCGGCGGTTTGTATATGGCGACAGGAACTGAGAGATGAGATAGCCGTGGCCGGCGTGCACCTCCACGCTGTCGAAACCCGCATCGTGCGCCGTCACGACGGCGCGGCCGAAATCGCGCGCCATCTCCGTAATCTCGTCGCGGCGCAGGCGGCGGTGGAATGTCGGAGAATAGAGATTGAAGCCGTTCGAGGCCGAGACGGGGAAACATCCCGCCGTCGACCAATGGGTCATGTTGCCGCAATGTCCGATCTGTATGCCTGCGGCCGCGCCCTCGGCATGTATGGCGTCCGTTATGTCACGCAGCGCCGGCACGATCTCGGGGCGGAGCCACAGCTGGCTGTTGAATGACACGCCGCTGCGGTTGATCGAAGCGTAGGCCAGCGTGGTCATGCCTATGCCCCCGCGGGCGACGCTGACATGGTAATCCTTCAATTTCTGCGTCGGGCCGAAATCCTTGCCCATAGACTCGAACGCCGCCGACCGTATCGTGCGGTTGCGCAGCGTCACGGGCCCCAGCTTGTAAGGGGTAAAGAGTTTCGACTCCTTCAGATCCTTATCCATATATTTCTCCATTTTCGCGTATCAGTAGATAAACGGGATTATGCGTTTGCGGCCGAGCGAGGTGAACTCCTCGCCGAACTCCCGCTCGTAGCGTTTGTAGAGCGAGGCCGAGCGCGGCGCCAGATTGGCGAAGGTCCACCACACGAAGACCAGACCGGCCCACGACCACGACGCTATGGCAAACCCCGTCCACTCGAGCAGCTCGCCGAAATAGTTGGCCGACGAAACATAGCGGAACATGCCCCCGCGGGGGATATAGTGGCGTGTGTCGCCCTCCTTGCGCAGGTGGCGTATGATATAGTCCGACTGCAGGTTTATGAACATGCCGGCAAGGAAGAGCACGATGCCCACATATATGAACGGCTTGCCGAACCAGCCGTCGTAGTAGCCTTCGGGTGAGAGGTAGAATATCCACCCGCCCTGCATCAGGGCGTTGAGCGTATTGAACACCATGCCCATGACGACGATGCCGAGCGGCATCTTCGAGTTGCCGCGCATCAGGAGCGGGAAGACGAACGACCGCTGGAAATAGTGCAGCTGGAACATGGCCAGCAGCGTCAGCGGCACGGCATCCCACATACGGTCGGAGCATGCCCACAGCACCCACATCATGATGAAGACGGGCGACTCCATCAGCACCCACCCGACCTTGTTGGGCACGGGGGGACCGTAACGGCGGTCGAACAGATAGCCGTAGCCGGCCTCGAAGAAGTGCAGCGCCACAAAGACGCCCAATGCGATGACGGCCATCACCGCCAAGAATATGTTATACGCAGTAATATAGTTTTCCATCATAACACGCCGTATGCACCGAACACTCCGCCGCAGCGGCCGCTCAACGCGGCATACTGCCGGCGGCAGGGAAATGCAATACGGCAAATATACGCATTTAGCCCGCAATATCCCGTTGCAGCACGGGAAAAAATCCCTTTCGGAACAAATTCGTGAACAAATATGGCAAAACATGCCGCGCACACGGCGATAACGGACAAAATTACTCGCCCCAACGTTATCCACGGAACGATATTATTCGTATCTTTGTATATCCGGCAGATGAAAACACCTGCCGGCAGAAAGAAGCGTAATGCTTTATCCCGTCATAGGAGGGCACAGGAAATTTTCGAAACAATTAAAGCATGCCGGGCCGTTCACATATTCGCACGGCGGTCCGCACGTACGCAGAGGTTGCCTGCGGCCTGCCGATCGGGATCGGCATTCTGTTCCACGTTTCATGTTTGGTAACCCAAAATGCCCTCGGGAACAGGAAGGCAGTGTATAAAGCGATGAAAAAATTCTACTTTCTTATCACGCAATCTCTGCGAAAAAGTGTAACGTGCGCCGCCATCGCGGCCCTCATGTGCAACGTATCGCTCGCATCGTGCGAAAAGGAAAAGGATGCCCAAACGGTATATGACATGCTCCAAGGCACATGGGTCACCACCCACGCCAAAGGCCACGATTACCTGATCGACGCCACAACCGGAGTGTACAAGTGGAAAGACGACTTCGACGAGAATATCAACGACATAACCAGTGAAAAGTGGATGAAGTTCACACTCGACCGCAACAACAAAGTCACCATCCTCGAGTTGGGCGATCCCGAAGATCTGGTCCTGCCCGCTGTCCTGAACTACTCATTCAACGGCAAACAGCTCGGAGGGATGGTCTTCAGCGGCGATTTCACCACCTATATGACGATCATCGACATTTCCGATACGGAACTCGTACTCGAACTCGACGACAAGGGTACCGACGAGGACGGGATCAACGATTTCTATGCCATATACACATTCAAGAAAGTCGACGAATAACACATATTAACAACTTATATCATATGAAGAAAGCCCTATTGATGCTTGCCGCTGCCGTCATAGCCGTCTCTCCGCTCACGGCCGGCAACGAGGACAAGACAACCGGCGCATCGCCCTATGCCGCATCGGACGACAACACCACCGTAAAGGAGACAAAGGCCAAGAAAGGGCCTTGGGAGCGCAAAAAATATCTCAGCATAGGATACGTCAACCAGACCCTCTCGCCCGAGTACGGCAACGGGTTCGAAAGCAAGTTCGGCGTGTCGCTGGTCAACGGACGCAACATATTCCTGCACAAGAAGCCCATCGCCAAAATGCTGAAGTTCGCCATAGACCTCGGAACGGACATCAACTACGCCCAATATAAAGATCTGGAAGGGGATTACGACCTGCCAGAAACCGAGCCCGGGTATGAAGACGAAATGGATCTGAACCTCGGCATGCACCATGTCGACATGGGCCTGCACGTGGGTCCCTCGATCTCGATCAACCCTGTGGACCACCTCAAGTTGAGCGTCTATTTCCGCTTTGTACCATCATATTCGATGCTGATCCTCAACAGCGAACTCTATCAGAGTTTCACCCCGCTGTTCACCTACGGCGGCGAAATATCGTACAAAGTCATCGGCATAGGCATCGAGGGCCGCAGCGGCAACGCCAAATACACCGACATGATCGCACAGATCGAGGGAGCCGAATCTATGAAAATAAAGTACAAGACCAGCGCCTTGCGTTTCTACATATCGTTCCGTTTCTAAAACGCGGCATATAATTATGGCACGGCCCGTAGAATTTATTTTCCGCGGGCCGTGCTATTGGTATCATTGCCTTGTTTTTGGCCATATTCCGCCGCCCCGCCATACCCCGCCAAACGGGCAAACCGTACGCAGCAAAAACATGTCGGCAGCAGCAGCGAACACAAAAAACAGGCATCCGCCTTCAGCGGATGCCTGCCTGTTGTTGTTCGGCTCGCCTCAGACTACTTCACACAAGGAGCGGCCTCGAGGTATGCGGCGCTCTTCGCAACACCGTCCCACATACGGGCGAAACGCTCGGCGTCGGTCTCGCCTTCGGGACCGCGGGGCATCTCCTGCTCCACGACGAAATCCTTGTAACCGTTGGCATAGAACTGGTTGAAGATGGCCTCGAAGTCGATCTTGCCGCTGTCGCCGATGACCATCTCATCCTTGATATGGAGCATCTTGATACGGTCGGGATACTTCTTCAGATAGTCTACGGGGTTCTTGCCGCCCATCGTCGTCCAATATACGTCCATCTGGAAGAATACGCACTCGGGATCGGTGTGCTCGATCATGTACTCCCACATGACCTGACCCTCCATAACCTGATACTCGTGCGAATGGTTGTGGTAGCCCAGCAGCAGGCCGTACTCCTTGGCCAGCTTGCCCACCTTGTTGAAGTAGTCGCACACGCCCTGAAGCTCCTGCAGGTTGCTGCCCAGACCGTAGCCCGGGATCACGCAATATTTGGCGCCCATCGTGTTCAATGCCTCGAACAGCTTGCGCCACTTGTTCATCGTGCCCGCCTCGTCATTGGGGTCCAGACCGATAGAGGCATGCGTCGAGATGATCGAGATGCCGTACTTGTCGCACAGGGCCTTGAACGCCGCGGGGTCCATACCGAAGCAGCCCGGATCGCCGCCGAGGGTCTCGACAGTGTTATACCCTGCCTCGGCGACCTTCTGGATCGAAGCCTCCACGTTAGACATGTCCTGCGCTACGGAATAGAGCTGCAGACCGATCTGCTTCTTGGCGGGTTTGCATCCCGTAAAGCCGACCATCGCGACAACGGCCATGCAGGCCGCAACAATAGAGATAATTTTTTTCATACGCATAGAATTATTAAAGTTGAGTGATCTGTCGTGCAATCCGATAACAAAAGGATTAATATACACAAAAGTAGAAAAATATTCTTTTCGGACAAAATTATATCGCAACAAGTATACGCCTGCGGAAGTACAATATCCATCTTTGCATTTTTATGCGGGCGGCCATCCGGTCCGTACGTCGGCAGCGCCGCAGGCGGCCCGCGCCGTTACGGCATAAAAACACCCCGCAGGCGGCTGCCTGAGGGGTGACAGGGAGCGGCATGCCGCACCTTACTTGACGAACGGCGCCGCCGACACATATTCGTAGCACTCGCCCAGCTCCTGCCACAGTTCGGCGAGGTTGCGCTCATTCTCGGCGGCATCCTCGCCGATGGCGAACGGCAGTTCGAACTCGACATAGTAGTCGCTGTAACCGTTGGCGTAGTATCTGTCGAATATGGCCTCGAAATCTATCTTGCCGCTGCGGCCCAATACGCGCTCGTCCTTGACATGCAGCAGGCGCACACGGTCGGGATAGCGCGTCAGGTAGTCCATTGGGTCGGCTCCGCCCATGTTGGCCACGTCGAGTTCGAGCAGGAAGAGTTCGGGATCAGTGTGTGCAAGCACGTAATCGAGTACGGTCTGTCCTTCGACCTCGACGAAATCACCCGCATGGTTGTGGTATCCCAGTTTCAGGCCGTACTCCTTGGCCAACTTGCCCACACGGTTGCAGTAGTCGCAGCTCGCGTCGATCTCGGCCAGCGTCGAGCCGAAGGCGTAGCCCGGCATGATGCAATACTCGGCACCCATCGTACGCAGAGCGTCGAAAAGTACGCGCCAGCGCTCCATGACGGCCTCCTCGTCGGCGGGGTCGTTCTGTATCGAGGCGTGGGTCGAGGTTATGGTAAGGCCCGCCTTGTCGCACAGGGCCTTGAATGCGGCGGGTTCCAGACCGAAACAGTTGGGATCGCCGTTCCCGTTGAGCGTCTCCACGGTTGTGTAGCCTATGTCGGCGAGTCGCTGCAACGACGCCCCGACATCCGAAACATCCTGATGGATCGAATAGAGCTGTATGCCCACACTCTTTTTAGGGGCGGCGCCGTCACCGCAGGCCGCAACCATGCCGGCGCAAACGAACATCGCCACGGCCGTAAAAAATCTCTTCATAATAACGGTTGTTGTTTAGGTAAAGGTTTATTCGGGTTGTCTCCGCCCGAAGCACGGCACAGCAGCCCGTCGCGGCTGCGGCCAATGGTCCGGACATTACAAATGTAATAAAAGTCGCGTGGAATGGCAAACGAAAAACCCGCATTTCGGCCTCCCGCGTGCGGAACGCATCCCGCAACGGCAAAAAACGGGATCCGCATACCCGCACATGACACCTTGCGAGAGATTCGAGGGCAAAAAAAGCCGAGACGGATAGCGTATAAAGTTATTTTTTGTATTTTTGCACAGATATAACGTCTATTCATTCACATAAAAAACAATAAACCATGAAAGAGGCTATTGCAATTCTCACGGGCGGAGGTCCGGCACCGGGCATGAATACCGTTGTCGGCAGCGTCGCCAAGACATTCCTTGCGAAAGGTTATCGCGTAATCGGTCTGCATTACGGTTATTCGGGTCTTTTCAACCCCAACCCGCGTTACGAGGATCTCGACTTCGTCAAGGCCGACTACATCTTCAATCAGGGGGGATCATACCTGACGATGAGCCGTTTCAAGCCCACCGACAAGGATTTCGAGGAGAATTTCAACCTTTCGTTCTTCCAAGAGAACAACGTGAAACTGTTGGTAACCGTAGGCGGCGACGACACCGCTTCGACCGCCAACCGTATCGCCAAGTTCCTTGAGGCAAAGCACTATCCCATTGCCAACATCCACGTTCCCAAGACCATCGACAACGACCTGCCCCTGCCCGCAGGCTCGCCCACCTTCGGCTACCAGTCGGCAAAGGAGGGCGGCACCGTAATAGGACGCGCCGTCTACAACGACGCCCGCACGTCGGCCAACTGGTTCGTCGTTGCAGCCATGGGCCGTTCGGCCGGCCACCTCGCCTTCGGTATAGGCTCGGCCTGCCACTACCCCATGATCGTCATCCCCGAGATGTTCAACAAGACCGAGATCACGGTGGAGAAGATCGTCAACCTCGTGGTTTCGTCGATCATCAAGCGCAAGATCATGGGCATCGAGTACGGCGTCGCCATGATCTCGGAGGGCGTCTTCCACGCCCTGAGCAACGAGGAGATCAAGAAATCGGGCGTACACTTCACCTATGACGAGCACGGCCACCCCGAGCTGGGCAAGGTATCGAAGGCACACATCTTCAACGAGATGCTCGAGAACAAGCTCAAGGAGCTGAAGATCAAGGTCAAGTCGCGCCCCGTAGAGATCGGTTACGAGGTACGCTGCCAGACCCCCATCGCCTACGATCTGGTATACTGCTCGGAGCTGGGTATGGGCGTATACAAGCTATTCTCGGAGGGCAAGACCGGCTGCATGGTCTACATCAGTCAGGACGGCTACGTATCGCCCCTCTACCTGAAGGACCTTCAGGATCCCACGACGGGCAAGATCCCGCCCCGTCTGGTGAACATCGAGTCGGACAAGATCCAGCAGGTGATCAACCACATCATGAACTACATCACCCCCGAGGACTACGAGGCCGCCAAGGCTTACGTACCCAACCCCGAGGCTTACGATTTCAAGAAGATCCTCAACTGGTAGTCTACTTGTTCCACGGAAGCCGCAAAAGCAGTCTGCAAAGACGGTTTTTGCGGTTTCTTCATTCCCCATGCCATAACACGGCGACAGACGACAACGACGCCGTCGAACGGCACCATATCGGGGAGATGAGGGTAACGGAGGAGTTGTGCGGGAACGAATACGAGCGGTGCAACCATATCCGCTCGCTGGCCGAACCGCTGCGGCGGCTGGCGGACATCTGTGGGCTGACGGGGCAAAAGGAATCGGCGCGGCCGCTGGTCGAGCGGGCCCAAAGGCTCGAAGCGGAATTATAACTGCCCCTGCCGTTCGATATGCCGGCCGCGGAGGCGGAATCATAATCCGTCGAAGCGCAACTGCTCCGACGGACGGAGGTTAATGACGGGTACGCCGTGCCGGCGCGCCCGTCTTACCGTATATGCGGTACCGCCGCCGCGGCCGCCGTCGTACCACACCACAACAACGGCCGCATGGTCGACAAGGAAATCGTTGCGCAGGCGGTAACACGCCGCCGTATAGGTGCCGCATACTGCCACACGCTCATCGCACGAGGCCAGCACCTTGTCGTAGACCGCTGCTTCGGCACCCGAAAAGAGCGAGCGGAACCCGCAGAACGGCTCCACGGCAACAAGCCGCACGTCGCCATGCCTCCGCCGCAGGCCGATAACAGCCATGCCCGCAGCCAGATCGAATCCCCACGCCATACCCGTAAGGAAACGCCGATACCCTTCGGAATAGAGCCTCTCCAGCACGTCGTCCAACTGCCGCTCCCCCTCGCCGCAATATGTGCGGTGGCCCGTGAATGCCACGCTCGCCGATCTCATGCTATCCATAAACGTACAACGCATATATCCGTCCGGCACGACACGCCCGACACGCAAAAATATTCACATGGCCCGAATTTTGCAACTCCGGCGTATGGATACTTAAAACTTCAAGCTATGAAAAACAGAGGAATTTGCTGTCTCGTCTCCCTGTTCGGAGGCATGCTGCTCGGATCGGTCGTAACGATGCTCGTAACGCCCCAATCGGGCCCCGAATTGCGCAACAAGATACGCGACTACGTGGATAACGAGATCGAAAAAGCGCGCTGCCGTTGCGAAGATGCGGTCGACAAACTCTAAACGACCGGCACGCGATGGACGAGCTCAAAACGGAAAGCCGCCGCATAGCGGCTTCGATTCTCTTCTTCTCCATCACCGCGACAGCGGCGATAGTGCTATTCATCACCGCGGCAGTAACGTGGCTCGCCGGCATAATCGGATCCACGGCCGCAGCCGCAGCCGTTACGGGAGGGTTTTTCGCCCTGCTGGCGCTGATCGTCTACTCGGTAGGCGTGCGGCAGTCGATAGAGTATCTCCACCGACGCATAGAGACCGTATACGAAGTCGCCGAGACAGTCCGTAAAGGATACCGTTACGCGAGCAATGTGGTGAATTCGTTTTTGAGCGACCTTCTGAAATGAACCGCACCGCGCGAAGGCCCCGACCTCTCGGGGCCGCTTTTTTATCCGGAATACGCCTCCGAGCCCTTTCAACGGCAAGGATACGATAAAAACAGCCGCACACTAACGTGTACGGCTGTTTCCGTAATTATACCGGCAGACTACTTGCCGAAGTAGCGGTTGTAGAGGCCTTGGAAGCCCGCGCCGTGACGGCCCTCGTCCTTGGCCATCTCGTGTACCGTGTCGTGTACGGCGTCGAGGTTCTGCTCCTTGGCCATACGGGCCAGACGCATCTTGTCCTCGCACGCGCCGCACTCGGCGTTCATACGCTTGTAGAGGTTGGTCTTGGTATCCCATACCACCTCGCCGATGAGCTCGGCGAACTTGGCGGCGTGCTCCGCCTCCTCGAAAGCGTAGCGCTTGAACGCCTCGGCGATCTCGGGATAACCCTCGCGGTCGGCCTGACGGCTCATGGCCAGATACATGCCCACCTCCGAGCACTCGCCCATGAAGTGGTCGTTCAGACCCTTCCACAGCTCCTCGCTCGAGCCCTTGCCGTCACCGAGTTTGTGCTCGGTCACGAACGTAAGGCCCTCCGATTTCTCTTCTACCTCGACGAATTTGTCCTTGCTCGCCTTGCAAAGCGGGCACTGCTCGGGTGCCGAATCTCCCTCGTGGATGTAACCACATAC
>CASFQF010000048.1 GCA_949296635.1 uncultured Alistipes sp. | reverse complement strand
ATGCTTGCACCAATGTACAAACAACATAAATCAACTTCTGAAGCTGCATCTGCAAGCAATGTTCGAGCTCCACCAACAATCAACCACATCATGCATTGTTGAGCTGTCACATCAAGTGTCACCAATTTCATGACTTTGTTGTGACAGCACAACAGCCATCATCATCACAAATCTGAAACTGCTGATCAACCACAAACAACAATGTTGTCAATTTTGTGTGCTCACACACAACACACTCAACACCATGTTGTTTGTTGTTTGCACAGCACATTGACAAACAACATGTTGATCACTGTCACAGAATTGTTGGCAAATCATTGTTGAAACACTCAACCAACAACTGCAATGTTCAACAACATGTGAATCTGCTCAGCCTTGTCAACACATTCATTGCCACATTCAAGTGTTTCTTGTTGTTTGTGCCAATGATAAACACTGAACAAACTTGTTTCAATTCTGTTGCTTGTTGGTCAAGATTCATGGGCTTGTTGATTGTGTGAACAATACCAAAAGTCATTGGTCAAACAACACCAAATCCAATGAACAAAACCAAGGTGATTTGCTGCATGCCTGGGATATTGTGGAGAACAATGTGATCAATGATGGTCACGCCACTGTGAACCCTTTGTCATTGTTGTTGCGCAGCTGATGTGCTTTGTTTTGTTGTTGTTGTTTTCTATGGCCACCGTGCTTATCATTATAAATGGAGTTGAGTATGTATAGAACTTTTTGCTTGTCGGTCATTTTTTTTGAGATGGCTTGTGTCCTTCCAGCCCAGACGGAACAGACGTGGGGGAATTGGACGAAATGGGGCGACCAGGGTGACGGAACCTATCTGAATCCCATCATTCCTTCGGACCATAGTGATATTGATTGCATTAAGGTAGGAGAAGATTATTATGCCATTTCTTCCACATTCCAGTTCTCACCGGGCATGACCGTAATGCATTCCCGCGATTTGGTAAACTGGGAGATTGTAGGGCATGTCGTGTCCGACCTGACGCTGATTGGTCCGGAGTTGAACTGGGACCGGATGAACCGCTACGGCAAGGGTATATGGGCCGGAACGCTACGCTACCACGAAGGCCGCTTCTACATATTCTTCGGCACCCCCGACGAGGGTTTCTTCATGACATCGGCGCGCAGGCCCGAAGGCCCGTGGGAGCCGCTCACACAGCTTATGGACACGGGAGGATGGGACGACTGCACCGTCATGTGGGATTCCGACGGCAAGGCGTATTTCGTGGGAACGCATTTCGCCGACGGCTACAAGACATACCTGTTCGACATGGCTCCCGACGGCAAAACGATCGACACGGCATCCGCACGCCTCATAAACGAAGGCAGCGGCCGCGAGGCCAGCAAACTGCTCAAGGTGGGAGACTGGTACTACCTCATATTCAGCGAACACCAGTGGGACAAGGGCCGCTACGTAATGGCCAAGCGGGCAAAGAGCATAACAGGCCCCTATGACGAGGAGCGGGTGCTCGCCCCCGCACGCAGGCAGTACAACGAGCCCAACCAAGGCGGCATAGTCGAGGGCCCCGACGGCAAATGGTACTTCTTTACGCACCACGGCACGGGCGATTGGGGCGGCCGTGTAGCGAGCCTGCTTCCCGTGGCATGGACCGACGGCTGGCCGATGATAGGGAACACGGGCGAAGATGCCGAGGCCATGACATGGTCGGCGCCGATGCCCTGCAAGGGGAAAAAGCGATTCGCAATACAGACGGACGACGATTTCGGCAGCAAGCGCCTCGGCTTGCAGTGGCAGTGGAACTACCAGCCCCGCACAGACAAATTCTCGCTTGCGGAACGCAAGGGATGGCTGCGGCTGAAGGCCTTTGCGGCATTGCAGCCAAACAAGTTGCTATATGCCGGAAACACGCTCACGCAACGCTGTTTCCGAACGCGGCACAGCGAAGTGACCGTAAAGATGGATATATCGGGCATGGCCGACGGGCAGCGCAGCGGCCTGTGCCACTTCTCGTCGCAGTCGGCCGCCATCGGAATAGTCAAGGAAGGCGGCAGGTGCTATATCGAATACAGGCACAACGACGACTGCACAAAAGGCGACACCGTACCCGACGGCGATATATGGTTCCGTTCGGAGTGGGGACTCGACGGCGTATCGAGATTCTCGTACAGCCTCGACGGACGTACGTTCATACCTTTCGGCGGGGAGTATACGCTCTGCTGGGGATATTACCGCGGCGACCGTATCGGCATATACTGTTTCAACGACAAGGCGGAGAGCGGATATGTCGACGTGGACATGTTCCGCTACGATATGGAGAAGTAAAACAACGATAACGAAACTATGGGACGACAACCGAATAAGGACAACGGGATGCGCTGCCGATGCAGCATGGTGACCGCCTGTCTTGCCGCGGCTTTGACTGCTGTAGCGGCATATACCGTCGCACCGCAGAGCGCTGCGGCACAGGCCGTCGAGAGGCCGCGCCCGCAGCAGTGGGACCGCCTCGTGGAAGGGGCGCGCTTTATGGACCGCATACTCCCCATGCCGGACGGGCGCAAGGGCAAGCATGTGTGGGGCACGGCCGAGGTGGCGGAGCGCTTCGTCGACAACGGCATCGAGATGCCTGACACGTCGTTCTGGGGCGGCAACATACTCAAGGACGGCGACGGACTCTACCATATGTACGTATGCGGCTGGCCCGAGGACTCGCCGCAGGGGCACATGTTCTGGCCCAACTCGACGGTATACCACGCCGTATCGAAGCGGCTCCACGGCCCATACACCATACGCGAGACCGTGGGCAAGGGGCATAACCCCGAGGCATACCGCCTTGCCGACGGCCGCACGGTGATATATGTCATCGGCGGGTACTACATATCCGACTCCTTGGACGGGCCGTGGCAGTACGGACAGTTCGAGTTCGACACCCGAGACAGGCGCGTGATCGAGGGTTTGAGCAACCTCACCTTCGCCGAACGCGGCGACGGCTCGCGCCTTATGGTGTGCCGCGGCGGCGGCGTGTGGGTCAGCCGCGACGGCCTCGCACCCTACCGGCAGATCACCGAGGAGAGAATATACCCTCCCGTCGACGGCGAGTTCGAGGATCCCGTAGTATGGCGCGACTCGCTGCAGTACCACCTCATCGTGAACGACTGGCTGGGCCGCATAGCCTACCACCAGCGCTCGCTGGACGGCGTACACTGGGTGACGGAACAGGGCGAGGCATATGTGCCCGGGGTCTCGGTGCACAAGGACGGTTATGTCGAGCAGTGGTTCAAGTACGAGCGCCCCAAGGTGTATCAGGACGACAAGGGCCGTGTCGAGCAGCTAAATTTCGCCGTGATCGACACCATCAAGTGGAACGATCTGCCGAACGACCGCCACAGCTCGAAAAACATCTGCCTGCCCATGAACAAGGGGCTGTTAATAGAGGTCCTCAACCGTGAACCGATAGACGAGACGACCGACGCGATAGAGTTGCTGGTCAAGGGAGAAAAGGGATTCAACCCTGCCCGCGACCTCGACATCGGCTCGCTCCGCCTCGGGTCGTACACCGCCGTCAACTTCGGCGGGGGCGCCAAGGCCGTAAAGACGCAGCGCCGCGGCAGGGACCTTGTGGTGACGTTCGATGCCCACGGCAGCGGCATCGACAGGGAGGAGTTCGCGCCCAAACTGCTGGGCAAGACCCGCAAGGGCGGGAGCGTCTTCGGATATGCCGCCCTGCCATATGTCGACTACCGGCCGGCGGTACTTTCGAGCCGCCGTCCCGCCTACGACGCCGACAGCGGGCAGATAACGGTCGGGATCGAGAATTTCGGCCTCTCCGCCTCGAAGTTGTCGGAGCTGACAATAACCACTGCCGGCGGGAAGAGTTTTTCGGCTGCGGTTCCGCCGCTCGAGCCTTACGGCAAGACCGAAATACGCATCGCGTGCAACGAGGCGGTCGACCTGAAGGGATGCACCCTGTCGGTGACCACGGCAGGCAGGGTCTCGCACCGCATGAAATGGGAATGACAATATTTATCTATTCCCGAACCGAGGCAAAAGGGCCAACGGACGGCCCGTGCATAATGAAAGAATAAAGTAAAGAGATACGTATGTTTCTATCCGATTTGAAGACCGATGAATCGGCCGTTGTCATCAGGGTACTGGGGCACGGCGGATTCCGGCGCAGAATACTCGAAATGGGGTTTGTCCGCGGCCAAAAGGTCAAGGCCATATTGAACGCGCCGCTGCACGACCCCATCAAATACAGCATCATGGGGTACGAGGTATCGCTGCGGCGCAGCGAGGCGGCGATGGTCGAGGTCATCACGCAGCATGAGGCGCAGAAACTCTCGGCCGAATGGGACCGCCACTCCACCTCCGACAACGATTACGACTACGAGAAGGTGATCGACGCCAAAATCCGCGAAATAAACATCGCGCTTGTGGGGAATCCCAACAGCGGCAAGACCTCGCTCTTCAACGCCCTCTCGGGGCGGCGCGAACATGTGGGCAACTACAGCGGCGTCACCGTCGACGCCAAGAGCGGCTCGTTCAAGTACAAGGATTACCGTATAAACATCACCGACCTGCCGGGCACCTACGCCCTGTCGGCATATACGCCCGAGGAGCTCTATGTCCGCCGCCATCTGGTGGAGGAGCTGCCAGACGTGGTGGTCAACGTGGTGGCGGCATCGAACCTCGAACGCAACCTGTACCTTACGACCGAGCTGATGGATGTCAACCCGCGCATAGTGGTCGCGCTGAACATGTACGACGAGCTGGAACAGGAGGGCGCGCACCTCGACTACGACTATCTGGGCCGCATGATCGGCGTCCCGATGGTCCCCGTCGTGGCCCGCGAGCACAAGGGACTCGACCACCTGCTCGACGAGGTGATCCTCACCTTCGAGAACCAGAACCCCAAGGTGCGCCACGTGCACATAAACTACTCGCCGTCCGTCGAGGCCGAGATCGCGGCGCTGTCGAAGATGATGAAAGCCCACATCGAGGAGCTGCCCAAATGTTTCCCGCCGCGTTACCTCTCGATAAAGATGCTCGAGGGCGACGCGGAAATCGCAGCCATGCTCTCGCACGCCGAACACTACCCCGGCTGGAAGACGCAGGCCGAACGCGGTGCCGAACGCATAGTGTCGGCCCTCAACGAGGATGTCGAGAGCGCCATCACCAACGAAAAATACGGATTCATCGAGGGAGCCTTGGCCGAGACCTTCACCCCGAGCTCCAAGGAGCCCAACCGCCGCACGTCGTTCATCGACCGCATCGTCACCAACAGGTATGCCGGCTTTCCGCTCTTCCTGCTGGTCATATTCCTGATGTTCTGGTGCACGTTCACCTTGGGCGCCTATCCTCAAGAGTGGCTCGAGGCCGCCTTCGCATGGATAGGACAGGCCACAGGCTGCATAATGGGCGACGGCGCCCTGCGCGACCTCATCGTCGACGGCATCATCGGCGGCGTGGGGGCCGTAGCGGTATTCCTGCCCAACATACTCATACTGTACCTGTTCATCTCGCTCATGGAGGATTCGGGATACATGGCCCGCGCGGCTTTCATCATGGACAAGCTGATGCACTTGGTGGGCCTTCACGGCAAATCGTTCATTCCCCTCGTCATGGGATTCGGATGCAACGTCCCCGCCATCATGGCTACGCGCACCATCGAGAGCCGCAGCAGCAGGTTGATAACCATACTGATAAACCCGTTCATGTCATGCAGCGCAAGACTTCCGGTGTATATCCTTCTGGCCGGCACGTTCTTCCCCGGACATGCCGGAGCGATGCTCTTCCTCATATACATGCTCGGGTGTATCGTCGCCATCGTGACGGCACGCCTGCTGCGCCGCTTCATGTTCGGCCCCGACGAGACGCCTTTCGTCATGGAGCTGCCGCCGTACCGTGTCCCCACGCTCAATGCCACAATGCGCCACATGTGGGAACGCAGCGAACAATACCTCAAGAAGATGGGCGGGCTGATACTCGTCGCCACGGTCATAATATGGTTTTTGAGCTACTACCCGCACGGCAGTAACGTCACCGCCGCAGAGACTGCCGGCATGGCGGTACCGGCAGCAGTCACCGGCACCCCCGCCACGGTAGAACCAGCGCCCACACAGTCGGAAAACTCGTATCTCGGACGTATAGGCAAGTTCTGCGAGCCGGCGATGGAACCGCTCGGGCTCGATTGGCGCGCCAGCGTGGCAATGCTCTCGGGCGCCGCCGCCAAAGAGATCGTGGTATCGACCCTCGGTGTCCTGTACGCTGCCGACGACCCCGACGATGACGGCAACGCTTCGCTCTCGCAGCGGCTCGTCGCCTCGGGCAACTACAGCCGCGCCGCGGCGCTGGCCATGATGGTATTCATCCTGCTCTACTTCCCCTGCATAGCGACCGTCGCCGCCATAGCACAGGAGGCCGGGGGATGGAAATGGGCCGCATTCTCCGTGGTATACAACACCGCCGTAGCGTGGTTGGTCGCATGGGCGGCATACCACATAGGTATCATGGCGGGATTATGACAATACCGCACACGTAACAATATTAACGTCGAAACATGAAAAGCTACAAAACCGACAATAACAACAAGGCGATACTCTCCGAGCAGATGAAGATCATCGAGCTCATCGACGCCGACTACCGCCTTCTGTCGATCATCATGCGGCTGGACATAGAATTGCCGTTCGGAGATATTTCGATAGCGGAGATGTGCCGCCGATACGACATGTCTCCCGAGCTCTTCCTCATAATATGCCGCATATACTCCGATGAGGAGTATATACCCGACACCGAAGGGCTTGCCATAGGCGACATGCTCCATCTGGTAAGGTTCCTGCGGGCGTCGCACCGCTACTACCTCGACATTATGGTCCCCCGCATAACCGAAGGCATGCAGCGCGTACTCGCCTCGTGCGAACGCCGCCAAAGCGACATACTGCTCAAATTTTACGAGGATTACATCGCCGAGGTCGAAGCGCATCTCGACTACGAGGAGACGACGATATTCCCATACGTCGAGAATCTCGCCGCGGGAAAGGCCGATGCCGGAATGACTATGGCCCGCTTCATGGAGAACCATACCGACATTTGCGACAAGATCGACGACATGAAGAGCGTCGTGATAAAATACCTGCCCGAGAGCTGCCCGACACAGCAGCGGTGCGAGCTGCTCTTCGACATATTCCGCATGAAGGAGGATCTGGGCAAGCATACGCTCATCGAATCGACGCTGCTTGCACCCGTCGTAACGAACGCCGAGGAGGGGGCGAAGCCATGAAACGCTACCGTCTGGCCATAGTCGAGCAGTCGGCCGTCATAACAGAAGGGCTGCGCTCGATGTTACGCGGTGACGGCGAATTCGAGGTCGTCTTCGCCGATGCGGAACTGCGGACACTGTCGGAGCGGTTCTCCGTCGTCGAACCCGATGTGGTGCTGGTAAATTCACAGATTGCAGGCACGCTGTCGCAGAATATCAGGTCGACATATCCGGAGATGCAGCACACGGCGCTCGCGGCACTCGCAACGACCGTACGCGACGATGAACTCATGCGGCAGTTCGACAGCGTGATAAACATCTTCGACTCGCGGCCGCAGATCGTACGCAAACTGCACGCCGCCATCGAGCAGAGCCAAACAAACCCCTACTCCGACAGCCACGACCTCTCGGAGCGCGAGCGCGACGTGCTGATCCTCGTAGCCAAAGGCATGTCGAACAAGGAGATAGCCGAGCGCCTCAACATATCAATACACACGGTCATGTCCCACCGTAAGAACATCACGCACAAGACCGGCATAAAGTCGGTCGCGGGCCTTACGGTCTACGCACTGCTGAACAGCCTCGTCGACCAGAACGACATGACGCTGTAGGCGCATGCAACGCAGAGGCCGTCGAATCGGCACGCAGGCATACGCTGCATTTGCAACCGTGTTGCACGCGCCGCATGTTATCTTTGCAGCAGTAAACCGCCTGCGGCATGCAGGCGTAAAAGGCGTACAAAGACCATGTCTCACATACACAGACATACCGGGAGCGGACATCACCGCCGCATAGACTCTGCACACGTCACGCGCGCCCTCGTGTGGGGCATCGTACTCAACCTCGTGTTCGTCGCCGTAGAGCTCGGGGCCGGTCTGTGGCAAAACTCCATGGGGCTCGTCTCCGACGCCGGACACAACCTCAGCGACGTGGTATCGCTGCTGCTGGCACTGCTGGCAGTAAAGCTGTCGCAGGCGGCAAAGAGCGACAAATACACATACGGCTACCGTAAAAGCACGATCCTCGTATCGCTAATAAACGCCTGCATACTCCTTGCGGCCGTGGGCGTGATCGTCTGGGAGAGCATCGGGCGCCTGCTCCACCCGCACCCCGTCGACGGCGGCGTGATGGCATGGGTCGCAGGTATAGGCATCGCGGTAAACGCCTTCACCGCATGGCTCTTCATGAAGGAGAGCAAGACGGACCTTAACATCAAGGGAGCATACCTGCACATGGTGGCCGACACGCTCGTCTCGGCAGGCGTCCTCGCCTCGGGAATCATAATATCGCACACGGGATGGTATGCCGCCGACCCCGTCATAGCGCTCACTGTCGCCGCCGTAATATTCCTCTCGACATGGAGACTGCTGCGCGCCAGCGTGCGCCTCTCGCTCGACGGCGTCCCCGACGGCATGGACATAGAACGCATCCGCCGCGCCATCACTTCGGTCGACGGCGTCACCGGCATGCACCACCTGCACGTCTGGGCCCTCAGCACTACGGAAAACGCCGCCACGGTACACGTGGTCACCCGCCGCGGCGCAGATACGCCCCGCGTAAAGTACGACATAAAACGCGCTCTTGCCGCCGCAGGCGCGGAACACGTCACCGTGGAGATCGAGACCGAGGGGGAGGCCTGCAGCGACGACCTGTGCCGCCGTCAGGCACATACGGGGAGCGCATAATGCCGCCGTGCCGCGGCGCCGCATACATTCCGGCAAGCGCCGCCGAATAAAATCCGGCGCGATATTTCGCTTTATTAAAAAATATAGCTATATTTGCGAAAAGATAAAGGATCGCACATGACCGAACTCATCGAAAATATCTCATCTTTCATATTCGGTATGCGCCGTATGTCGCGGCGTTCAATGCGAATGTGCCGTTAGGCACTCGATCTTTTTCGGGCGGCCACGCACCGCCGCGTGTTACAGACACAACTCCTCACACTATTTTTTATCCGCAAACATTTTACCATAGAATAGAAATATTATGTCCGACAATAAACTGCGTTTCGAGACCAAGCAGATACACGGAGGCTACCATGTCGACCATACGGGGTCGCGCGGCATAGCCATCTACCCCACGGCCGCATACCACTTCAAGAGCTGCGACTATGCGGCACGCCTTTTCGAGTTGAGCGAGGGCGGCAACATATACACCCGCATGCAGAACCCCACGACCTCGGCATACGAGGAGCGCATAGCGGCCCTCTACGACGCCGTCGGCGCGCTGGGCGTATCGTCGGGTATGTCCGCCATACTCATAACGGTTACGGCCCTCGCACAGGAGGGCGACAACATAGTCGCCTCACCGTTCCTCTACGGCGGCACCTACAACCAGTTCCGCATATCGCTCCGCAAGCTGGGCATCGACTGCCGCATAGCGGAAAACGAGTCCCCCGAGGCGTTCGACGCCCTGATAGACGACCGCACCAAGATGATATACGCCGAGAGCATGGGCAACCCCACATGCGACGTCCCCGATCTGGAGGCTCTCGGGGCGCTGGCCAAACGCCGCGACGTGCCTCTGGTGATAGACAACACCTTCGGTGCCGCAGGCTTCCTATGCAACCCCTTCGAGTGGGGCGCCAATATCGTTGTCGACTCGGCCACCAAGTGGATCAACGGCCACGGCACAGCCATGGGCGGCATCATCGTCGACGGCGGCAACTACGACTGGGGCAACGGCAAGTTCCCCCAGATAGACGGCCCGTCGGAGGGGTACCACGGGTTGAATATGTACAAGACGTTCGGCAAGGCCGCCTTCATCGTCAAGTGCCGCGTGGACGGCCTGCGCGACTTCGGTTGCTGCCCTTCGCCTTTCGATGCGTACCTCATGCTCATAGGTCTGGAGACGCTCTCGCTGCGCGTGAGACATCAGGTCGAGTCGGCCCGCCGTCTGGCCGAATACTGCAGCCGCCACCCGCAGGTGGAGCGCGTAAGCTACATAGGATTCGAGTCGCACCCCAGCCATGCAAATGCACAGAAATATTACCGTTACGGTGCCTCGAGCGTCTTCACCATCGAACTGAAGGGATCGCTCGACTCGACCGTACGCTTCGTCGAGGCCCTCAAGCTGGCCGGCAACATGACCATGATCGGCGACTCGATAACCGTCGTTACACACCCCGCCTCGACGACACACAAGCAGCTGAGCGACGCCGACCTCAAGGCTGCGGGCATTACCCCCACGCTGCTGCGCATATCGCTCGGGCTGGAAAATGTCGACGACATAATCGACGATTTTGAACAGGCATTCGCTAAAGCCCGATAGGATGGCCCGATATTACACATACGACCGCCCTTTCACACTCGAATGCGGCTACACGCTGCCTTCGGTAACCATCGCCTACGATACATACGGGCGGATGAACGCCGACCGCAGCAATGTCGTGTGGGTATGCCACGCCCTGACGGCCAACTCGGATGTGGCCGACTGGTGGCCGCATACGGTCGAGCGGGGCAAATTCCTCGACCCCGACCTCTACTTCACCGTCTGCGCCAACTTCCTCGGCTCGCATTACGGCACCACGGGGCCGCTCAGCATCGACCCCGCGACGGGCGAGCCGTGGTACGGAGACTTCCCGAAGGTGACCGTACGCGACATGGTACGCTGCCACATGCTGCTTGCCGAACACCTCGGCATAGAGCATGCCGCGCTGCTCATAGGCAGCTCGATAGGCGGGTTCCAATGCCTCGAGTGGTGCGTCATGTACCCCGACTTCGCACGCCGCGCCGCCTTCATCGCCACCACGCCCCGCACCAAACCGTGGGCCTCGGCCTTCAACGAGTCGCAGCGCATGGCCATAGAGTGCGACCCCACATTCGGACAAAGGAGTGCCGAGGCGGGTCTCGACGGCATGGCCGTGGCGCGCAGCATAGCCCTCATAAGCTACCGCGGCGGCAAGGCATACGACAAGACACAGGAGGATGCCAATCCCGACGAGGCGTCGTTCGAGAGGCGCGTACTCTCGTACCAGCGGTATCAGGGAGAGAAGCTCCGCCGCCGTTTCAACGCTTATTCGTATTACCGTCTCTCGCAGGCCGTCGACTCGCACAATCTCGGGCGCGGCCGCGGCCGCACGGAGGATGTGCTGGCGGGGATACGCGCACGCTCGCTCGTGGTGGCCATCAGTTCCGACATACTCTTCCCGCCGTCGGACCACGACATCCTTGTGGAGAATATCCCCGATGTGGAGTACCACATCATAGACTCCGACTTCGGGCACGACGGCTTTCTGGTCGAGCATGAGAAGCTCAACGACATAATAACGAAATTCATGAACCGCAAATAGGAAAACATCTTACACCATGAACGGTAAAAAACTAAACATCGGACTCTTCGGTTTCGGGACCGTCGGCCGGGGCCTCTATGACGTCCTGCAGCGCATAGACGCCAAAAACGTCGAGATAAAACGCATATGCGTGCGCGACATAACCAAACAGCGCGCCGTCGAGGCCGACTTCACCGACAAGGCCGACGACATATTCAACGACCCCGACATAAACTTCATCGTCGAACTCATCGACGACGCCGATGCGGCATATACGATCGTCAAGCGCGCCCTGATGTCGGGCCTGCCCGTGGTCTCGGGCAACAAGAAGATGCTCGCATACCACATCGAGGAGCTCATCGGCCTGCAGGCCCGATACAACACGGCGCTGCTGTACGACGCCTCGGCCTGCGGCAGCATCCCCGTCATACGCAACCTCGAGGAGTATTACGACAACGACCTGCTCACCTCGGTGAAAGGTATCCTGAACGGTTCGTCGAATTTCATCCTCTCAAAGATCTTCAACGAGAAGATGTCGTACGCCGACGCGCTCAAGCTGGCACAGGACCTCGGCTTCGCCGAGAGCAACCCCACGCTCGACATCGACGGCTGGGACTCGCTCTTCAAGCTCATCATCATCACCGTGCACGCCTTCGGCCTCTACGTGGCGCCCGAGGAGATCTTCACATACGGCATCTCGAATATGAATGACGACGACATACGCTTCGCCAACGAGAAGGAGCGGCGTTTCAAGCTTGTCGCCCACGTCGAGAAGATCGCCGGCAACCGCCTCATCATGTGCGTAATGCCGCAGCTCATATCGCGCAACAAATATATATACAGCGTCGAGGACGAGTTCAACGGCGTGGTGATCAAGGGCCTCTTCTACGACAAGCAGTTCATGTTCGGCCGCGGCGCCGGCGGTTACCCCACCGGTTCGGCCGTATTGAGCGACATCACCGCATGCCTCTACGACTACAAGTACGAGTACAAGAAACGCAACGACTCGCAGCTGCCCGAATTCACCAACGACCACCTTTTCCGCGTATACTACCGTTATACGGCCGACGAGGATCTGGCATTGGTTCCGTTCGAGTCCATAAGCGAGAACTATTCGTCGGAGAGCTACAAATATGTCGTGGGCCGCGTATCGCTCGGCGCCCTGCACGCCATACAGGAGGAGCTACGCCGCCGCGACGTATTCATCGCCGCCTACCCCAACGACTGACGCCGGACGGCAGATACGAATGCAGAAAACAGCGGAGGATCGGAAATCTTCCGCTATTTCGTTTCGCAGTCGAACGGCCATAAAAAAATCCCGCCGAACATGTCGGCGGGATTTTTCGAACAATATCCGGCAGTTTAGAATGTGATGCGGTTAAGGTTCTTGTCTACCAGAACGCCATCCTGCGCCTCAAGGTCGAACTGCACACGGCGCTTTGCCTTCAGGCGTATCACGAACAGGTCGCCGTCACCCTCGACCGTCTCCTTGTCGCCTACATTTACGAAGGTCGGATAAAGGGCCTTCGTGCCGTCGGTGTGCAGGCGGTCGTTGGTGAGGTTCTCCATAGACTTCATGCCCACGGGCTCGATACCGACAAACTCGTACGACTGCTGGTCGTACGGCAATGCGAAACTGATGGCATTGACCGCCTTCAGGCCGCGGCCGCTTACGCGAATCTCGATCTCGTCGCCCGCATCGAAACTCTTG
>CASFQF010000047.1 GCA_949296635.1 uncultured Alistipes sp. | reverse complement strand
CGACCCGACGAATTATGCGGCCGTGCGCGCCAATCTGGCCGAAGCCGCCCGTCCGACATTCGGGCAGCGGCTGGCGGAGCGCCTGCGCCGCCCGCTGTTAGCCTCCCCGCCAACACGCAACTTCGACATCGCGACCACGGCAGGCATAGGATATACGCAGGAGACGGGCGTCGCCATAGCCATAGCCGCCACGAGCCGCTTCAGCACCGCCCCGCGCGATACGCTCACGCCGCAGTCGGGTGCGACGCTGGCGGCAACGGTCTCGGTCACGGGATTCTACCGGTTCCGATCGACGGGCGGCATATTGTTCGGCCGCGGCAGCCGACGTCTGACATGGGACGCCGACGCCGGTTCGATCCCGATGCGTTTCTGGGGTCTGGGATACGAAGCCGCCGACCGCAACCCGCATACGGAATACACCCGCAAATCGCAGAGCTTCGCCGTGAAATACATGGTACGCGCAGCAGGGCCGCTGTATGTAGGTGCCGGCCTCGACCTGCGCCATGCCGAAGCCACAGGACTCGACGCCACGGGCGAACGGTATCTTGCAGCACAGAATCAGCCGCGGCATGCTTTTTCTACGGGCCTCGGCGTAACGGCCGAACTCGACACGCGAGACAACCCGCACCGCGCAACCGAAGGCATATATCTTGCTCTGCTTACCGAGATACGCCCCCGTGCGCTGGGGAGCTGCGCCACGACGCTGTGGCACATAACAGCAACGGCCGACTGGTACCACCCGCTGTGGCGGGGCGCCATCGCCGCCGTCGACCTCTATGCCGACCTGTGGTCATCGGCCACGCCGTGGCTCTTCTGGCCGTCAGTGGGCGGCACGAGCCGCCTGCGCGGATATTATACGGGACGCTATACAGACCGTAAAATGGTCTCGGCACAGGCAGAGCTGCGCCAACACATATACGGCCCCATAGGGATCTGCGCATGGGGAGGCGCAGCCAACGTATGCTCCTCGCACAAACTTTTCGACTGGTCGGAGATGCTGCCCAACTACGGATTGGGAATACGTCTGGCCCTCGGCGAAGAGACCTCGCTCAGAATAGATTACGGATTCGGCCGCCGCTCCAACGGCCTTGTCATAAACGTAAATGAAGCGTTTTAACGGAGTACGGACATGAAAAACAACATAAAACACAATGCCGCCGCCCTCGCCGCGACTTACGTAGCGGCGCTCATGCTGCCTGTAATTGTTCTCGCATATACCGAGAAAAACCCGCTGTGGGCAACCGTTGCCGGCATACTTCTGCCTTTGGGGGCATACACCGCCTTCGCTTCACTTGCACGGCGCTCGGGTGTGATGGTATGGTGCGGGGTATTCTTCATCTTCCTGAGTGCCTTCCAGATAGTGCTGTCGTACCTCTTCGGCAATTCGATCATCGCCACCGACATGTTCCTGAACCTCGCCACCACAAACCCGGGCGAGGCGACCGAGCTGCTCAGCAACATTTATCCTTCGGTCATTGCCGTCTGCGTGGTGTACATACCCCTGCTGTGGATCGCCGCAATACATATACGCCGCCGCATAGAACTGCCGCCACACACTCGGCGCAGGATGCTGCGTACGGGCTGCGGCATCATGGCCGCAGGTGTTGCCGTACTGCTGCTGGGATGCCGCGGAGAGATACGCCACGTCCTCCGCGACGAAGTATTCCCCGTCAACGTATGCTACAACATGGGGCTCAGCATATCCGAAACCAACAAAATCGACCGTTACAGCCAAACATCCTCGGGCTTCACCTTCGAGGCACGGCACAAGCCTCTGCCGGACGGCAAACGCGAAATATACGTGCTGATCATAGGCGAGGCATCGCGGGCCGCCAATTGGCAGCTCTATGGGTACAACCGCAGCACCAATCCCGAGCTGTCGAAGACCGCCGGCATTGCGCTGTTCCGCAATGTGCTGACCCAGAGCAACACGACGCACAAGAGCGTGCCTATGATCCTCTCGTCGATACACACCTCGCAGCACGAGGAACTCTACCGCCGCAAGGGTCTTCCGCAGCTCTTCAACGAGGCAGGGTTCTCGACATATTTCATATCGAACCAATCGCCGCAGGGTGCCATGATCGACAATCTGGCACACGATGCCCGCCACGTGGTCTATATCGACTCCCCGCGTTACGACATGCAGATGGTCGACTGCGTCCGCAATGCGCTCGAGGAGGACCCGTCGGACAGGCTCCTGTTCATACTCCATTCATACGGTTCGCACTTCAGCTACCAACAGCGGTATCCGCGCAAATACGCCATCTTCCAGCCCGATGACGACGTGGCAATAAACCCGCGCAACATGGACAAGATACGGAATGCCTACGACAACTCCATCGTATACACCGACCATGTCATAGCCGAGATGATACGTACGCTTGCGGCCACGGGCGAATGCAGCGCGATGTTCTACTGCGCCGACCACGGTGAAGACCTCTTCGACAAATGCGACGAACGGTTCCTGCACGCCTCGCCTACGGTTACGTACTATCAGCTTCACGTGGCGTCGCTGGCGTGGTTCTCGCCATCGTACGGGCAGCTGTTCCCCGACAAGGTACGCGCCGCGCGGCAGAACTGCTATGCTCCGGCGACAAGCTATTCGGTATTCCACACCATTGCCGACATGGCATCCGTAACATCCCCCTACTGCAACGAGCAGGCGTCGCTGTTGAGTCCCGATTTCGATTACGACGCCCCGAGATACTATCTTAACGATCACAACGAGGCCGTACCCCTCGACGCCGGCATCGGCATCGACGCCATGCAGCGCGACAATTTCTACCGCATGGGTATAACGCTGCCGTAACGGCACAAGGATACAAAAAACGAGGGATGTCCCATATGGGACATCCCTCGCTCTTTCGATATGCGGAAAGACTACTTCTTGGCCTCGTCTACCGACATCTTGCGGAAATCCTTGAGAAGTTTAGTCAACTCCAGAGCAGCCTTGCGTGCACGCACACCGGCAGCCTTGTTATTTTTCTCAATCTGGGCACTCGCGTTGGTCGAGAAAGCCTCGTACTGAACTGCGATCTGATCTACCAAATTTTTCATATTCGTTATCTGTTTAAAGGTTTGATATTTTTGCAAATATACAAAAATTTCCAACAACCAAACAATTTTCGCAAAAAAAACGCCGCCAGAACCTGCATGAGGGCACAACAATCATACCTACTGGCACATATACACGTCCGAATACGGCATAAAGCGCACCGGCCCGCGGCAGCCGTATGCGGCGGATACCGCACCCCGCACCTGCATACGACTATTTTAGTATCTTTATGCCGTAAAAACACACCGGCATGGATTGGCAGCAAATAACCGTCGCCATCATAGGCACAGCAACGGCGGCGTTCGCCGTACGCGGCATCGTACGGCGCATAAGGGCCCGCAAAAGCTCTTCGTGCGCCTCGTGCTCCGACACGGCATGCCCGCTTCGGGAAATAAAAGAGCGCCGGCCCCATTGCGGCCGGCGCCCGAAATAGCATAACTGCCCTATCAGGCCGCGAGTATCAGCATCTGCGCCGTCAGCACACGCAGGAACATCACCACGGGATATACCGTGGCATATCCGACGGCAGGCATGTCGTTGCCGGCAGCGCCGCTCGCATATCCCAATGCCGGGGGATCAGTCGTACTTCCGGCGATAAGTCCCATCAACGTATAGTAGCTCATCTTGAGCCTCAGGCGTGCAAACAATCCCACGAGTATGATCGGGACCACCGTTACGATTACACCGTATCCGATCCAGCGGTATCCTCCGCCGACGATCGCATCGATGAAACCGTCGCCTGCGCTTATGCCCACTCCCGCGAGGAAGAGCGCAAGGCCCACCTCGCGCAACATGAGGTTGGCACTCATGGTAGTATACGTAACCAAATGGAAGTGCGGGCCGAAGCGTCCGATGAGAATGGCCACGATGAGCGGGCCGCCGGCAAGGCCGAGTTTTACGGGCTGCGGTATATTCATCAACGGTATCGAGCCGAGCAGCACACCCAGCGCTATGCCGAGGAATATGGTCAGGAGCTGCGGCTCGCGCAGTTTCTTGAGCGAATTGCCCAGCACGCCCGCAACCTGCTCGATCGCGGTCTCGTTGCCGACGACCATCACGCGGTCGCCCATCTGCAGCTCCATGCCCTGATAAGGTATAAGGTCAATACCCGAACGGTTTATGCGCGTTATATTGATACCGTACTTCGTGCGCAGATGCAGATCCGACAGGCGCTTGCCGTTTATCTCGGGCTTGGTGATTATGATGCGCCGCGAGACGAGCTGCTTCTGCGACAGTTGTCCTGCGCCCCACTCCTCCATCGACATCTCGATGCGCTGTCCCAGAAAGGCCACGATCGCCTCCGTATCCTCTGGCGAACATATCAGACGCAGCCTGTCGCCGACCTTGAGCACGCTGTCGCCGTCGGCGATGGTTATCGTCCCGTCGTCGTGCTTTATGCGTGATATGACGAACGAGCGGTTTATCAACTCGCTCAAATGGGCTATGTTCTGGCCCTCCAGCGCACCGTTCGAGAAGAGGACCGAAAGGCGGTCCGCATAGTTGCGCTCGCCGCTCATCTCCTCGAGGGCCTTGTTCTCCTCAGTGAAATTCACGCGCGTGACCACGCGGATGAATATCATCGAGAGGATTATGCCCACCACGCCGAGCGGATATGCCACGGCGTAACCCAACGCTATCGTAGGGTCGTCGATACCCGTAGCGTCGGCGTACGCCTGCTGCGCGGCACCGAGCCCCGGGGTGTTGGTCACGGCACCCGAGAGTATGCCCACCATCGTAGGCATGGGGGTATCCGTCACCAGATATATTACATAGGTGGTGGCCACACCCAGCAGCACTATGGCCACGGCGCAGCCGACGAGTTTTATTCCGCCCTCCTTGAGCGAAGAGATAAATCCCGGGCCGACCTGAAGGCCGATGGAAAAAACGAAGAGTATCAGTCCGAACTCCTTGATGAAGTTCAACGTCTGCGGTTCGACCGTAAAACCGAAATGCCCCGCCGCAATGCCGACGAACAGGATCCACGTAACACCGAAGGATATGCCCTTTACCTTCACCTTGCCGAGAAGTATGCCCAGCGTTATGACCAGCGAGACCACGATGACGGTATGGGCGATCCCATCGCCTGTAAACAGAGTATACAACCACTCCATGACCGAAAAGTTGATTTGATTTTTAAATAAAGCGCAAAGATACCATTTTTAAATAGATTTAAAAACTATCTTGCGAAAAATATGCCGCGTACGTACCGCACAATAGGCATTTAGGCCATAAGGAGGGGTACCGTTGCAGCATACGGCCGCCGATACGGTCCGGTCCGCCGGCCGCGGCAAAGGTATAAGGATGCGCGGCGTTCAATATAAAAATCGCGATATGACGGGAGCCAGCAATGCCGTTGCCACACCCATCAGTGCCATGGCAAGGCCGCTCAAGGCCCCCTCCACGGCCCCCTTCTCGATCGAACGGGCCGTACCTATGCCGTGCGCCGCCGACCCCATCGCCAGACCGCGCGCCACAGGATCGTCGATATGGAGCAGCCGCATGAGCGAAAACCCGATCAAGGCACCGAATATCCCCACAACGAAGACCACGACAGCGGTTATCGAGGTCTCGCCGCCTATGTTTTCCGATATGGTTACCGCAATGGGCACCGTCACCGATTTGGGCACCAAAGAGTCTTGAATGAGCCGCGACGCCCCCAGAAAACGGGCTATGTATACGACGCTCAGGATACCAACCACGCTGCCCGTCACCACCGAGGCGAGAATCGGCAGCACCTGTCCGCGCATGCGTTCTTCCTGCTCGTAAAGCAGATAGCCCAACGCCACCACCGACATGCCGAGCCCGAAGTCGAGTATGCGCGTAGCCTCGCGGTAGGACTCGTACGGTATGTCGAATACCAGCAGGAACCCGATCATCGACAAGAAGGTAATAACTACTGGATGCAGCAGCGACATGCCCGTGCGGCGGTATATCGCCATGCCGGCGCAATATATTGCGATTGTGAGAGCGAGGAGGAATGTCTCCGACTCCAAGAACTGGTGTATCATCTCTTTCGCATTTTCTGACATACGAAACCTATCACGGCAATCACGAGCACCGTGCTTATTGCCGCAGCCGCGACTACGGCGACCAGATTGTCGGCTATGACCTCATACGATGTCATGAGCCCCACACCGAACGGCACGAAGAAGAGTGCCATCGCCCCGAGCAGGAACTTGGCCACGGGGGCCACCTGTTCCGCCCTGACGACACGATAGTGCAATGCGCCGTAGAGCAATACCATGCCTATGACGTTTCCGGACACATATCCGCCCGTGAACATGCTGATGAGATTGCCCGCTCCCCAGCACGCGAGAATTGCCAAAATTCCGATCATGGCCGCAAATGTAGCGACAAAAGTGTAACGTTGTAAAAATATTTCACTATTTTTGCAACGTCTGATCGGGGGCGACCGGTTTTGACAGCTTGCAGAGTCTGATCGTAAGCACGTCGAGCTTTGTGTGGTGGCTCGTAAATCTCAACACTCGAACTACAAATGGCAATAACAGCTACGCACTCGCTGCCTAATTTTCAAGGAAAACAGGGCTTAATCATCGGGTCCGAGGCGATCCGATGACGAGTATCCCGAACGGGGGCCCCGCCCTTAGGCAACCGTTCATACGGGGTATCATCAATTAGGGGATAGTTTGGCGGAGGTCTCGGCCGCCGGACGAAAACAAAGAGACTGCGGCAAGGGTCAGGCCGTCTGCGGCCATCCCGAGCAAGAGGACCAATCGCAGAATAAACGTGTAGAAAGCCTTCGGGTTCCTTGTTTGGACGCGGGTTCGACTCCCGCCGCCTCCACAAGCCCCAATACGGACAACTCCCGCCGGCCGGCGGGAGTTTTTTATACCATTACCCGTCATTGCGTGCCTTCCCTACAACAACGGCCTTGTCTGCAGCTGCAACACTTTCGGCACCGCGCCATGCAGGCATGACAGCATGACCGTCAGTCAATCGCGGTAATATTCCGGCTGGGGCTTGAGCATGAAGCGTACCCTTTTATTCAACACGCTGAAAAACTGCCTTACGGGCCTGTGGTTCTTAACCTCGGCGGCATCCACGAACTGCACCACCGGATAATAGAGCCGTTCTTTACGCTTTGCAATGAGGTAGACCGAAAGAAGACGCTCGGCCATGAATCCGAACACGCGCTTCTGATATGGCGAGTAGTCCGTAATGTCGATCATGCCCTCCAGCCTGAACAGTATGCCGAAAAGCCATGAACAGTATCCGTCGAAATCGGCCCACGACATGACGAACATATTGTACAGCGAGAGGCGGTTTCCCAGCATCACCGTATCGAAGGCTTCGATGAACTCCCTCGCCCCGTCCGCATGGATTATATCCCTCAACCTCCTCAAATCGTCGGGCACATGGCTCATGCAGTAGTGCTCGAAGACACTCCTCTTCATATAATACGGATTCGCCACAACCACGCCGCCCGCGGCGAGTTCCTTTTTCAGATCATCGGTGATGGAGAAGTCATAGTCGCCGAACCTTCCGACATCCTCATACTTGAACGAATAGACCGACGGTATGATGTTATGGAAATCGAAAAACCGCCTGTAATGGCACAACCCAATAAAGTCGACGCCCTTGAGGTTCTTCCACGCCCAATACATTGCCGTCAGTTCACAGAACGACGCATTCTTGGCGCTTATGTTGTCACCCGTGTCGTCGCCCGCCATCTCCAACCGGAAGGGCGACAGGCTGCGGCCCACATGTATCGGCATATATGCCGGATCCCTGTATACGGCAAAGTCCTTGTGGTAACATACCAATATCGAGATGTTCATATCGTCTTTCATCGGAACAGATCCAATACTTTCTCTATCACGTTGTGCATGTCATAGTACCGGTACTCGGCGAGACGGCCCCCGAAGATTACATCCTTCTCACCGTCGGCCAGCCGCTTGTACTTCATGTAAAGGTCATTGTTTCGGGTGTCGTTGATGGGATAATAGGGTTCGCTCTCCGCCGTCCATTCGGAACTGTACTCCTTCGAAATAACGGTTACGCTGCTCTTCGACACCTCTTCCCCGAACATCTCGAAATGCTTGTGTTCGATAATTCTGGTATACGGGACCGCGCGGCTCGTATAGTTGACAACCGCATTGCCCTGAAAATTGCACATCGCCAGCGTCTCCTGCTCGAAACGCACGGTCCGGTACTCCAATTTGCCGTAGCGGTAGTCATAGTACCGGTCTATCGGCCCCGTATATACCACCTTGTCCGCCAGCGGCAGCAGTTCATCCCTGTGGTCGAAGAAATCGCACCCCACCCTCACGTCGGAACCCGACAGCAGGCGCTCGATCAGCAGATTGTATCCGCCGACAGGTATCCCTTGGTACTTGTCGTTGAAATAATTGTTGTCGTAGACCATGCGCACGGGCAGCCGTTTTATTATGAACGCCGGCAGTTCCGAACATTTGCGGCCCCACTGTTTCTCCGTGTAACCCGCTATCAGACGTTCGTATATGTCCCTTCCGACCAGAGCCAACGCCTGTTCCTCAAGGTTTCGCGGCTCCGCAACGCCCTGCCGCCTCATCTCCTCGACAGCCTCCTTCCGCTGTTCGTCTATCTTTTGCCGCGCCTCCGGAGGGGATACCGTCCCCCACATCTGGTAAAACGTATTCATGTTGAACGGCAGGTTGTATATACGGCCGTCATAATTGGCGACAGGCGAATTGGTATACCTGTTGAACTCCACCAGCGAGTTGACAAAATCCCACACCTCCTTATTCGAGGTATGGAATATGTGGGCGCCGTATTTATGGACATTGATCCCTTCGACACTCTCGCAATAGAGGTTGCCCCCGACATGGCTCCTGCGGTCTATGACCAGACATTTCCTGCCGGTCTCATTGGCCTTGAACGCATACGTCGCCCCGAACAGCCCCGCACCCACAATCAGATAATCATAATGCGCCATACAGCAATACTGTTATTACCTCACAAAGATACTAAAACCGGACGCAGTGGCAAATCGGGAACGCAGATTTCGAATCCGCGCCGACCGATATAACCCCAAAAGGTCGGGCGGCACCCGCCCTTGCAGACGGATACCGCCCGACACGCCTCGCGGCCGTGCCGCAGCCTACTCTTCGGGGGCGAACATCGGGTCCCACGCCGGCAGCATGACCGGCTCCTGATCGAGCATATCCAGCACATCCTGCGGGACATACTTGCGCTCCACAACCACGCGGAACATATATTCGTCGAACCACTCGTCGGTCATTATCAGGCATCCCTGATACCCCGACGCGGCGCCCCAGCTGTTCTCCACCATCCACTTGCGCGGCTTACCCGCCTCGTCGAGGTCGACGGCAATGAGGGTCATGGCGTGCGACGAACCGCTGGCGTATGTCTGTATGCGCTCGCGCTTGTCCATCGTGAACGTGGTGCCGAACAACGAGGCGTAGTCCATGTTGGCCACGTCGAGCGTACCCTTCGTACGGTCGAGGAACTTGCCCACGTCGCACGAGAAATACATCGCCGTATTGTCCTTTATCGAGGCTATGGCCATCTCCTTCACCCGCTCTATCGGCAGGTTGACGTAGAGCCAGTTCTCTCCGTCGTATACATGGCGGTCGTACTCTATCTCGTACACCCTGCCGTACTCGCGCGACGGATCGTTCATCACCATCACGTAGTTCTTTTCGAGGTCCTCGCCTATGTACTCGTCATAAAAGCCCTTGGGCGTGTACCGGCGCGTCTCGACGGGGTTGCCATCCTTGTCGCAGCGCGTCCACTCGAACTCCTCGGGCGGCACGCCGAGGCACTCGACGAGGATGCGGTATATCTCGGTCAGCATCTCCACCTTGCGCTCGGCCGCCTGCGAGGGTTTCATGCCGCGCAACTCGAGCCCGAACTCGCGCAGCTTGAGCGAGAGGATCATCGACATCTGCCCCGTATTGTTGCTCTGGTAGGTCTCGGGCATGGCCGGTTTGGGCACCACGCCGTACTTCATTATGAGGTTCGAGACACCCGTAAACTGCCCGCCGTCGCCTATCGGGTGCTGGAAGAGCCATGTCACCTTACGGTCGTCCATCGGCTCCTCGCGCGTGTCGATCACCGCCTGCAGAAAGAGGTTCGACTTCTCCAGCAGGTCGTAGAACGAACAGTAGTTCTGCGAGAACTCGAACGACGGCAGGTCGTATTTGTCGATCATCTTTGCGCGCAGTACGTTCAACCCCGTAAAAAGCCAGCAGCGGCCCGACGACTTCTGGTCGGTTATGCCGCGCGTGGAGACGCGGTTCGAGAAATGGGTGTCGCACATGGCCAGATTCTCGGAATTTATCGCCAGCGTGGCGATCGAGGTCGACGCCAGCGCATTCTTCACCGCCTTCTGTTCCGGGGTTGCGGCATATCCCTTGCGGATGCGCGCCAGCATGCCGTCGCTTATTCCGCCATTGTCCGTCTGCGCCACGGCGCCCGTGGCACTCAAGGCAAAACAGATAAAAATCAAGGTCTTCTTCATAACAGTATCGTTTTCCGTATAATCATGATTCCGTACAGATTCAGCGCTCCGCCCCGTGCAAAGGCTTCTCGAAAGCCAGACGCCGGCTCTCGATGGTCACATCGCCGCAATATGCGAATCCGGACTTGCGGATAAGCCCCTGCATGGGGATATTGTCCGGATGGGTGTCTATACGTATGCTCGCGGCACGCGGCCGTACGAACGACTCCGTACGGCGCATGAACTCCGTGGCACAGCCGCGGCCGAGCCTGTCCTCCGCCACGCAGAGCCTGTGTACCACGGCATAGGGCCCGTCGGTGAGCCATTCGCCGCCGCGTATATGGTCGTATGCCGGCTCGCCGGTGAAGATCACGGCACCGTATGCCGCGATACCATCCTTGTCGCGCAGGGCCATACCTACACCTGCCGCCACGTCGTCCTCGATGCTTTCGCGGCACGGGTATCCCCGCTGCCACTGGTCGACGCCGCGCCTGCGCAGGCGTTCCTTCGCCGCCTCGACCATGCGCATTACGCTGTCGATGTCGGTTTCGCCGATCTTTCCGTATTCCATAATGATTCCGTATTTCCCGATCGGCACAGCCGACGGAGATCATACAAAGATAACGCATTGCGCCGAATAAAAAAACAGGGGAAAGCCGTTTTCACGTCCTTTCCCCTTCGGGTTGAGCTACCGAGATTCGAACTCAGAATAACAGAACCAAAATCTGCTGTGTTACCATTACACCATAGCTCAATCAAGCGCTCGTAAGCGCCACAAAAGTAATGTAAAAAAATCAATAGTCAAAATTTCCGCCCGATTATTCGGCCATGCGGCACCCCGTGCAACGGCATGCCGCCGTGCCGCAGCGCTCCCGTTATCCGAGTTTGCCCATGAAACGCCCGCGGTCGACGACGAAACGCACGTGGCGCCCCTCGCCTATGGTTCCCTTCCCGTCCCAAGCCTTCACCTCGAATGTGAGTTTGCGGCCGTCCACCTCCACGAGTTCCGCCGATGCCGTCACCTCGGCACCCACGGGTGACGCCTTGACGTGCGACACCGACATCTCCACCCCCACGGTCGAAGCCCCGGCCTCCAACACGGCAGCCACGGCATTCATGGCGGCATTCTCCATCAAAGCCACCATCGCGGGCGTCGCAAAGACGGGCATGTCGCCAGACCCCATCGTTGCGGCCACATTATCCTGCGACACCGTCGTGCGGCTCTCGCTCTTCAAACCTTTCTCCAGCATATTTCCGTTCCTTTTATCATTAACGACGCAAAAATAGTTTTTTTCACCATAATCGGCTACGGTTTCGCGCGGGAATCGTTATTTTTGCGTATACGCCACACCGGCAACCAGCAACCACATGCGCCGCATCGCCGTCATAACGATCCTGCTGCTCGCCGCCGCGAGCCAAGCCTCCGCCCAATACCTCGGCAAAGGCTATTGGGACGTATCATGGGAGCACGACAAGGTTACGGGCGACTCGATCGTACACTTCCAGCTGCTGCCCGTACATGTCTTCGACCGCGGCATAGACCGCCGACGCTACCTGAAGATGATACGCGCCGTGCGCAAGGTCTACCCGCTGGCCAAGAAGGCACGCGAGGAGATGGCGGCACTCGAGGCGGAGCTATGCTCGCTGCCCACGATCCAAGCGCAGAAAGAGTTTACGAAGGAGGTGGAGAAACGGCTCAAGAAGACCTACACCCCCGTACTTTACGACATGAGCCGCTACGAGGGGCGCATACTGTTAAAACTCATCGACCGCGAGACCGAATACACCGCATACCAGATAATAAAGGATTTCCGCAGCGGCTTCGTGGCGGGCTTCTGGCAGGGCATCGCCCGCCTCTTCGGCAACAACCTCAAGAGTGAATACGACGCCGAGGGCGACGACCGCATGCTCGAACAGATCGTCGTATATTACGAGGCGGGGCTGCTGTGACCCCGCATGGCGGCACCGCCCGTGCCGGAAACGAAAGAGGATGACCCGCAGGCCATCCTCTTTCCCGTCGGCGGCGCCCTGTCAGTTCACCTCCAATTCCAATATACCCACGGCGGCATCCTTGCGCGGCACGATCTTCAGGCGCAGGGCGTCTGCCGTGACCTCCTCGTCGGGATGCACCACATTGAACTGGTCGCGCTCCACACCGAAACGGTCCGTCGTATAGGGTCGGTACTCATGCCACTCGCCCTGCGACCGGCACTCCATCGACCACGACACCGGCACCTGCACACCCCCCTTGTCATCATACCAATATACGGCCACGCTCTCCACAGGCATGGCCTTGGCCAGCGTCACCTCGACCCACTGTTCCTTTCCCGTTTCGGGCCAGCTCGTCCAACGTGGAATCGCAGTGTCATACGAATTGTCTGGCAGCTCGCCGTCGGCTATGGCATAGACATCATCGTTCGCATATGTGAACGAGGCGGCAACACCGGATATGTTGCGGGCGAAACGGAATGCCGACGCACGGGCCGTCTCCTCCGAGCGGGCGAACCACACGTTCATGGCATCATCGCCGCGGTTGTCCCATGCATAATACGGGATCAGCGTAAGTTCCGCAGGAGCCGCGCCCTCGCCGTCCACAGCCTCGGCCGCGACACGGGCCACGGCTATACCCTTCAGCACGCCGTCCGGAGCGAGATATACAGAATCGGCCTCAACAGCCCTGCCGCCGACAAAATATTCGTTCACGGGGAACGCATTGTCCGCCGTCTCGGCGCAATATACCAGCGGGCCGC
>CASFQF010000046.1 GCA_949296635.1 uncultured Alistipes sp. | reverse complement strand
ACAAATCAAACTGTATTGACGATATTTTTCGTACATTTGAACGATATTACACAAGTGAGCCGGACGCCCAACGCAGTAAAGGTATAAAACGGCAAAACCAAACATTCGATACCATGAAAAAGATCATCGCATCGCCCCACGCCCCCAAGGCCGTCGGGCCCTACTCGCAGGCCGTCGAGGCAAACGGCACGCTCTACATCTCGGGCCAGCTGCCCATAGACGCCGCCACGGGCACGATGCCCGAAACGGTCGAGGAGCAGACCCGTCAGGCCATCACCAACCTCGCGTACATCGCCGCCGAGGCGGGATATACGCTCGACGACGCCGTCAAGGCCACCGTGCTGCTCGACGACATCGCCGACTTCGCGGCCATGAACGGCGTATACGCCCAATTCTTCCCCGGGCAGAAACCCGCCCGCGTATGCTACGAGGTGGCAAAACTGCCCATGGGCGCCAAGGTGGAGATAGACCTCACGCTGGCACGATAGAGTTTAAGCGGCGATACGGCCGAGGGCGGAAGGGTTTTTCGGAAAACCCTTCCGCCCTTTTCATGTTTCTGCCGTCCGTGGCACGGTTTTGGCTCTCGACGCACAAAAACACAACGACCATGAACCACCACGCACAACGCCGCCGTTACGTCGCACCCGACGTGACGGTACTCGACACCGCAGCAGAACGCGGCTTCGCCGTAACATCGGCCTCCATCGAGGGTGTCGGCGAAAGCGACTTCGGATCCGGCTCGGCCGACTTCTGGCAATAGCGCAAACGTCACAAACAGAGAAGAGATATGTATTCCCGATTGCAAATTCCCATATTGGCGGCGGCGCTCCTCACCGTATCGTGCAGCGACCGCGAATGCGGCGGCGGCCATGCCCCCGCCACGCTCCACGCCGTAATAGAGCAGCCGCACGCCGAGTACGCCTCGGCGCAGACCTTCGGCGGCCGCACGCCGGAAACGACACGCACCTCGATCATCGCAGACCAGACGCCGCACCCCATAGTATGGAGTGCCAACGACCTGATAAGCATACATTTCAATACCGACGTAAACGGAGGCAGGCGGGTTTATGCCCTGAGCCAAGGCGCCGGCACCGCACAGGGCGACTTCACCTACACACAGATATACGATACGAGCGACACCAGCGTCACCATGTCGGCCGACCCGCCCGCAACATATACCTCCCTCTTCGCCGGATTCCCGGGTGCCTTCGTCACAATATCGGCACAGAACAGCGAACTCCTGCTCGAGCCGCCCCGCGAAATATTCCTCGGGCTGGACGATGTCGAAGACTTCCCAATGATCGGCACGGGCAGCGCCGGCGGCTCACTATCTTTCGCGTGCCCCTTCGGGATGATACACCTGCCCGTAACAGGTACGGTACAGATCGAGTCGCTCTACATAGACGCCACCGAACAGCAGGCCGCAATCTCGGGCCGCTTCTCGATCGATCCCCAGAGTTACGCTACGACATTCGTCGAATCGGTCGCCGGCAGCCAATTCTCCATCTCGTGGAACAGCACCAGCCCCGTACAGCTCTCCTCCTCACCGGTCTCGTTCTATGCTATACTGCCCCCGGGGACATACGAGGCAGGAACCACGTTCAGGTTCGTCCTCGCCTCCGGCAGCTCCGTCACGAAGACCACGCAGCTGCCGTTCACCGTCACCCGCGCCAACATACTCAATCTGCCGGCCGTCGATATAAACCCGTGAGCACGCAGCGGGCTCCCAGCCCGCGTATACGGCATCATGGCAGAACACTACCTACGCACTGTGCGGAACAGCGTTTCATCGCGACCGACACTGCCGGCCGGCAGCACCACCCCCCTGTGCCGCCGGCCATCTTTTTGCGGCCCCCGCTCCCGCACACATCGCCTGCCGTTTTTGCATCCCTGCACCCGACCGGACCGCCGCCACAACGGCCCGATACGGCATCGCACGACAAAAAATATTGCGCGGCAACGCTTTTTCGCCCTGTATGCCGATCCCGCGGAAACGGCTCCCGCGTAAGGCCGCAGCCGCAGAGACAACATGCTGTAAATCACCGCCATAACAAAGATGTAGATAAGTTGTGTAAAAAATGTCGTCAAAATGAGCGGCAATCGCATCAAAATTTCGGATATTTGCATTAACGTCCGTGCCCGAGACACGGATTCTTTCCGAGCGAACTGACAACAATACTTATAAAATGGCAAACAATAACGCAAAACTGCCCGACGAGGTGAGCTACAACGATGCCGTGGCCGCCTCGAAAGAGTATTTCAACGGCGACGACCTCGCCGCCACGGTGTGGGTGAGCAAATATGCGTTAAAGGACTCCTTCGGACACATCTTCGAGAAGACCCCGGCAGATATGCACAAGCGTATCGCCGCCGAGATCGAACGCATCGAGAAGAGATACCCGAACCCCATGTCCAAGGAGGAGGTCTTCTCGCTGCTCGACCATTTCCGCTACATCATACCGCAGGGCGGCCCCATGACCGGCATCGGCAACAACCTGCAGATAGCCTCGCTGTCCAACTGCTTCGTAATAGGCAACCGCAAGCATGCCGACTCGTACGGCGGAATATTCCGTATGGACGAGGAACAGGTGCAACTCATGAAGCGCCGCGGCGGCGTAGGCCACGACCTCTCGGAGCTGCGCCCCACGGGTACCCCCGTGCTCAACTCGGCCCTCACGTCGACAGGCATCGTGCCCTTCATGGAACGCTATTCGAACTCTACGCGCGAGGTTGCACAAGACGGCCGCCGCGGCGCCCTGATGCTCTCGCTCTCGATAAAGCACCCAGACGCCGAACGCTTCATCGATGCCAAGACCGAATCGGGCAAGGTGACCGGAGCCAACGTCTCGATAAAGATCGACGACGAGTTCATGCGCGCCGCCAAGGAGGGCCGCCCATACCACCAGCAGTTCCCCATCGACTCGGACAACCCGTCCGTAGAGGTGGACATCGACGCCAAACGCCTGTGGGACAAGATTATCCACAATGCATGGCAGTCGGCTGAACCCGGCGTACTCTTCTGGGACACCATCATCCGCGAGAGCATACCCGACTGTTACGCCGATCTGGGCTTCACCACGGTCTCGACGAACCCCTGCGGGGAGATCCCCCTCTGCCCCTACGACAGCTGCCGTCTGCTGGCCGTAAACCTGCTCAGCTACGTCGAAAACCCCTTCACGCCGCAGGCACGGTTCGATTTCGACCTCTTCAAGCAGCATGTGGCCAAGGCCATGCGCATGATGGACGACATCATCGACCTCGAGCTCGAAAAGGTGGAACTTATTATAAATAAGGTAGCGGCCGACCCCGAGGAGGCGGACATACGCCACGTCGAATACGAATTGTGGAAGAAGATACGCGAGATGGCGACCAAGGGCCGCCGTACGGGTCTCGGCATTACGGCCGAGGGCGACATGCTCGCAGCACTGGGGCTCCGGTACGGGTCGGACGAGGCCATAGAGTTCGCCGTGAAGATACAGAAGACGCTCGCACTCGAGGCTTACCGCGCATCCGTCACCATGGCCGAAGAGCGCGGCGCATTCCCCGTATACGATGCCGCACGCGAAAAGGACAACCCGATGATCGGCCGCATCCGCGAAGCCGACCCCGAACTCTATGCCCGCATGGCGGAGCACGGGCGCCGCAACATCGCCCTGCTGACCATAGCGCCGACGGGAACCACGTCGCTCATGTCGCAGACAACGTCGGGCATAGAACCCGTCTTCCGCCCCGTATACAAGCGCCGCCGCAAGATCAACCCCTCGGACAAGGGCAAGAAGGCCGACTTCGTGGACAACATGGGCGAAAAGTTCGAGGAATACTACGTCTATCACCACCAGTTCGTCAAGTGGCTCGAGATAAACGGCTACGACACTTCGAAGCTCCAGTCCATCTCGGACGAGGAGCTCGACCGCTGGCTCAAGGCATCGCCCTACTACGGCGCCACGGCAAACGACATCGACTGGGTAGCCAAGGTGCGCATGCAGGGCGCAATACAGAAATGGGTGGACCACTCGATCTCGGTTACGGTCAACCTGCCGAACGACGTGACCGAAGAGCTCGTGGCCGACGTCTACCGCACGGCATGGGAGAGCGGCTGCAAGGGCGTCACCGTATACCGCGACGGCTGCCGCGACGGCGTGCTGCTCGACGCTAAAGAAAAAGAGCGCAAAAAAGGTCATGACCACACCACGCACCTCAAGCGCCCGAAGTCGATTCCCGCCGACATAGTCCGTTTCAAGAACGGCAACGAGGAGTGGATCGCATTCGTGGGCCTGCAGGACGAGCGCCCGTACGAGATCTTCACCGGAAAGCTCGAGGAGGATGCCATGTACATCCCGCGCAAGGTCTCGAAAGGCTGGATACTGAAGGTCCATGAGCCCGACGGATCAAAGCGTTACGACTTCCAATACGTCGACCGCTACGGCTACACCAACACCATAGGCGGCATCTCGCGCCTGTTCAACGAGGAGTTCTGGAACTACGCCAAACTTATCTCGGGCGTGTTGCGCCACGGCATGCCCATAGACAAGGTTGTGCATCTGATCGACGGGCTGCACCTGAACAGCGAGAGCATCAACACATGGAAAAACGGCGTGCAACGCGCTCTTAAACAGTACATTGCCGACGGCACGAGAAGCAAGGGCAAGTGTCCGCAATGCGGGCAGGAGGAGATGGCCTACCAGAACGGATGCCTTACCTGCATGTCGTGCGGATACTCAAAATGCGGTTAGCAGAAGCCAACTGCCTCAAAAAAAGTGAAAAAAATAAACCTATTTGTTGCTTTTTTCACTTTTTTATTTATACCTTTGCATGTGTATCTGTGGTCGAGATGCGTGTTTTGCCCCATTTTTGCGGATGCAGGAGGGGGGGAGTTGAAAACGGACCGCATGATAACAAGGATGTGTAAACAGGTTTATTATTCACAGCACAATAAACTATAAAAAACTATGAAAAAGATTTTACTTACAATCGCTATCGCAGTGATCTCTGCGAGCAGCGCCTTTGCTCAGGAAAACCCCGCACAGGGTCTTCGTTGGAAAGGACTTATGAACAACGGCTTCTGGTCGAACTGGGAGATCACCGTAGGCGCCGGTGCCAACTACACCGCATGGGACGGCCTGGGTCTCAAGGATCAGAAGGCTATCGGCGACATCGGCTGGATGGTCGAGGGTGGTCTCACCAAGTGGTTCAACCCCATCGTCGGTACCCGTGTATTCTTGGTTGTCGGCAAGTTGGACTCTTCGGATAACAACGGCGTAACCGGCGGCTGGATCATGCCCCACGCAGACGCTTTGATTAACCTGTCGAACTGGATCGGCGGCTATCGCGAGGATCGCGTATACTATGCGAAAGTATTCGCCGGCTTCGGCGCCAGCTTCGTTAACGTGAATAACAACGGCAGCGGCGGCTTCGCATTCAACGCCGGTTTGCTCAACTCGTTCCGCGTATGCGATGCTTTGGATATCAACCTCGAGTTCAAGGGTATCCTCTGCGCAGGCCGCGACATGCCCCGCGTAGTATCGTCGCTGGCTGGCAAGTACGGTCAGATCTACACCGCTACCGTAGGCGTAACCTACCGCTTCAACAAGCGCAACTGGGACAAGGCTTACTCGCAGGAGGAGATCGACGGCTATCTGGCTGCTATCGACGCTCTTGAGGCAGGTCTGGCTGACGCTCACCGCAACGAGGGCAAGCTCTCTGAGCGTCTGGCTGCCCAGAAGGCTGCTACCGATCAGGCTTTGAAGGATAACGAGTCGCTGCGCAGCGAACTCACCAAGAAGGAGGACCGCGTGATCTCTTCGACCGCCATCTTCTTCAACTTCGACAGCGCCAAGCTCCTCGACCGTGCAAAGGCTTCTCTGCAGATCCTTCAGGAGACCATCAACGCAGCTCCCAAGTCGCAGGTATTCACCCTCGTAGGTCACGCCGATGTTAAGACCGGTACTGCCGAGTACAACCAGAAACTCTCTGAGCGTCGTGCAAAGGCTGTTTACGACTACCTCGTAGAGCAGGGTGTTAACCCCGACCAGCTCACTTGGAAGGGTGTAGGTTCTACCCAGAACATCTTCCCGATCAACGGTACCAACCGCGTGGTTATCGTGAAATAATTAAAACATTAACAATAACCGAAAAGGCCCGTTTGTGCAGCGGGCCTTTTCTTTTTATATACGGCAGACGGCTCGCCGCATGATGGAAATACCGCGGCATCGTGACCACAGGGACAACAACCCGCAACCGAGCGCACGCACGCGGCGGCGCACAACTTAACATAATAAAGGTCTGAATAAGGATACCCGCCGATACGGCGCAGCATCACCGGAAAGAGACGTCATATACCAGACGCAAACCCGAGAGCCGGTTGATCTCGGTAATAAGCGCATAACGGCGCAGGAAGAGTTCCGACCGCACGGCGCTCGAGGTGACATGTACGTACAATATATGGTTCTCGAGATGCAGGCGCGTCGTCATGGCCGCCACCCTGTCGCCGACGATGGCACGCCACGTATCAGGCAGCTTGCCCTCGGCGACCTTCGCCGCAATGTATGGCCGCGAAAAAAACTCCTCGAGCAGATCCCCCACAAGCATGGTCTTGGTACGTCTCATGGATTTATGTCGCCCCCCTCGACCGTAAAGAGCGCATAGCGCTTGCCTGCCCGCGACAATATCGTCTCGAGCCTCGAACGGTTGCAATCCGTTATGAATATCTGCCCGAAGCCCTCCCCCGACACCAACCCGAGAAGATTCTCCACGCGGGAAGTGTCGAGTTTGTCGAACAGGTCGTCGAAGAGCAGCAAAGGCCTTTCGCCGCACGCCTCGGCGAGGATACGGCACTGCGCCAATTTCAGGGCCATGAGAAAGGATTTCTGCTGTCCCTGCGATCCGTACTTGCGCAACTGGTAACCGCCTATATGCAACGACATGTCGTCGCGATGGACCCCTGCCGTAGTGAAACCGTTGACGATGTCGCGCTCGCGCGAGGCGAGCAGCAACTCCTGCATGGTCGCAGCCGCCAGCTCGGAACGGTAGTTTATCTGCACCTGCTCGCGGTCGCCCGAGAGCACGCGGTAATACTCCGCCACCAAGGGCTGCATGCGCTCCACTATATCGCGCCGCCGCTCATAAATCAGCGCCGCATGCTCCGCGAGCTGCATGTCGTAGACTGTGAGCATCTGCTCGTCGGACGATCCCTTGAGGTAACGGTTGCGCTCGGCAAGCACGGCGTTGTAACGCATCACCGCAGCGAGGTAACCGCGGTCGAGCTGCGACAGGAAGGCATTGAGGTAGCGCCGCCGCTCCTCGGCCGCATCGGTTATGAGGACGCTGTCCTGCGGCGATACCATGACTACGGGGAAACGCCCCACATGGTCGGCCATACGGTCGTACTCCTTGCCGTTCAGTTTCAAGACCTTGCCGCTGCGCCGCAGAAACGAGCAGTTGACTGTGTCGCCGGTCCCGCCGTCGCCGGCATACGAGCCTTCGACGACAAAGAACTCCTCGCCGTGGCGCACGCTCTGGCCGTCGGTCATATTGAACGCCGACTTCGACATCGAAAGGTAATAGACGGCGTCCAGCACGTTGGTCTTGCCGGCGCCGTTGTCACCCACGAAGCAGTTTATCCGCTCGGAAAGAGCGATTTCGGCCTGTGCGATATTCTTGAAATTAATCAGTACGAGTTTCTTGAGGTACATGTTCCGCCGCTTTGACCCTCAAAGATACGATTTTTCGACGAGAGATCCCATTTTATCCCGTGTGATGCCGATTTTTCGTTGACGGTTTATACGTTTTTTGCATTTTTTATTATACTTTTGCATTTTGAAATAAAATCCGTAACAAACTAAAAACTAAAATATCATGGCAAAAGAGGCAGCAACACCGCAGGAGCAGGCTCTCGAGAATGCGAAGAACCGCACCGAGAGTTTCTTCGAGAACAACAGCAAAACCGTCATCGCGGGACTCATCGCGATCTTTGTTCTGGCGGTAGCCATATTCGGATACAGGAAACTCATAGTCGAGCCGCGCATGGACAAGGCGCAGGAGATGCTCTACGGCGCACAGTACCGCTTCGAGGAGCAGACGCCCGACTACGAACTCGCCCTCAACGGCGACCAGAGCGCCCCGGGCTTCGCCGAGGTCGTGGAGACCTACGGCAGCACCCCCGCCGGCAATCTCGCCCGCTACTATGCCGCCGCATGCTGCATGCATCTGGGCGACATGGCACAGGCGGAGCAGTACCTCGCCAAATTCAAGCACGTAAAGGGTGAGACAGGCGAGTTGATCAACGCCATGGCCGAGGGCCTCAAGGGCGACATCGCCGTCGACAACGGCGACTATGCCAAGGCAGCAGCCCTCTTCGAGAAGGCCGTCAAGGTCAGCGACAACGTCTTCACGGCCCCGATGTACCTGCGCAAGGCCGCAATGGCATACAAGGCCGCCGGCAACGAGGCCAAGGCCGACGCATGCCTCGAGGCGATACGCACGAAGTACCCCTCGTCGATCGACGCCCGTGACGCCGAGAAATATTTAGCACAGTAAACCCCGCCCGCAAAGGAGGCATGACAGACGCAGCGATGAAGATAGGAATAGTGATAGTCGACGAACAGCTCACATTCGCCCACCGCAACCTCGCGGCCGCGACCGAGAGCCTCAAGTCGCTGGGATGCGCCGCAGAGGACATTCTGGTGCGGCACACGCCGCGCGTGCAGAACATCACCATCGCCGCACAGTTCTTTGCCGAGTACACCGATGTCGACGCCGTGGTAGTGCTCGTCGAGAACGACAACACGCCCGAATACGCCGCCATGCTCTACGGTGTGACCAAGCTGCAGATTTCGTGGAACATGCCCATCGTGCTGGGAGGCTGCGTCGCCGCCTCGGAGGCAGTGGAGATAGTCACCACGCAGTGCGACATGGAGGCCGCGGCCCCCGAGCCCGCCACCGACCGCAAGGCGATAAATTGAGTGCGGAGAGGCGGGTGAAAGACGCCCGCAAGACGAATGGCAGATGAGACATGAGGCCGTCCCGACAACAGGGGCGGCCTTGTCACATATATACGGCCGCATCCGCACGCCTGCGCACCGCAACTGCATTATAAGGATCTGCCGGCACGGCAGGGAGGGGGCAATAATTGCACACCCGCCGCGTTTATGTATTGAATGCAACGGGAGGCCGAACAGGTGCAGTTCCCCGCCCGAAGCATTGCAAACAGAAAAACAACCTATTAATTCACCTCAAATGAAAAGACTGATTTTCGCAGCAGGCGTCGCCGTGTGCATATTCATGTGCGGCTGCAAAAAGGAGAAAACATTGACCGTACCCGCCACTCTTGCCGGCACCGAGTGGACACAGCTTTCCTACGGGCCCAAGGAGGCTACCGCCGTCATGATATTCGACGGCAAGACCTGCCGTCTTCGGATCCTCGGCACGGGCAGTGAGGCCGGAGAGACACTATCATTTGACTATACCTATGCCAAGCCCAAACTGCGGCTCACCCCAACCGACGGGACCGCAAGCCACATCGAGGCGGAGGCCGTCACCGACGGCAAGAGCTATGTGGGCCTCGTATTTCCCGACAGCGGCACCACCCCCAACGGGATGTACTGGCTCAACACCGGCGACTCCGTCTGGAAAAAGTAGACATGGCCCAACACATCAAACAAACCGGCGCAGGAAGATTCCCGCGCCGGTTCCGTTTTGCCGCATCCCGCCGGAGAGAGCGGCAGTGAAGGCAAAAAATCCGGAGCACCGCTCATGCGATGCCCCGGACAATATAAGCACGCCACTGCGGCCGGAGGTTAGATCGCCTTCGTGTCGTAGAGTATCTGGTTTACCTTGCGTACGGCGGCAGCCGAAGCCTCGAACTTCTCGGCCTCCTCCTTCGTGAGGTCTATCGAGACGATCTTCTCGATACCCTTGCGGCCGATAACGGCAGGAACGCCGATCATGATGTCGCTCTGGCCGTACTCGCCCTCGAGATAGCAGCTGCAGGGGATGATGCGCTTCTGGTCGCCGAGAATCGACTCCACGACAGACGCTGCGGCGGCACCCGGCGCATACCATGCCGACGTACCCAGCAGGCCCGTCAACGTGGCGCCTCCCACCATGGTGTCGGCAGCGACCTGCGCGAGTTTCTTCTTCGAAAGGAACTGCGACGCGGGCACACCCTTGACCGTAGCCTTCGACGTGAGGGGTATCATCGTGGTATCGCCGTGGCCGCCGATAACCATACCGTCAACGTCGTGGATGTTGGCACCCGACGCCTTGGCCAGATAGCAGCGGAAACGCGACGAGTCCAGAGCGCCGCCCATACCGATGACACGGCCCTTGGGCAGGCCCGTCGACTTGAGCGTAAGGTAAGCCATCGTATCCATGGGGTTCGACACGATGACGAAGATGGCGCGGGGCGACTGGGCCAGCGCCTGCGACACGACGCTCTTGACGATACCGGCGTTGGTACCGATAAGCTCCTCGCGCGTCATACCCGGCTTGCGGGGGATACCCGAGGTTACGACGATGACGTCCGAACCGGCCGTCTTCTTATAATCGTTCGTGCAGCCGACCAGCTTGCATTTCGAGTCGGTCGTGGCGGCAGCCTGATACATGTCGAGCATCTTGCCCTCCGAAAGGCCCTCCTTGATGTCGATGAGCACCACCTCGTCGGCCACATTGCGGGCCGCGAGTACATTGGCGCAGGTGGCGCCAACCATACCGGCGCCTATTACAGTCACTTTTGACATAATATTATTTTTTAAGGTTTCTTCGTACAATATTATCCTATAAGCTCGGCATAAGCCTCGGGCGTAAGCAGCGCGTCGTAGTCGGCGGCATCGCTCACCTTGACCTTAACAAGCCAGCCCTCGCCGTAGGGATCCGAATTGACCAGCGACGGGTCGCTGTCCACGGCCTCGTTGAACTCCAGCACCTCGCCGCCAACAGGCAGGAAGGCGTCGCTCACGGTCTTGACCGCCTCGATCGAACCGAACGCGTCGCCCGCAGCCAGAGTCTCGCCCACCGACGGCACGTCGACGAATACGATGTCGCCAAGCTGGCTCTGTGCGAAATCGGTGATGCCCACATAGGCCGTATCACCCTCGAGACGGCACCACTCGTGGTCGCTCGAATACTTCAGATTTGAAGGTACGTTCATATCTTTCTCTTTTTTATGAGTTATTCGGTCTGACTGCAAAAACCGCATCCGAGACACGGTCCGCATTACATATCACACAAATATAGCCGTTATTTTCTTAACGGCAATAACTTGGTGTTATTTTTTTAACACAAATTCTATCTCGCGGAAAAGATAGCCCCGCACGTCCCCCGAAGCATCCTCCACCACCAGCGCCCCCGTCGGCTCCACACCCCGTATCGTGCCGCGGAAACGGCTGCCGTCGGGCCGTGCATACCAATGCTCCTCGCCGCGGCGGTAAAGCCTTGCGTTGTAGTCGCGCTGCAGCGCCTCCAACGCGGCACCGCCCTCACGCACAGCCCCGTAACGCGACATGATGCACGCCACAAGACGTTCGAGCAGCTCCCTGCGGTCGAACCGCCGGCCCGCAACCTGCGCCAGCGACACGGGGTTCGGCAGCGAGGGGTCGAACTCCGTCTGGTTGACATTCACGCCTATGCCCGCCAGCGTGCGGCATATCCGGCCTTCGTTGAGACGGTGCTCGATAAGCATGCCCGTGACCTTGCGGTCGCCTATATATATGTCGTTGGTCCACTTTATGCACGCCGCAATGCCGTAGCCGGCAAGGCAGTCCACTATGCCCAGCGTCACCGCCTCCGACAGCAGGAACTGGCGCTCCGCCGCCAGAAACGACGGCTCCAGCACCAGCGTGAAGGTGACGTTCTCGCCGCCCGTGCTCTCCCAGCGGTGGCCCCGCTGCCCGCGCCCCGCCGTCTGGTACTCCGCCCATACGACGTCGCCTTCGGCATAGGCCGCCGCCGACGCCTCGTCGTTCGACGAGGTGAGCTCCTCGAAGTAATGTATCATGGCTGTCTATTATTTTTCGGGTTGCTGCGACGCCTCCCCGCGGCTGCCGTGTTCTGCCATCCACCGCCACAGCGGCGCCGCATGCAGGCACTGCATGATCTCGTCGCCGTCCAGCAGCTCGCGCACCTCCGCTTCAGTCATAAGGCATACGCTTATGTCCTCGCCCGCCTCGGTATGCTGCGCCGCTACGCGCCCGACACCCTCCGCAAGGAAGGTATACACGCGGTTGGTATGGTTCGCCGGGTTGGGCGAGGTGACCATATACTGCCGCCACTCGCCGCCGCCGTAACCCGTTTCCTCGAGAAGCTCGCGGCGGGCGCTCTCCAACGGGCTCTCGCCCGCCTCGCACGTCCCCGCCACCAGCTCGTAGCGCGTCTCGCCCAGCGCATGGCGGTATTGGCTGATCATAACGAACATGCCCTCGCGCGTACGCGCGATGACATTCACCCAGTCGGGGAACTCGAAGACATACCATTCGGGCACCACGGCCCCCGTGGGCAGCTCGACGCTCTCGCGCCGGACCGTAAACCACGGCCTGCGCGAGAGATACTCGCTCTTGAGCACGCGCCACGGACGATGTTCCGGAACTTTCATATATGCTGTAAATCTAAAAATGCCGCACGAAAATATCATACGCGGGCAGGCTCCCGCACATATCCGCCGGAAGTCCCGCCCGCACAATCTGATGCCATAGACTGCGCCGCCGACGCTATACCGCCACGCCGAAGTCGCGCAGGGCGTCGTTGAGTGAGGTCTTCTTGTCGGTCGACTCCTTGCGGCGGCCTATGATGAGGGCGCACGCAACGCCGTACTCGCCCGCAGGGAACCGTTTCGGGTAGGTGCCCGCCACAACGACCGAGCGCGGCGGAACATAACCGCGGTACTCGACGGGCTCGTCGCCCGTGACGTCGATGATGTGCGTCGACCCCGTAATCACGGTATTCGACCCCAGCACCGCCTCACGGCATACGTGCGCACCCTCGACCACGATCGAGCGCGACCCGATGAAGCAGTTGTCCTCGATGATGACGGGGGCTGCCTGCACGGGCTCCAGCACGCCGCCGATACCCACGCCGCCGCTCAGGTGCACGTGCTTGCCTATCTGTGCGCACGACCCTACCGTGGCCCACGTGTCGACCATCGTCCCCGTATCGACATAGGCGCCGATGTTGACATACGAGGGCATGAGGATGGCTCCCGGGGCGATATAGGCGCCGTAGCGCGCCACGGCCTGCGGCACCACGCGCACGCCCAGCTTCTCGTAGCCGTGCTTGAGCTCCATCTTGTCGTACCACTCCAGCTCGCCGCCGCGCATGGTACGCATCTCCTGTATG
>CASFQF010000045.1 GCA_949296635.1 uncultured Alistipes sp. | reverse complement strand
AATATTTTCTGAATCTTTCTTTGGGGGCTAACATATTTTTTATAACTTACCACTGTTTATCAGTCAGGTTGGTTGGGTACTTATGCATAACTTTAATGTATTGATAATCATAAAGTTACGAAAAATATTCTAATTAACCTGCTGATTTACAACTAATTATAAATAAATTTAAACAGATTCTAAAAGTGCGGTTAATCACGTGAAGGAATTTATTGACAGGCCTATGGAATCTTAAAAGTTCAGTGCCGGGCGTACTTTGCCGTTCGGGCATCGCGGATAAGTCCGAACTAGTTAAGGCCATAGCCGAACTTGTATTCGTTTCCGTCGGCATCCGTGTAGGGGCGCATATCGAAGGGGTGTCTGCCGCCTGCGTTTGGGAAACTCACCGACCGAACTGAGAAAACAGCTGCGCGAGCAACCGACTTAGTCCGGTAAATCTTTGGAGGTTTGCTGCCTCAAATTGCCGGAATCTTTATTGTGTATGAGCCGGGGCGGTATTCTTTTGATTGTGTTTCGCCGGGGATGGTTACGTCGGCTACCGAGCCGTCGGGAATTGTGAACTGCCATATCCATTTGTTGCCTTCGTAGCGCCAGCGGCTTTTTATTAAGCCCGCAGCCGACGCATATTCGGCATCCACAAAGCCGAGGCGGCGGTCGGGTATGGGCTTGAGCACTATGCGTTTGAAGCCCGGATTCGATGTGTCAGAGGCTATGCCGGCCATTGTCGTCCACATCCATCCGCAGACGCATCCGTAGGCGTAGTGGTTGAAACTGTTCATACCTCGCGGACCCATACCTTTGTCGAGCGTATAGCTGTTCCACCGCTCCCAGATGGTGGTGGCACCGTTGTCCACCGAGTAGAGCCAACTCGGATTCTTGCGCTGGAACAAAAGCTCGTATGCCAGATCGGCCATACCGTTTTCGGTAAGCGCTGGCATAAGGACCGATGTGCCTAAGAAGCCGGTCTGCAGGCAGTTGCCGTGCGACGCGAAGTTGGCGCGCAGCCGGGCAATCATATTTTCTTTGGCTTTGCCGCCGACAATTCCGGTTTTCAGGGCGAACAATGCCGGGGTCTGCATCGTGTTGAGTATTTCGTTTTTGAACGTGCCGTCATCGTTCAGGAATCGCTCACGAAGGTAGCTGCTGGCGTCGGCGGCCATCCTGTCGTACTTGCCGCTGTCGCGTCCCGTAGCGCGAGCCATATCGGCCATCATCCGCGCATCGGAGAGCCAGTAGCAGGCGCTCAGATAATTCCAGTATTCCAAGGCTTCGGGGCGGGTGCGGGTATTGCCGTTTTCGTCCGTATAATCTTTGAGCCCGCCGCAGCTTTCGAGGGGTTCATAGCTGAGCCAGTCGGCCCACTGATAGTCGCCGTTGCAGGCTTTAAGAGCCTCATGGTTGTATTTTGCCTCACTTATAAGATGCATAAATTTTTCCATCGAGTCCCAGCTCTCGTCGATTACCCCGGTGTCGCCAAACTGTTTCCAAACCGTCCAGGGCACGATGATTCCTGCGTCGGCCCAACCGACGCGTGCCGTCTCCGAGGCTCCGGAAGCATACTGGCCGAAGGGCGCAACGCCGGGATAGCCGCCGGCCTCGCTCTGGGTGTCGCGTAAATCCCTGAGCCACTTGTGGAAAAAGGCGCGGGTATCGGCGAAATACGTGCCGGTTTCGGCAAATACCTGCGCGTCGGCCGTCCAGCCAAGGCGCTCGTTGCGCTGCGGGCAGTCGGTGGGTACGGAGAGGTAATTGGACCTCATTCCCCATATTGTATTGCTTATCAGGCGGTTTATAAGGTCATTTCCCGTAGTGAGCCGGCCTGTTTCGAGGGCGGCGGTGACGGAAGAAACAGGCACGGATTTGATTGAGCGGAAGCTGACCTCTCCGTCGGCGGTGAGCGAGATATAGCGGTAGCCGTAGAAAGTGCACTGAGGCGAGTACGACACGTAGCCCTTGTCGTGGCCGAAGGTATAATCGAGCAGCATACCCGTGTCGGGCGTGCGTAGATTAAGCCTGTGGACGCTCCCTTCGGGGCCGTCCATACCGCGCTCCACGGCACCGTTGCCGTCGTTGAGCAATTCGCCGGGACGGCATTTCAAGGTTGTACCCTCGGCGGCTCTGAACACGAACGAAGGCACTGCGGCACAGTTCTGCCCGAAGTCTACAACGAGCGTTTCGCCCGGCGAGAGCTTTATCTCATCGTTTTTGTCAAATCGTTGGGTGATAATGATTTTGCCATAGGCGCTGTCCGTCTTTCCCATCACCCCCTGCCATATATATGTCTCGGCGGGCGACAGGGCGAGGTCATCGCGGCGGTAGATTTCGGCACCGTCCGACGGATATATGCCTCCCTTGAATTCATTGTTGGGAACAGGCGCCGACAGCGGGGCGCGGTCGATGAAACCGGGCAGTTTGCGTGCATCATATTCCTCGCCGTCGTAGATTGCGGCGTGTCTTACAGGCCCGGCTATGCCTGCTTTCCAGTCTGCTGTGTTTGTTCCGATGTATTCTCGGCTTCCGTCGGTGTAGGTCAGCTCGATAACGCTGCGGAACGCCAAATTTTTGCCGTACATCTCCCTGCTTTCCCACGAAGTGATGATTTTGTCGGCCCACCATCCCGGAGTGACCTGCGCGGCAAAGGTATTCACGGCATTTTTCTTTCGCGAAACGGCATCGGTCACGTCGTAGGTGAACGACAGCTTTGTTTTTTTGTAATGGGTATAGCCCGGCTTCAGAATTTCTTCGCCGACGGATTTCCCGTTGACATACAGTGAATAAACGCCCAGCCCGGAAGTCATCCACCGGGCCGAGCGCAGCTTTTTGTCGTTTTTTATGTCGGATACAAACCAGGCGGCTCCGTCGGCGGCGCGTTCGGTGCCGTTTCCGCGTTGGTCGGGGGCTGCGGGATTTTTTTCGGGCGAAATCCATTGCGCTTTGGTCCAGAGAATCGAATCCATAGCTTCCGTCCGCCTGCCCGCGCGGCCCGGAGCCGCACACGCTGCCTCGGTTGCGATAAAGACCGCAAGAAGCAGGGCGTGCATTATTTTCCGGTTTGTATTCATATCGGTTTAGTTAATGTTCCGGCTCAGGGCCGGAGGGTGAATGTTGCTGACGAAAGGCTGTTGCTGTCGGGGCCGGTCATTACTATGAACTGACCCGGCTCGGCGACATATTCGAGCGACGAATTATAGAATTTCAGCATCTCGGGGGTGATATTGAACGTCACGTCGCGGCTCTCGCCCGCCTTGAGGTTAATTCGTTGGAAACCTTTCAGCTGTTTTACGGGACGCGAAATGGAAGCCACGGGGTCGCGCAGATAGAGCTGCACGGTTTCGATGCCTTCGCGCTTGCCTGTGTTCGTGACGGTTACGGTTGCCATCAGCGAGCCGTCGGCATCCATCGTGTCGCCGCTCAGGCGTACAGGCGAGTAGCTGAAAGTGGTATAGCTCAGGCCGTAACCAAAGGGGTAGAGCGGCGAATTGGGAGAGTCGGTATAGCATACCGTTGTGTACTTGTGGAAGTTGTCGTCGGATGCGGGACGGCCCGTAGGCAGCGCGTTGTAGCTGAGCGGCAGCTGGCCCACGTTGCGCGGGAAGGTCACAGGCAGCTTGCCCGAAGGATTCACTTCGCCGAAAAGCACGTCGAAGAGGGCGTCGCCGGCTTCGGAACCGGGCATCCACGCCTGCAGGATTGCCGGAACGGTGCGCGATTCCTCGTCGAGCACAACGGCGCGGCCCGAGAAGTTGACTAATACGACGGGTTTGCCCGTAGCAATCAGGCGGCGGAGCAGCACGCGCTGGTTTTCGGGCAGGGTGAGCGACGTGCGCGACGAACTTTCGCCCGATGCAAGACTGTGCTCGCCGAGGAAGGCAACCACGACGTCCGCCTCATTGGCGGCTTTTAGTGCTTCGGCATACGATTCTTCCGATGCGGGGTGGAACTGTATGCGGTGGCCGCGCTCGAAAAGATAGCTTCCTATCTGGCGCGGGTCGTCGTCGATATATTCGGCTCCGCGGGCATAGAGCAGCTCAGCCTTGTCGCCGATTCGCTTGCGGAACACGTCGATGATGGGTGTGTAGAGCGTCGAGTCGGCGCACCACGACCAGGGGCCGAGGATTTCTTCGCGCGAGTTGAGGATAGGACCGATGAGTGCGATTTTGCCTTTTTTCTGCAGCGGCAGCAGGTTGCCTTCGTTTTTCAGGAGCACCATACTCTGCGTTGCTATCTCGCGGGCGGTGCGGCGGTGTTCGGGCGAGTAAATCAGCTTTTCGGCTTTCTTGGCGTCGCAGAATTTGTAGGGGTCTTTGAACAGGCCGAGTTTCCACTTGGCTTCGAGGATACGGCGGCAGGCAAGGTCGATGTCGGCTTCGCTGACGCGACCTTCATCTAAGGCGCGGCGCAGCTGCGTGGTGTAAGCCTCCGAACCGAGGTCCATATTCAGGCCTGCCTTGAGGGCAAGAACAGCTACATCGTACATATCGCCCATACCGTGGGCGCGCATCTCGTGGATAGAACCGGCGTCGCTCACTGTGAAGCCGCCGAATCCCCACTCGCCGCGCAGCAGGTCGGTGAGCAGCCAGCGGTTGCCCGAAGCGGGAATCCCCTCGACGGTATTGAACGAGCTCATAACCGAACCCACGCCCGCCTCGACGGCAGCGCGGTAGGGCGGCAGGTACTCGTTGTACATCTGCAGGCGGCTCATATCCACGGTATTGTAGTCGCGGCCCGCCTCGGATGCTCCGTAGAGAGCAAAGTGCTTGACGCAGGCCAGGATGCGACCGTCATCATCGAACGAGCCGTCGCCCTGATAGCCGCGAACCATAGCTTTAGCTATCTCGGAGCTGAGCCACGGATCCTCGCCGTTGCACTCAGCCTGCCGGCCCCAGCGCGGGTCGCGGCAGATGTCCACCATAGGCGAAAAAGTCCAGCTGAGGCCGTCGTGGCCTGCTTCGGTGGCCGCTATCGCTGCCGACTGCTCGACAGCGGGCAGATTCCACGTGGCAGCGATGCCTAAGGGAATGGGGAAAATCGTGCGGTAGCCGTGGATAATATCCAGACCGAAAATGAGCGGAATATGGTGCGGGCCGTTCTCGACGGCATATTTCTGCAGGCGTGCGATGCGGTCGGCGCCCATCAGGTTGAGCACGGCACCGACCTCGCCACGTTTGAGGCGCGAGGCGATATTGGACTGAGCGACAGGACCGGTGTCGATATCACCGGCGCCGCAGAGGTTTAGTTGCCCGATTTTCTCGTCGATGGTCATATCGGCCATAAGGTTGCCGATAAAGGTATCCATCTCGGCGCGGCTGTCTTTGGCTGCGCCCGCGGCGGGCTCGGAAATAAACAGCGACGCCGCTATTGCCGATGCTGCGCACAGGCAATGAAAGAACTTATTCATATCTTAAAGGTTTTTCGGGGTGAGCTTGGCAGCGAAGCCGCCGCCGGGAGCAAGGTGGATGGTTTTCGACGCTCCGGCAGACTCTTTCACGCGCTTGTAGTCGTTGCCGTTGCGGTGAGCGTTGTGGCCGTCGATATACCAGTCGCCTTCGTATTCGCCTGCGGGGAGGAACGACAGGTCGACGGTTATGTCGCGGGGTGTCCAGTCGGTGATACCGCCAATCCACCAAGTGTTGCCGCTGCGGCGGCCCGTGACGCAGTATTCGCCCATACGGCCGTCGAGAACAACAGTCTCATCCCATACGGTGGGAATATCGGCGATGAAATCGGTACATTCCTGCTCGCGCTTGTAGTTGGTCGGGCTGTCGCAGAGCATATTCAGGGGCGAGTCGAGGATGGCATAGAGTGCGAGCTGATGGCAGCGTGTGCCCTGGCTCATCGGTATCGAAACGTTTGGACGGTAGGTGTCGTGCGTGCCGTTGATCATAGCGCCCTGAGTGTAATCCATCGGGCCGCCGGCCTGGCGGATGAAAGGAATCTGACAGTCATATTTCACCTGGTCGCGGTCTATGCCGGCCCATTTGACCTGTTCCAGGCCGTAGACGCCCTCGCAGTTGAGCACGTTGGGCCAGCGGCGGTTCAGGCCCGCGGGCATATGGTAGCCGTGCAGGTCGAGCACAAGGTGATAGCGTGCGGCGGTTTCGGCGGCTTTCTCAACAAATTCCTCGACGGCCTGGTCGTTGCGGTCGAAGAAATCGACCTTGAAGCCCTTGACGCCCATCTCCGCGTAGTGGCGGCAAACCTCCTCAAGGTCTTTTTCCAGGGGCGCAAATCCCGCCCAAAGGATGACACCTACGTTGCGGTCGGCTGCATATTTCACAATTGCGGGCATATCGATTGCCGGAACCACGTCGAAGAGATTGTGGCAGCCGGGCACGCTCCAGCCGTCGTCCATAATGATATATTCGATGCCGTTTTCCGAAGCGAAATCGATGTAGTAGCGGTAGGTATCCATATTGATACCCGCCTCGAAGTCGACGCCCGTAATATTCCAGTTGTTCCACCAGTCCCAGGCCACTTTGCCGGGTTTAATCCACGACGTGTCGGAAATCTGCGAGGGAGAGGCGAGCAGATATGTCAGCTGGCTGTTGGCCAGGTCCTTGTCATCGTCGCCGATGATGGCGATGCGCCAGGGCAGGGAGCGCGGGCCGGCGATGCGGGCGATATAGTCCTCGCGTTCCTCAACGATTCTCTGAATGTCGATATATCCGCCTACCTTCTCTTTGCGCGGGTAGCGGGCGAAAACGCCTTTGAGCGCCGTGCCCTCGCCGCCGAGCAGGTAGAGGCCCGGATAGCTGGTCTGGTCGCTCTCGGTGAGCAGCACTTTCGCGCCTGCGGCAGGCTCTACGGCGGCGGACAGGAACATCATTCGCTTGGGGTTGAGTGCGGCGACGGCCGACTGCTCGTAGAGGTTCTCAAACGAGCTGAAAAACTGCGATTCCATATCCGTGCAGCGGTCGGCGCGGATATAGCCCACCGTGGCCGTCGCGTCGCCGGGGAAATCGTAGTGTACCGTCTCGTCGGCCACACGCACGGGCTTGCGGCCTGTATAAATCCAGCGGTATGCCACGCCGTCGTCGTAGGCGCGGAACTCGATTTTCCAGTCCTTTCCAGCCTTGAAAGTGAGGATGTTGTAACGGTCGGCGATGGATGTGTTGCGGTAGAAGGGCGACTCGACCACGGCATCGACGGCCGCCTTTTTGGGTGAGCTGATGCGGCTCGGCGATGCTCCGCCGTCCACCGCGATTCCGGCGCTGCCAGTAAATAATTCCGTTCCATTGAAAGCCACGGCATATTCGAGGTTGTCGCCTACGGTGGTGCTTATCCGCCCGTCGGGCGAGGCAAGCGTATAGTCGCGTGCGGCAGCCGTCAGGCACAGGCCGGCAAAGAGCAGCGGGAGAATTGTCTTTTTCATAGTTTGTTGTTTATGGGTTTTACAGAGCCGTCGAACTCGACGGTCAGAGGTGATTTCAGGCAGGTGTAGAGGGTCGTAATCTGCGGCTCGGAGGCTTTGACAATCAGCCTGTCGCCGCTGCGCTCGGCGCGGCAGTTATAGGCGCCGATGCTCCCGTCGGGGCGGGCGATGACAAAGGCATTGCAGAGCACGGCCTCAGCTATGAATTTGAAACACTCGTGCACATCGTTGTCGCTCGAAACGACCGTCTGCCAGTCGGCGATCATAGGCACATATTGCTCGCCTATGACGATGCTTCGGTGGGGGTAGCAGAGCGGATGCGGGTTGCCGTAAGTGTCGTCGTCGGCAGTGCAGGTGCTGTCGGGTTCCGTGGTCTGCACGGCCTGCACGAATGGGTCGACCACGAAGGCCCAGTTCAGGTTTCCGCTCTTGTGGTCGATGAGTGAGGCGAACGATGAAGCGGCGTCGAAAGTCTCGCGCAGCCAGCGCTCGTTGCCCGTGAGCAGAAAAGCATAGTAAGTAGCGTATGCGCGCCAGGCGCTCCAGCCGTGGGGCGACGAAATCATATTGGGAAGCATAAACACATCGTACTGAGCCTCCCAGAAGCGCATCGTGCCTCCACGGCGACGGCCGTCGGGCACGCGGAGCTGCGCCAGGCAGTCGTGGCCGTCGAGCAGCTTGAGCATAGCCTCGGTCAGGCGGCGGCGTTCCTTCGCGTCGGCGGTGCGCAGAGCTAACTCGCCGAGCTGCAGTGCCGAGCAGCTGACCATACCGTCCTCGTAGGTCATCTGCCCTTCGGTCTCGAAGTCGCCGTCGACGGCGGCGAGGCGTTCGATGGCCCGGCGTGCCGATTCGCTGAAGCGCCGCGCCTGTTTCTTGCGTCCGGCGATGCGCTCGGCGTCGGAGAGTTCGAGCATACTCTTGGCCGGATAGATAACCGAGGTGTAGTCGGTGTTGCCGTTCATATAAGCGCCGTCGTACTTCTGGCAGCTCATCAGATAGGCCGCCATACGCTCGGCCAGTTCGAGGTCCGCTACATTGCCGAAAGCCATATAGCGGTCGGCGAGGATACCGATGGTCGACGACACATTCTGAATACGGTTCTGATATTTATAAGGTTTCCCCGTAGTCCGGTCGAAAATCTTGTCGACAATCATATCGAAACGGGCGCTCAGAGCACTGTCGAGCGCGGGGGAGGGCAGCACGCGCGCTGCCTCAAATGCCGTATGGAAGCCGTACCAGCTCTCGACGTGCGAGGTCGGCTTCTGCTTGTAGCGGTCGGCGGCCAGACGCGCCAATTCCATCGTCGAGCGCCAGGGATAGCGCACATTGACCGTACCGCAGGCGCTGCGGGAGCCGTCGCGGACCGCCACAGCGCGGATGCCCGGCACCGTGGCGTGGAAAACACCGCGCCACAGGCCGTCTCCGGTTTTTTGCAAACTTATCTTATTACCTTCTATAGTCAGTTCGGGCTCGTGACCCCACACGCCGATAACGAGCGAGTCGCCCGGGGCGCACGAAGTGCTCTCCATAGCCAGTACGGGCGCGCCGGTGGTGCGGAATACCGTCTCCTCGAAGGCGTCGGGGCTGTCGAGGTCGATGATTTTCACCGTCCACGACCGTTCCTCGCCCGGCGCAAGCGTCCACAGGTGCGGATGGTGGTCGGGCAGCGGGCCGCAGCAGAGCATATCCAGGTTAAGGCACTCAATGCGGTGGCCGTAGAACCAGTAGCCCTTGGGCCAGTCGTAAGCCAAGTTGTAGTCGAGGCTCCACGAAGCGATTGGATCGGCCGAAACCACGGCCTTGAATTTGCCCGACGGCGACTGCAGATAGCCGTAGAAATGATCCGGCTCGCAGACCGCAAGGGTCGGAAAATACTTCCCGTACCAGTCGGGATATTTGTCCATATAAGTGTCGATGCCGAGCTTCAGACCGGCTTTCACGGGCTGAAAAGGCGTATGGCGCGTGTTGCGCAGGGTCAGCGTGACCGTCTCGCAGCGACCTGCCGTGTCGGCGACAATTGTGTATTCTATTCCGGTAGCCGTGCTGTCACCCCCGGCCTCGACGGCATAGAAGCGGTGCGGAGCCGCCGATGCCGTCAGGGTGGCAGATAAAAGTAATATTAGTATACTATTTTTCATATATTGGAAATCAGAAGTATGTGCCGTCGGGGCGTGAGTGCAGGTCAGAGAGATTTAAAGAGGACGGTAGTTGTAGCCCTCGGCGTCATAAACTTTAATCAGACCTTCGAGACGCTTTTTGAAGCCGTCGAAGTCTTTCGGAGCGTCGGTCCACTGCAGTTCGGCGAGTGCGGCCATACGCGGCAGAGCCATATACTGGGCATCGCGGAACGATTTGATATATTCGGTCCACAAATTGCCCTGCACGCCGATGACAAGCGCTGTCTGTTCGGGCGTGTACTCGGGGCGGATGGGCGTATAGGCGTAGGTGGAGTCGAGCGGTATCATACGGTCGTAGGGAGCGCCGATGCTGTCTTCCTTGGCCTGTTTGTAGTCAAAATAGAGGTACCAGTTGGAGGCCTTGATTACCTTGTAGCCGCTGTAGACGCCGTCGTAGCCGCCGTGCGGGCCGCGCCAGGCCATAATCACGGTGGATTTGTCCACGCCGTTGCCGACGACCTCGTCCCAGCCTATGATTTTGCGGCCTTTGGCAACGAGTCGGTCGGCTGCGTAGGCCAGGAGGTAGTTCTGGAGCTTGTGTTCGGCCGAGCAGTGCTCGTCGTCCTTAAGGCCAAGCTCGTGTATTTTTTTCTGACATTTCGGGCATTTCTCCCAGCGGGTGACGGGAGCCTCGTCGCCGCCGAGGTGGATATATTCCGAGGGGAAAATCTCGGCAACCTCGTCGAGGACATCATCGAGGAAGGCATAGACGCTGTCGTTGCCCGCGCAGAGAATATCTTCGCTGCCTCCCCAGCGGCACATAACCTCGTAGGGGCCGCCGGTGCATCCGAGTTCGGGATAGCTTGCCAGGGCTGCCAGCATATGGCCGGGGATGTCGATTTCGGGAATAACGGTGATATGGCGGTCGGCTGCGTAGCGGACAATATCGCGCATCTGCTCCTGCGTGTAGAAACCGCAGTGGGGAATCGTGTCGTAGATGAGCGTGTCCTCGAAGAGTGTATTGGCGAGTGTGCAGCGGCGTTTGGAGCCTATCTCGGTGAGTTTGGGGCGGCTTTTGATTTCGATGCGCCATCCCTGGTCGTCGGTCAGATGCCAGTGGAAGCGGTTTATGTTGTGCAGGGCCAGCATATCGATGAAAGTCTTCACCGAGTCGGCCGGGAAGAAGCGGCGCGCGCAGTCGAGCTCGGCGCCGCGGTAGGAGAAGAGAGGAGCGTCGGTGACGACGGCGGCAGGATAGAGAACATCGTCGCCCTTGCTGCCACGGATGGCTTTGCGCAGCGTCTGCAGGCCGTAGAAAGTGCCGGCGGCGTCGGAGCCGTCGATTCGGATGCTGTCGGCCGTAATCGTCATCACGTAGCCTTCGGGTCCAGCTTCGGTGTTTCCGGCAGTGAGCCTGATATAGTTGTCCGAGGGTGCTTCGGATTTGATTTCAGGACGGAAACCGGCAAGCGTCTCCACGTAGTCGGCGAAAAGTGTGGCATTGACGGCCTGCGAGCTGTCGGCGGCCACGAGGCAGGTGCCGGGCGAGAGTCGGAAGGCATTGCCGCCGGTCAGTTCTATCTGCCGGGGCAGCGGCACAACGTTATAGTCGGCCTCGACGGCGTTCCGCGGTGTGCAGGATACGGCTGCAAGCAGCGCGGCGGCAAAATAATATGAAATTCGCATAATGTGACAGTGGGTTTCTGAAACCGGTATGGCCCGGAGGCCATACCGGCGATTGGTTTAGTCGATAAGTACCTTTATTTTGTAAGTTTCACGATTTTGCATCCGTGTGCGGGAACGGTGGGCTTCAGCTCCGTTGCGGTGCCTTCGTCGGTGTGGCGCCAGAGGTCGCGTACCTTGTATTCGCCCTCCAGGCCAAGCTGCGAGAATTTGAGGCTGAAGCTCTTCGGTTCTTCTTCGCGGTTGAAGAAGCCGATAATATAGCTGCCGTCGCTCATCGCTCCGTGCCATATGTTGCTGCCCGGGCTGAGCAGACGGTCGTCCATAGGCTTGCCTACGAAGCGGTCGGCGTTGAGTGCGAGCATCTCGCGGTTCTGGTAGAAGCGGAGGTTGTCGCCTATGGTCGAGGGGCGGTCGGCCACGGCGATGGGGCCGCCTGCAAGCAGCTGGATTGAGATTGTAAACTCTTTCTCGTCGTCGTTGGCGTAGGTGTTCAGGCGGGTGAAGTCGCCGTCGAGAATGAGTTTGTCCTTGCCGGTGAGGTGGCTCCAGTAGGTGAAACCGTCGAACATATTGAGGGCGGAGGGCCAGTTCTTCCACACGCAGCCCATCTCGCCGCCGGAGGTGTGTTTCCACGTGCCGATATGGGTATCGCTCACGATTCGTGCCATATGGCCGTATCGGCTTTCAAGTTCGGCGTCGTTGTACATATTGGGCATGACGAGCGAGAGGAAGATTCCGTATTTCTTGGCCGACTCGGCGCACCAGCCCAGCCAGCGGGCATAGTTGGCGCGTCCGTAGCCACGGCTGCAGTAGTCGTGCTCGACGCGGCTCCAGCCGTCCTCGAACCAACTGAGGAAGTCCATACGGATCATATCGACGCCCATATCGTGGTAGTGCTTGAAGAAGCCGTCGATGAGCTCGCGGCAGCCGGGGTGGCTGGGTATATACCAGGTGAACCACCAGTCGTCGTTGACGTTGGGATAATATACCTTGTCGATGTCCTCGTCGTATTTGAGGGAGCCGAGGGTGTACTGTGTTCCGGGCACGAGCATATCGTCGGTCACGCCGCGCATAGGCATCCACAGGGGGTTGTCGTAGATGCCGACCTTGATTCCGCGTTCGTGGGCGAGTTCGACGAGCTTACGGAAGTCGGTGCCTTCGTACCAGTCGAAGCGGCGGGTGGTGTAGACGCCGCCGTCGTCGACGGCGGTAGCTCCGGCGCCGTCTGTGCAGACCATATCGTAGCCGTAGGGCAGCAGGTTCTCCTTGAACCAGTCGAGCAGCTCAACCCATTCGTCCATACCCATAATGGCGTTTTTCTGCGCCCATTGGTTGGTGATCATATACTCGTAGACCGACCAGTAGAGGGGAGCCTTGTAGGTGTGGATATTGCCTACATCTGGCAGGCCTTCAGGCAGCGGCTCGGTCGACGCGTTGGTCGGGTATTTCAGCTCGTAGTAGCTTTTGTCGGCGCATCCGGCCATTGCCGTCATTGTGACAACGGCTGCGGCGAGCCAACTGGTTATATGTTTTTTCATTGCTGTGATTTAATCTTGAAGTACGTAAATCAGTTTTGCGAAATCAAAGTGGCGCTGAGAGTGCCGTTTTGCCAATCGATAGTCAGGCGGTATGTTCCGTCGGTGGTTACAAGCCAGTTGTTGTTCTCGTTGGAAGGATAGGAGAATTTCTGGTCCGTGACGGGATTCGTTCCTATGGGCAGGTCGGGCGAGGTGGGGCGTATCATCTTGTCCCAGCCGTTGTTCATAAGGCTGAAAATCATCCATCCCTGTTTCAGATGGCCTTCCCACTCGAACACCTGTTCCTTGCCGGAAACGGGCAGCATCTCGAGGCCTTTGGGGAGGTCCCATCCTGCGGCCGAGGCATCGCCGTAGATATAAATCTTGTCGGCCTTGGGCCTCAGATACTCGGCTTTCAGGGTGCGGTTGGCGACGTCGACGGTCAGGCGGTAGTTGCCGTGGGTCGTTACGAGCCAGTTGCTGTTCGCGTTCGTGGGGTATATGAATGTATCTTCGAGAACCGCATCGGGGGTTATCGGTGTGTCGGCGACAACGGGACGTATCATTTTATCCCACGACTCATTGTCGAGGCTGAATACAAGCCAACCGGGCTGCAGGGCGCCTTCCCATACGAAAGTCTGTTCGGCTCCGGCGACAGGAGTCATAGGCAGGCCCTGGCCCAGGTCCCACGATGCTGCGGAAGCGTCGCCGTAGACGAAGACCATGCTGCCGTCGGGAATGATGTACTCGGTGCTGAGGGTGCAGTTGCGCAGGTCGACGGTAAGGCGGTAGTCACCGGCAAATTGAACGAGCCAGTTGGTGTTGTTTGTATTGGGGTACACGAAATTCTCAAATACCGGAGTGGCGCCGATGGGCGAGTCGGCCACGTTCGGGCGAATCTGCCTGTCCCACGAATCGTTGTCGAGCATAAAGAGCATCCAGCCCGGATATAGCTTGGTCTGCACGGAGAAGACGTAGTCGGAGCTTTCGACGGGTTCTTAAATTTTATTCAAAAATAATTTTATGGCAGCGATATGCATCATGGCTTCGTGCGTATCGGCCCTGTATTCATAGTCAATGGTCAGTCTCCTGAAGTT
>CASFQF010000044.1 GCA_949296635.1 uncultured Alistipes sp. | reverse complement strand
TTGACAAATCGAATTTCAAAAATGTCAAAGACCGATATGATTCTAGTGAACTGAATTTATTTAATTTTTAACCTTGTCCATTTTTAGTGGACAGTAGTGGTTGCATACTGTAAGGCATGTATTCGCAACATGCTTCGGCCGCAACGATTTTCTGCACGGGAGTACATTGCCGCAGGCGCATATTGCAGGCGATGGCGCCCCGACGGGCGTATATTTATGCGGAGAGGGAAGGCGCGTTGCCATCTATGATGCGACAAGGAGGCGCCCGTCCCATTCGGGCGCCTCCTTGTCGGTCGTATTATTTATTGCATGTCATTCGCCATATGCGATCGACGCGGTTATTTGCCGCGGCAGGCGGGGCATGGCCCCGTGCTGTGTGCATACGTATGCCGAGGTGGCGACGGCGATTTCATGCGCGCGGCGGATCGTGCGGCCGGCGAGCAGCGCGGCGCAGAAAGCTGCCGTGAAGGAGTCGCCGGCACCGACTGTGTCGGCAACTTCGACGCGGGGCGTAGGCAGTGACGAGACGCCTCCTTCGTGGAATACATGGCTGCCGTCGGTACCGCAGGTGAGGATCACGGCCTGCAGGCCGTATTGTTGTTTCAGGTGCATGCATATCTGCCGCTCGTCGTCGGTGTCGAGGCCGAACAGGCGCGCTACGGCGTGCGTCTCTTCATCATTGATCTTGAGTATGCGGCAGCGGCGGAGCGAGGACTCGATTACGTCGCGGCCGTAATAATCCTGACGCAGGTTTATGTCGAAGACCTTGAGCGCACCGTCCGGCATGGCATCCAGAACGGCGTTGATCGTGGCGCGCGACACCTCGCTGCGCTGTGCCAGCGAACCGAAACATACGCAGCGGCACGCCGGAGCCGTGTTGCGCAGCTCTAGAGTCATGGGGATGAAGTCCCATGCCGCGTCGCGGCGTATGTCGTATTGCGGTATGCCGGCGGCGTCGAGCGTTACCTCTACGGTTCCGGTAGGTTTGCCGAGGCGGGGCATGAGGTGTTTGAGCCCGCGTGCGTCGAGTTCCGCCAAGAGGTCGTCGCCCGCCGTGTCGTTGCCTACGGCGCTGATGGCCGCGGCGTCGTAGCCGAATTGCGACATGTGGTATGCGAAGTTGGCGGGGGCGCCGCCCAGCTGACGCCCTGCGGGGAGCATGTCCCACAGAGCCTCGCCTATCCCGATTATGGCCTTGTTCTCCATATCCGTATTTCGTCGGTTTTTGTCTTGGATTGTTGTTGCAACAAATATATAAAAAGTAGCCAAGAGCGGCAAAAGAAAAATACCTTTTCAAATCCGTCATGGCTGTTCGTAAGGCAAATCGCTCCGGCGAATTCATAATTTGCGTAAAAAGTTGTACTTTTACCCCGTAAAAAACATTGGTATGGTAATCAACGAACGCGATATTCGGAATGAGACGGTGCTGGCCGCAGCCCGTGCCGTCATGGCTGCGGCGCGCACGGCGCCCAAGGCCAAGGGCCGCGATACGGTGGAGGCGGCCGTCGTCACCGATGACGACATCGGGCGCCTCGCTGCGACGATGGTGGAGATGAGCGGCGAGTCGGGCATGAAATTCCTGCTGCGCGACGCCGACAACATACGCCATGCCGAAGCCGTGGTCATAGTGGGCATACGCGAGGCGCAGTCGACCTGCGGCCTGAACTGCGGCTACTGCGGTTATGCCACGTGCGAGGCGAAGCCGGCCGCGGTGCCGTGCGTGATGAACGGTGTGGATGTGGGCATTGCGATAGGTTCGGCATGCGCCGCCGCTACCGACATGCGGGTCGATACGCGCGTGATGTTCTCGGCGGGGTGGGCGGCACGGCGTCTGCGCATGCTGGGCGATGCCGATCTGGTCTTCGCCATCCCGATGTCCGTATCGTCGAAAAACCCATTCTTCGACCGCAAGTCTCCGGCTCCGGCTGCCGCGGCGGAAGGGACGGAGGGGAAAAAGTAGTGCAATAGGATAAACATATAATAATATGGAGAGCAAGAAGTCGGTGGTCTCGTCGTTCGACGTCGACCACCTCACACTCAAGGAGGGCCTCTATTTGAGGTCGGTATACAAGATTAACGACACGCTGGCCGTGCATTCGTGGGACATGCGTTTCCGCGCCCCTATGGCCCATGCTCCTCTGGGTTCGGGCGAGGTGCATACGATCGAGCACCTTATGGCCTATTATCTGCGTCTGGATCCGGTTATAGGGCCCAGCATCGTCTCGTTCTGCCCTATGGGGTGCAAGACGGGGTTCTACCTCTCGACGATGAACGACGTAGACGCCGGGCAGATACGCGCCGCGCTGGCACGTGTCTACAAGCAGGTGTTCCCCATCAAGTCGAAAGATGACATTGTGGGCTTGAACGAGGTGCAGTGCGGCAATCCCGGGCTCTACGCTGTGGCGTCGACCAACGAGGCGATGGCGCACTATATGCGCTGCCTTTATACGCGCGACGAGGCCGACGAGGCGGGTATAGGTTCGATATATAACTGCGGGTGGTGATGGAATATCTGGTTCTGGCACCGACCGACCGCGAGTATGCCAATATTACGGCGGCCATTGCCCGCGGCCCGCGGCGCAACCGTTACGAGGTGTGCAAGTGCGGCGTAGGCAAGGCCCTTGCCGCCGCGAACACTGTTGCGGCACTGTTGCGCGGGGGCTTGCGGTACGACCGTATCGCCGTCATAGGCTATGCCGCCGCGACGGCGGGGCAGCGGCGCGGCACTCTTGTGGCGCCGCGTGCGGCACGCTACCACGATTGCCGTGTGCCCGCGGCGTTTGTTCCCGAACTGGCCGAGACATACCGTCTGCTGGGCAGGGATGACATGGAGGTATGGACGGGCGACGCCTTTGTCGATGCCGCTATCGCGGCCGAGGTGAAGGGCCGCTTCGGTGTCGGGGACGGCCTGTTCGACATGGAAACGGCCGCCGTGTGTCAGGCCGCGGCTGCGGTGGCAGACATCCCCGTCGTGGTGGTCAAGATGGTCTCGGACATACCCGAAGAGTGCGATACGGAACACTCTTACGACGAGTTCGTCGATTCGCATTCTGACTTCGGCACGATTGTCGACTATATCGAAAATCTGGAATAACGTCTTCTAACTATGATCGACAGCGGTGTGGCATACGGCCTGCTGATACCCTTTGCAGGTACGTCGCTCGGGGCGGCAATGGTATTCCTGCTGCGGCGCGACATGTCGGTGCGCCTGCAGAAGTTGTTGCTGGGATTCGCTTCGGGCGTGATGGTGGCCGCGTCGGTATGGTCGCTGTTGATCCCCTCGATCGACATGACCGCCGAGCAGGGAGGCATAGGCTGGATGCCTGCCACGGTCGGCTTTCTGGCTGGAATGTTCTCGCTGCTGCTGTTCGACACCTATGTTCCGCACCAGCATATCGATGCCGACGAACCCGAGGGGGTGAAGTCCGACCTGCGCAAGTCGACGATGCTGGTGCTGGCCGTGACCCTGCACAACATACCCGAAGGCATGGCCGTGGGTGTGGTGCTGGCGGGAGCCATGGCCGAGAATACGGGGATCTCGATGGCGGGGGCGATGGCCCTGTCGATAGGTATCGCCATACAGAACTTCCCCGAGGGCGCCATCGTCTCGATGCCGCTCAAGATGAGCGTCCGCAGCCGTTGGAAGGCCTTTGCCTACGGCGTGGGGTCGGGCGTGGTGGAGCCTGTGGCGGGCATAATTACAATTCTCCTGATAGACATGCTGCTTCCCGTATTGCCCTATCTGCTGGGTTTCGCGGCGGGGGCGATGATATATGTGGTGGTGGAGGAGCTGATACCCGAATCGCAGAGCGGCCGCCACTCGAATATCGCCACCGTGGGTGTGGCATTCGGCTTTGCCCTGATGATGATCCTCGACGTGGCGCTGGGGTAGCCGGCTGCGGGCGGGGATTTGGAAAATCAATTCGTATTTATGGAATATCTGGATGTGGTCGATGAGGCGGGCGAGCCTGTCGGCGCCGTCGTCGAACGTGCCGAGGCGCATGCGCGCGGCATACTGCACCGTACCTCGCACGTGTGGGTTGTGCGGCGGCGCGGCGGTGCGGTCGAGGTGCTGCTTCAGCTTCGGGCCGCCGCCAAGGAGTCGTATCCCGAGCGGTATGACGTCTCGAGCGCCGGGCATATACCTGCCGGTGCAGGTTTTGTCGGCTCGGCCCTGCGGGAACTGCGCGAGGAGTTGGGATTGGAGGCTGCGCCTGCGGACCTCGTCCCGTGCGGCGTGCGGCGCATACGCCGCCGTGAGTGCTTCGGCGGCAGGGCGTTCGTCGACAATCAGGTGAGCCGCGTATTCCTGCTGTGGCGCGATGTCGCGGAGACGGAGGTGCATTTCCAGCAATCGGAGATCGACGGGGTGCGCTGGATGCCTCTGGACGAGTGTATCGAGGCTGTGCGCGGCGGGGCCATACCTTCATGTATAGACCTTGAAGAGCTGGCTATGGTGAAGGCCGCGGCGGAGACTATCGCATGAGCCAGCGGGTGACGCTGTCGCAGTATGTCTTCGAGATGGGTATGTCGGGGATGCCGGCGATGCCGAGTTCGATCGTGATGCCCGTATTCTGGCGGCGCATGACCTTCACGTGGTCGAGGTTGACCATATAGGAGCGGTGGCAGCGGACGATGCTCGAGCCCTCGAGGTCGCGTGCCATGCACTTCATCGTATTGCGTATCATGATCTTCTTGACCGTGTCGTTGTTCATGTACCATACGCATACGTAGTTGTCGGCCGATTCCAGCAGTATGAGATTCTCCTTTTTGACCGAAAGCTGCAGCTCGCCCTTATCGTTGTACAGCGGGATCAGCCCCGATGCCGCGGGGGGCTCGCCGTTTTCGAGCCGTTCGGTTATTTGCCGCAGCTGGCGGTCTTTTTCGCGCCACGAGACGTATATGATGAATATGACGTACGGGATGAAGAGCACCAACACCGTATTTACCACGGTGTTCTTCCACAGACGCAGGAAATCCGACGGCTCCCCGTTCGAGAGCACAGCATAAAGCGTATATACCGATGCCATGACTATGGTCTCAACGGCGACCCACAATATGAATACGCCATATACCATCTCGCGGCGGCGTGTGTAGAGGGTCATGATGATGCGGCTCAATACGAGCACGAGCAGCCCCGCCGCTACGAGCCCTGCCGATATGAGCAGGTATGCCGCATTGCTGCCGCGGTATCGGATATACGGTATCCACTCGAAGGAGTTGAAGGGCTTGTATGTGTTGATGAAGATCAGCGAAAAGATGGCCACGAAGACGATGAATGTCGTCTGGCCCGATCGCCTGTATAGAAAATGCGGCAGCGGTTGTGTCAGTATTTTCAGCATTGCGGACGTCTCCTTTCGTCGATTATATCATTTGTTATACCTTGGTCCGGCACCCTTGTGGCGCGGCCTTCGGATTCATCTCCGAGGCCGGCGCCGATATTGCGGCGGCTTCCGTGCCGGCCGGCATTCGCGGCGGTGTCACTCCTCGTCTGCCTCCGCGTAGTCGGTCTGCTTCTCGTCCTCGGCCTTGGCTTGGGCTATTGCGGCGATAAGGTCGTCGGCGCCGCGGCATGACACGTAGGTGCGGGAGTCGTATATGTCGGTTATCTCTACAAAGTTGTTCCACTCCGACGCATACATGTTGACCGTATCGAGCTCCTTGAGGTCGAAATATTTGCCGTAGTATCCGAAGAACCCTATGCCGCCGAACAGGGGTACTATCCAACGCATGCGGCGGCGGTCGACACGCCTTACCGAGGCAATCTCGCGCAGGTTTATCTCCGTGATGTCGGAAATGCACTGTATCTCGAGCGTATGGTCGAGCACCACTATCCGTCGCGGTATCGACAGCGTCATGAGGGCCACTATGGCTATTATCACCGACGAGAACCATGCCGAAAGGTACCCGCCGCGGTATAGGAAGAAGAGCGCGACGGCGATTACCACGGATAGTACGCACAAGAGTATGGTGCGTATTATGGTACTGCGGTCTGTCTTGTATTCGAAACTACGCTTCATCTTCGCGGGCGTTGAGTATTGCTTCGGCTATGGTGAGGTCCGAAGGTGTCGTTATCTTGATGTTCTCGCGTTCGCCCTCGCACAGGGTGACGGCGTAGCCTGCGGCCTCTGCTACCGAGGCGTCGTCGGTAAAGGCTTCGGAGAACTCCTGCCCGTATGCTTGGCGCAGCACCTCGGCACGGAATACCTGCGGCGTCTGGACCATTCGCAGGCGCGAACGGTCGACAGGGTGCGACGTGCCGTCCTCTGCGATCTCGCGGTAGGAGTCCGCAGGTGCCACGACGGGGATTGCGGCGCCGCTGCTCTCGGCTTCGAGCACGGCGCGGAGGATCAGTTTCTTCGATGCCAGCGGCCGCACGCCGTCGTGGACGGCTATCAGGCGCACGTCATCGCCCAGCGCCGCCAGCCCGTTCTTTACCGAGTGGAAACGTTCGCTGCCTCCGGCCGTCACTTCGTGGCCGGCGATGTCGAAACGTGCGGCGAGGTTGCGCCAGAGGGGTATGTGCTCCTCGGGCAGCACCACGACGATACGCGCGGCGGGCAACGCCTCGTGCACGCGGTCTATCGTATGTGCCAGTACGGGGCGGTTGTGCAGCATGAGGAACTGCTTGGGCAGCGCGCCTCCCATGCGGCGGCCCGATCCCCCCGCTACGATTATGACTCCTATTCCTCCTCTCTCTGCCATATCAGTTTCTTTCCGAATCCGAGCGTGTTGTCGGTATATTTCATCATGCCGGCCTCCAGCCTCCACAATGCGAGGTCGGCCAGCGCGGCATAAGGGAACCGTTTTATGTAGGCGCGTCTGTCGGCCTCGTCGCCGCTCCTGACGGCGCGCCCCGTGATTTGCAGCCCTTGTACCTTGCCCACTATCCGCGTCTCGAGGACTACCGAGGCGGCCACATGTACGTTCTGTGCCATCATGCCGGCATGTCGGGTTTGCGCATCCGATGTGAAGATGAAACGCCCCGCGCCGTCGTAGGCGTAGAAGACGTTGCAACAGTACGGCTCCCCCTCCGCGGTCGATGTGGCGAGCGTCAGCACGTGGTGGCGGCGTATGAACTTCTCGATCCTGTCGTCTATCTCCATCCCGTCAGTACAATTCCATGCCGCTGTATCAGAGCGCCTGCATTATTTTTTCTCTTTCTCCGAAGCCTCTTGGGGTACAGCCGTTGCCGCGAGCGAGTCGGCTGCCGGCAGGCTGTCGAGCTGCGTCACGATCATGTCGGGCGTAGCCGTGCCGTTGAGTTCGGCGACGATACGGTCGCGTATCTGCTCGAATGCCGCCATGTTCTCCTTGCTGACGGGTTCGGCCGGCTCCTGCGGTACCTTCAACGGGTCGATGGCGGTGCCGTTTTTCCAGATACGGTAGTCGAGGTGCGGCCCCGTCGAGGCGCCCGTGCTGCCGACATATCCTATGAGCTGCCCCTGCGTGACGCGGGTGCCGTTGGCTATGCCCTTGGCGTAGCCGCTCAAGTGCAGGTATCCCGTGACGAGGTTGCCCGCATGTTTGATCTTGAGCGTATTGCCGCCACCGCCGCTCCAGCCCTTGAATATGATGACACCGTCGGCGACGGCGTGTACGGGCGTGCCTTTGGGTGCGACGTAGTCGACGCCGAGGTGCGGGCGGTATACACGGTATATGGGGTGAAGGCGCGCCCGCGAGAAACGCGAGCTTATGCGTGTGAACTTGAGCGGCGCCTTGAGCAGCTGCTTGCGCAGTGACGCCCCGTCGTACTCCCAATACTGTATCTTGCCGTTCTGTTTGAACGGTATGGCGTAGATGTCCTTGCCCCCGTGTTCGAATTTGGCGCCCCACACGCGGCCTATGCCGACGAAGGTGGTGTCGACCATACGCTCGTCATAGATTACGGTGAACGAGTCGCCCTCCTGTATGCCGAAGAAGTCGACCGTCCATTGGTATATGTCCTCCAGCTCCGCGGCCAGCGAGTAGGGCAGGCTGTCGCGCATGATTGCGCCCCAGAGCGACGATTCGATACGCGAAGAGCATTTGCGGCGGTTGACAGTCACATCCTTCTGTCCCGTGGCGATGCTCACCGTGTCGTTCCGGAAGCCGAATACGACGTAGTCTGTGAGGTCCTTCTCGTATACCAGATAGTCCAACCGTCCGCTGTTGAGCGAGTCGGTGGTGATGAATGCCGTGTAGGGGCGTCCGGCGCGGATCTGCCGCAACGGGAATATATCCTTCGAGGCTTTGTCGAGCATGTCCACCGTGGCGGCCGAGACGCCGTAGCGGGCGAGGATCTTGCCGAGGGTTTCGCCGTTGGCCACCTCTCCCTCTTCGGTGCGGTAGTTGTCGGCTATGATGCCGAACCGTATATCGTGAGCCGGGGCCTCGGCCTCTTCGGGTCCGGCGGTCTCCTGCTCCTGCCTGCCGCCGCATCCGGCGGCGAGCAGCAGTGCTGCAATGGCTATTGTGCGGAAAAGATATTTCATAACGTACAAAATTAATAAAAAAAATACGGATCGGCGGGATAAACGGTCGGAAATACGGGCTTAAATGTAAAAAAGGGGGATTACGGTTGGTTTGTAAGAAATAATTGGTTACCTTTGAAAATTCGTAATATCGGGGCGATTGCGCGTTGCACTCTTGTAAGCGTATTGTGCGGAACACGTGCTGTTGCGGGCCGATATGCGATCCTGTTATCCCGCGGCGGGCGGAACTACGGTTAAATGAACGCAGGCACGATATGAAGTTTTTGCTCAAACTCCTGTCTTATCCCTATCGAATGGCGGTGAACATCCGCCATTGGATGTTCGATTGCGGTTTGCTCAAGAGCGAGAAGTTCTCTACGCCGATCATCTGCGTAGGGAATATCACCGTCGGCGGTACGGGCAAGACACCCACGGCCGAGATGATTATGGAGTACATGATGCAGTACTGCCGCGTGGCGTTCCTTTCGCGCGGTTACGGGCGCCGTACCAAGGGTTATGTCGAGGTGACGGCAGGATCGTCATACCGCGATGTGGGCGATGAACCGCTTCAGGTGAAACTGAAGTTCCCCGACGCGCTGGTCGTCGTGTGCGAGAAGCGCGCCGAGGCGATCCGCCGCATCGAGGCCGAGCATCCCGAGACGGAACTTATAATTATGGATGACGGGTTCCAGCACCGCCATGTCGACCCCCGTATAAACGTGGTCGTGATCGATTCCACACGTCCGTTCTACAAGGACGACTATCTGCCATGCGGGTCTTTGCGCGACAAGGTAGATTCTCTATACCGCGCCCACTATTTCATCGTTACCAAGTGCCACGAGAACATGTCGCAGCTCGACCAGCGCCTGTGGCGCAAGGAGTTGCACAAGGTAGCATACCAGAAGATATATTTTACGCATGTGGTGCCTACGCATGCCGTGCCGTTATTCGTCGATACCCCGCACACTCTGGAGACGGGCGGCGAGGTGGTTGTTATGGCCGGTATAGGTAATCCCCGGCCTTTCATTGCGGGGGCGAGGGAGATGTATAAGGTTGCGGCCACGATGACATTCTCGGACCATCATGTCTATTCGGTCTCTGACATAAACCGTATCGTGGAGTGCCTGAAACTCCATCCGCAGGCGATGCTCCTCACCACGGAAAAGGATGCCGTAAAGCTGCGCCGCAGCCGCCGTGTACCCGACTACATGCGCCAGAGGCTGTTTTACCAGCCCGTCAGGCTGGCTTTCCTCGAAGGCTCGGACGAGGATTTCCTCGGTACGCTTAAGAGCGATCTGGAAGGCAAGGTGCATTTGGGCGATATGTCGATAGGGGGCCGCGAGGCCAACGAACAGAAATGATATTCTTATATAATATATGGTAAACAAGGTTATATTGGTGGGCAACGTGGGTATCGACCCCGAGGTGCGCACCACGGAGTCGGGTGTCAAGGTCGCCCGTGTGCGTCTGGCGACGACAGAACGCATATACGACAGGCAGAACAACGAGACGAAGGAACTTACCGAATGGCATACCGTCACGCTGTGGCGTGGGTTGGCCGATGTGGTCGACCGTTATGTGCGTAAGGGGAGCCAGCTCTATATCGAAGGCTGCCTCCGTACGCGCGAGTGGGTCGACAAGGATAACATCAAGCGTTATACGACCGAGATTATGGCCGACGAGATGAAACTTCTGGGCCGTCGCAGCGACAACATGCAGCAGAGTGGCGCTCCTGCGGACCGTGCTGCCGCGCCGCAGCCGAAACCGCAGCCTGCCGCCGAGGTGCCCGCAGCGGCGGATGATCCCGACGACCTGCCCTTCTGATGCGGGGCGGCCGGTGCCGGCCGGAGACGTGCCGGTATGGAACGTATGCGGGGAGCGATCGCACGATCGCTCCCCGCAGCATGTATATTCCTGTCGGTTACTTGAACGGAGAGTCGGGTTCCTTCGACATGACATAGCAGAAAAGGCGGTCGACGAGCCCGGGGGCGAACTTCTTGACGAAGTGTGTTGCACGGCCCTCGATCTCCATCAGGCAGAGCCTTTTGCGGCGTGCGATGCCGCGTGCGACGATGCGGGCCACCTCTTCCGCCGTCATCATCTTCTCCTCCTTGCGGGGCGTGGCGCCCTGCTGCGAGCCGTCGGCCGTGAGAGCCGAGAAGCGTACGTTCGAGGCGGTGAATCCCGGGCATGCGACCATCACGTGCAGCCCCTTCTTGAGGTTTTCGATACGTATGGTCTCGAGGAACCCCGTCATGGCGAATTTCGAGGCCGAGTATCCCGTACGGCCGGGAAGGCCGTGTATGCCGGCTACGGACGAGATGCCCACCAGCGAGCCGCGGGATCTCTGCAGGTAGGGCAGGGCGTATTTGGTACAGTATACCGTACCCCAGAAGTTGACATCCATAAGGCGGTGCAGTACGTCGAGGTCGACGTCGTCGAAGAGCGCGCGCATCGAGATGCCGGCGTTGCAGATCATCACGTCGATGCCGCCGAAGCGCTCCACGGCCGTGTCGATGAGCCGTTTGCAATCCTCCCGCCGTGTGACGTCGGTGGCGCACCATGCGGCCCTGCCCCCCGCCTGCTCGATGCGGCGGCACAGGGCCTCGAGTTTGTCGGCGTGGCGTGCGCCGAGAACCACCTTGGCCCCCATCGAAGCGTATACTTCGGCCATAGCCTCGCCTATGCCCGACGAGGCGCCCGTGATGACCACGGTTTTGTCCTTCAAACAGTTTTTCATATTGTGCTGTGTTTTTGTTTCTTGCCGTTGCCGTCGTGCCGCAGGGCACTTGCTCCGAGGTTATTCCCCGATCTCGAATGAAAGCGTATCGTATGCCAGCCTGACACCTTCGGGCAGCCGCTGCGATGCCTCGGCGTGGAGCCCTATCTCGTGCGACATGTGCGTAAGGAACGCTTGGCGCGGTTTCACGCGCGAGATGAGGCCGAGCGCCTCGTCGACGTTGAAATGCGAGTGGTGGGGCGCGTATCTCAAGGCGTTGACCACCATCGTATCCGCCCCGCGCAGCTTCTCTATCTCACCGTCGAGCAGTGTCTTGAAGTCGGTCATGTAGACAAGCGGCCCTATGCGGTATCCCGTCACCTCGAAACGCTCGGAATGGGTGCCGCGGATTGGCACCACGGTTACATCCTTTACCTTGAACGGGTTTGTTGTGTCGATCTCGTGCATCTCCATCTCGGGTGCGCCGCGGTACTTGTCGGGGATGAACGCATAGTCGAAGGCCTTGCGTACGTACGCCGCCGTGCGCGGCGCGGCGTAGATGTCGACGCGGCGTATGACAGGGTAGTCGACGAAGTTGAAGGCCCGCACGTCATCCAGCCCCGCTATGTGGTCGCGGTGTTCGTGTGTGAGGAGTATGGCGTCGATGCGGCGCACGCCCGTGCGCAGCATCTGGCAGCGGAAGTCGGGGCCTGCGTCTATCACGATGCGCCGGCCCTGCGTCTCGACCATGGCTGCCGTGCGCAGACGGTGGTCGTGCGCATCGGGCGACGAACATACCCCGCACCGGCATCCTATAACGGGTACCCCCTGCGATGTGCCTGTCCCCAAAAATGTGAATTTCATATCCTGTCGCTGTTCACTGCAATCGTCATGCCCTGCGGCGGCATCCCGTTTCGGCCTGCCGTCAGGCGTCTGCAGGGTCGTATCCCGTATCTTCCGCCAGCGTCGGGCCGTTGGCCGCGGCCACGGCCAGCGCGTCGCACCGGTTGTTCTCGGCGGTGGAGGCGTGTCCCTTGACCCACACGAACCGTACGCGGTGACGCCGGTATATGCGCAGGAAACGCATCCACAGGTCGGGGTTCTTCTTGCCTGCAAACCCCTTCTTCTCCCAGCCGAAGACCCATCGCTGGTTTACGGCCTCGACGACATACTTCGAGTCGGAATATATCGTCACGTCGCACCCCGCGATCTTCAGTGCCTCGAGCGCCACGCATACGGCCATCAGTTCCATGCGGTTGTTGGTCGTGAGGCGGTATCCCGCCGAGAGCTCCTTGCGGTGCGGGCCCGATATGAGGACTATGCCGTAGCCCCCGGGCCCCGGGTTGCCGAGCGACGACCCGTCGGTATATATCGTTACATTGGGCATATCATTCCATACCGTTTTGCCGTGAGGCGCTTCGCGGCGTGTGCCGTGCGGCAGAACGACGACGGACGGAGCGGGTGCACGAAGCGCAACCTCTGCCGTCCGTCATCGTTCCGTTACTTCAAGGCTGCCAGCTGCTCGCGTATGGCTGCGATCTTGGCCTCGGCGTCGGCCTTCTTGGCGCGCTCGTTGGCCACGACCTTCTCGGGGGCCGAGTTGACGAAACGCTCGTTCGAGAGCTTTTTCATTACGCTGGCCAAAAATCCCTCGAGATACTCGAGATCGGCCGTGAGGCGCTTGGTCTCGGCTTCACGGTCGATACTGCCGCCCAGCGGCACGAAGTATTGCGTCGTCTTGACGATGAATGCCGCTGCCGCGGGATCCTTCTCGCTGACAGTCTCGATGCTCTCGATATTGCCCATCTTGACTATAACGGGGGCGTATGCCTCGGGATAGTTCTCGTCGGCAATGACCTTGAGCGCGAGCGGCTGCTTCTGTGCTATGTTCTTCTGCTTGCGGACGTTGCGGATGCCCGTTATGGCCTCCTTCACCAGCTCGAAGCGTGCCAGCAGCGCCTCGTCCCACGCCTCGGCCTCGGGCGCCGCGGCGTACATTACGGACTCGCCTTTTGCGCGGGGTGCCAGATCCTGCCATATCTCCTCCGTCACGAAGGGCATGAAGGGGTGTACGAGGCGCATAAGCAGGTCGAAGTAGCGGCGCGTGGCGTCGATAGTCTTGCGGTCGGCAGGCTTGCCGTACGCGGGTTTGACCATCTCGAGGTACCAGCCGCTGAAGTCATCCCAGAAGAGCTTGTATATGCGCATGAAAGCTTCCGATATGCGGTACGAGGCGAAATAGTCCTCGATCTCCGCGAGGGCCTTGGCGAAGGCGTGGCGGAACCACTCCACGGCCAGCGCGTCGTTGTCGCTCTGTGCGAGCTCCTCGTCCACGCTCCAGCCGTTGATGAGGCGGTAGGCGTTCCATATCTTGTTGCCGAAGTTGCGCCCCTGCTCGCAGAGCGCCTCGTCGAACATGACGTCGTTTCCGGCCGACGACGAGAGCATCATCGCCACGCGCATGCCGTCGGCGCCGTACTTGGCGATCAGGTCGAGCGGGTCGGGCGAGTTGCCGAGCTGCTTCGACATCTTGCGGCCGAGCTTGTCGCGTACGATACCCGTGAAATAGACATTGCCGAAGGGTTTCTCGCCGCGGTACTCGTATCCGGCCATGATCATGCGCGCAACCCAAGATGGGCCAGAGCCACGAGCTGAACCACGTGTCGAGCACATCCTCGTCCTGCCGCAGGTCGGCCGCCGTGAGCGTCATGTCACCCGTCTTCTCGCGGGCCATCTCAAGGGCTTTCTCGGCGGTCTCGGCCACGACGTATCCCCCCTTCGGGAGATAGTATGCCGGTATGCGCTGGCCCCACCACAGCTGGCGCGAGATGCACCAGTCCTTGATGTTCTCCATCCAGTGGCGGTATGTGTTCTTGTATTTCGCGGGGATGAACTTTATCGCATCCTCCATGACGGCGCGTGTCGCCGGCTTGGCTATATCCTCCATCGACATGAACCACTGCATCGAGAGCTTGGGCTCGATGGCCGCGCCCGTACGCTCCGAGTAGCCGACGTTGTTGGTGTATGGCTCGACCTTCTCCATGAGCCCCGCCTTCTCGAGGTCGGCCTCGATCACGCGGCGGCACTCGAAGCGGTCCATGCCCACATAGAGGCCCACCTTGTCGTTGATGGTACCGTCATCGTTGAATATGTCGATCGTCTCGAGCGCATATTTCTCGCCCAGCATGTAGTCGTTCACGTCGTGCGCGGGCGTCACCTTCAGTGCGCCCGTACCGAACTCTATGTCTACGTACGTGTCGCGGATTACTGGTACCGAGCGTCCCACCAGCGGCACGATGACGCGGGCATCGGCCGGTATGTCCTTATACCGTTCGTCGTTGGGGTTGAGGCAGACGGCCGTATCGCCCAGAATGGTCTCGGGGCGCGTGGTGGCCACCACGAGGTAGCGGTCCGTGCCCTCGATCATGTAACGCAGGTAGTAGAGCTTGCCCTGCGACTCCTTGTATATCACCTCCTCGTCCGAAAGGGCCGTCTTGGCTGCGGGGTCCCAATGCACCATGCGCACGCCGCGGTATATTTTCCCCTTGTTGTAGAGGTCGACGAAAACCTTTATGACACTCTCGGTGCGGGGCCCGTCCATGGTGAAGCATGTGCGGTCCCAGTCGCACGAGGCGCCCAGCTTGCGCAGCTGCTTGAGGATGATGCCGCCGTGTTTCTCCTTCCACTCCCATGCGTGGCGCAGGAACTCCTCGCGCGTGAGGCTCGCCTTGTCGATGCCCTCGGCCTTGAGCTTGGCCACAACCTTGGCCTCGGTGGCGATGGAGGCATGGTCGGTACCGGGGACCCAGCAGGCGTTCTTGCCCTTCTGGCGGGCGCGGCGCATCAGTACGTCCTGCAGCGTGTTGTTGAGCATGTGCCCCATATGGAGCATACCCGTCACGTTGGGGGGCGGGATGACTATCGTGTAGGGTTCGCGGGCGTCGGGCTCCGAATGGAAAAGTTTGTTGTCGATCCAATACTCGTACCACTTCGATTCGATCTCCTGTGGCGTGTACTTGTCTGCTACCATATATGTTATCTAACCAAAATTTACGTTTGCGGATAATGTACCGGCCGCGTCGGGGCCGGCAGTCCCCGTCGGGGGCGTGCTTTAGCCGCAAAAGTACAAAAAAATCGGTTACGATGGCCGTCCGTCGGGCCTATTCTTTCCCAAAACGCTAATATATATCGAGATAGGAGGCCCCAAAATAAACGGGCGAAAGTAGGAATTTGTCTTGAAATTCTGTATATTTGTGTATAACAGCCGTGAGAATTGTACCGGCCGAACTTTATATAAAAGTCGTAACATGCATATAATTACCCGAATATCCTTGTCTGTCGTGCTTGCGGCGGGCCTGTGTGCCTGCTCGGATGGTGCGGCGACGGTGGGCGGCAAGTCCGACTCGACGCCGCCGATATTTCCCGATTATGCCTCGGTGACGGTGCCGTGCAACATTGCGCCGCTCAATTTCTCGATCCGCGGGACGGACCGTATACGGGCCGAGTTCGCCGTGAAGGGGAACGGCAGGCTCAAAGTCGAAGGCCGCCGCGGTACGGTGGATATACCTATCGACGAGTGGCGCGGGCTTCTGGCCGAGGCTGCGGGCGACAGCGTGCGCGTGACGGTTTCGGCGTGGGGCGCGTCGCAGCCCGAGGGCGTGGAGTATAGGCCCTTTTCGTTTTATGTCTCTCGCGACTCGGTGGACGGGTGGCTGGCATACCGTCTCATCGAGCCCGGGTACGAGGGCTGGATGCAGATGGGGATATACCAGCGCGATCTCTCCTCTTTCGAGGAGAAGGTTCTCGTGGACAACTCCGTGAACGACATGGGGTGTGTCAACTGCCACTCTTTCGCCGGATATTCTCCCGAGCGGATGCTTTTCCATGCCCGCGGCGAGGGCGGCGGTACGGTCTTCTTCGACGGCGGGGAGGTGAAAAAGGTCGACCTGACAAAGGTCGGGCCCGGCAAGCAGGGCGTATATCCCATGTGGAGTCCCGACGGGCGGTATGTGGCGTTTTCGTCCAACAGCACCTTCCAGTCCTTCTTCGGCGGCCACGGACAGACGCTGGAGGTATATGATCAGGCTTCGGACCTCATGGTATACGATACGCACACGGGCGAGATGCTCGTCGACGGGAGGTTCCAGACCGAGGACCGTTGGGAGACGTTCCCTGCATGGACCCCCCCCCACGGACACGCGCTGGTATTCTGCTCGGCGGAGCCGCATCCTATGCCCCTCGAACGCGAGAAGGTACACTATGATATTCTGCGCGTGGGGTTCGACCCCGCAACCGGTGCGTTCGGCGAGAGTGTGGATACGCTTTACAACGCGCGCATTTCAGGCGGGAGCGCGTCATTCCCGCGGGTGTCGCCGGACGGGCGTTTCCTCTTGTTCGCGCGTGCCGATTACGGTACTTTCCCCATCTGGCATGACGAGGCCGATCTGGCGATGATACGTCTCGACGACGGTACGCAGGTCGATGTCTCGGCCCTGAACAGTACGTTGAGCGAGAGCTGCCACGAGTGGTCGTCTTCGGGCCGGTGGGTGGTTATAGGCAGCCGCCGCCTCGACGGCCGTTATACGCGCCTGTTTATCGCGCACGTATCTCCCGAGGGCGTGTGCGGCAAGCCCTTCCTGCTGCCGCAGCGCGATCCCGAACACAACATGTGGCGGCTGAAGTCCTACAATGTGCCCCAATTCGTACGGGGCGAGGTGCGGCTCCCGCAGAAAGAGTTGAAAAACCTGTTCAAGTAGTCAGCCATGAGAAAGATAATATCGCTGCATTCGGCCGTGTCGGTGCCGTTTCTGTTCCTGTTCTGGCTTCTGGCCTATCGCAATACGATGTGGTGGATGGAGGGGATGTCGTTCTTCTCCACGCTGCCCGACTTCGCCGTGCTGCAGGCGCGGCTGCCGGCCGGAGCGGTGAAGTATGCCGCGGCCTATCTGCTGCAGTTTTACCATTCGCCGGTGGCGGGGGCCCTGTTGCAGACACTCTATGCATGGATCGTCATGGTGTGCGCCGATGTGGTCGTATGGCGTCTGGTGCGCCGTGCCGACCTGTCGTGGCTCTCGTTCGTGCCCGTGGGCATATTCGTGGCGATACAGTGCCGTTACCGTACCGTCGACGGGGCGCTCGTGTGGTGTCTCGCCGCCATTGCCGCGGCTGTCGCTTCGGTGTGCCTCTCGCGCCGGACGGAAAACTACGTTATCGGACGGGGCCTTTGGCGGCGTGCCGTGGTTGTGCCGCTGTTGCTGCTCGCCGCGGGAGCGGGTGTGTCGCTGTCGATACGCGAGAACCGCGTGCGCGAACGTGTACACCGTACGGAGCGTCTGGCGGAGGACCGCAATTGGGACCGTATTCTGGAGATCGTCAAGCCCGAGGTGTCGGCCGTGGATCCCGTACGCCGCCGTTATGCATTGCTGGCGCTGGCCGAAAAGGGTACGCTGGCCGAGAATTTCCTGCGTTACGGGGTGAAGGATTCGGAAGATTTCTTCTTTGCCGGCAGCAGCGATATTGTCGGGTGCAACTTCAATGCCTTGCTGGCGCGCAGTCTGGGCCTCGAGAACGAGACGGTACACCAGTCGTTCCAGCTCAATTCGCTTTCGCCTCTCGGGTATTCGTTCCGTTCGATGCGGCGTATCACCGACGCATTCCTTCGCGACGGCAACATACCGTTGGCGGAGAAATATATGCGTATACTGCTCCATTCTTCTTGCCACAAATCGTGGGTCGAAAGCCGTGTGGGGAGTATGATAGACCTTATGCAGAATCCGGTGGAGCGCGACAGGGACAATATCCTGACCTGCGCGACAAACGACGAGCCGCTGTTGATGGATATGGCCTGTCTGTACGATGCCCGTCCCGACAACGGCATGTGTGCCGATATTCTGTTGTGCGGGCTGCTCGCTTCGCGGCAGATGGACAAGTTCGCACTGCTGTTCCCGCGTGTCTATGCCAGCGCATTTCCCGATCGGGACGTGCTGCCGCGGTATTACGAGGAGGCTTTGCTGGTCCTGTCGCGGCAGAACCCCGACATATTGAAGAGATATTCCGTGAGCGGCTTCCGCAGGGAGGCGTTCGACAAGTTCGCCGAACTGATGGATGCGGGGCGTTACGACGATGCGCGTGCGGCCTATCCCGACAGTTTCTGGAGCTATCTCTATGCCGCGATGTAGCCGCTGCCGCCATGCGTGCGGCGCGGGGGTATGACAACACCCCGTTCGGTAACTCCTCCGAACGGGGTGTTTCTTATGTTGCGCTATGCGTCCGCCTCGGGGCGAGGCGCGCAGGCCGTTACAGGAATATCAACTGCACGAGTATGTATATGGGCAGCAGTATTATGATCGAGAACTTCGCCATGTACCCGAAGAAGCTCGGCATGCGTATGCCGCTCTGTTCGGCGATGGATTTTACCATGAAGTTGGGCCCGTTGCCGATGTATGTCATGGCTCCGAAGAATACCGCGCCGAGGGCTATGGCCGAGAGCAGTGTCTCGGGTACGTTGGCCACGTATTCCACGCCTTCGATGTGGGGCAGGCCCGTGGCTACGGTATGGAAGGCGACGGCCGTGGGGGCGTTGTCGAGGAACTGCGACAATGCTCCGGTGCCGTAGTAGAACTGCCACGGTTGTACCAGTCCGAGGGTTGCGGCGTTCTCGTTGAGGTACAGGAGTGCCGGCGTCATGGTGGCGAAGATGCCGATGAAGAGTACGGCGACTTCGGTTATGGGCTCCCACGAGAAGTTGTTGGCGCGGCGGCTGTCGCGTCCGGTGATAGCAAGCGATACGATGGCTATGGCCGCGAGAACGATCTCGCGCAGGAACCGCATGAATACCGGCGCCTCGGGGTCGGCCATGGCGGGAATATAGGAGCGGTTGACGAGCGATACGGCCAATACTATACCCAAGAGCAGCAATATGTTGCGCTTGCCTTTGATGCGGATCTTCGGGCTGCCGTCGGCCGGGGTTATGCGGGCCTCGGCGGGTTCCTTGCCGTAGTAGTACCTGTCGGCGATGTAGTATATGAGTATGAGCAGTCCGCCCGTGAAGAGCCATTGCGGCAGCAGGTTCATGAACCAGAAGAAGCCGGCGCCGCGCAGGTAGAGCAGGAACAGCGGTGGATCGCCCAGCGGAGTGAGGATACCGCCGCAGTTGGCGACCAAGGCTATGAAGAACAGGATTGTGTGAGTTTTGTGCGTGCGGCGCCTGTTGATCTCGATAAGCCGGCGTATGAGCAGCATTGCGGCCCCTGTGGTCCCCATGAAGGATGCTAAGACGAAGCCGCTGCAAAGTATTGAGACATTGGCGGCGGGAGTTGCGGCCACGCTGCCTTCGATGCGTATTCCGCCCGTCACGATGAAGAGCGAGGCCAGCAATGTGATGAAGGGCAGGTAGTCGTAGAGCATCTGGTGGAGCAGTTCCTTGCCCATGCCGTTCGTTACGAGATATATGCCTGCGGCTGTGGCCAGCGCTAACGACACGTATAGTTTGTGGAGATTGCTCTGCCACCATTTCTCGGATGCCAGCGGCATGATGGCTATGCTTAACAACATAAGGGCGAATGGTATCATCGCCCAAGATTCTATTTGGTACATCGCATTACTCAAATTTCCCGCAAAGATACGAAAAAAAAGCAATAACAAGCGATGCTCGCATCAATAGGGGCTGCCTTACGGCCGTTTGGCCCTTTTAGATATTAAAAACCGCCGATTCAAACACTCGCAGTATACGATGGGGCGGTGCCGATTCGTTCTTTATTGAAATACGGCCTGCTACCGCCCGCGGAGGACTTGCGGTGCCCGGAAGTTATTAACAAAGTGTTAAACCCCGAGGCGATTCCGGCCAAAATATATTATATTTGCAAGCGTGAAAGAGTGTAACTATGAGTAAAAAGAAAGATAATATCGATTTGACCGATTTCGAAACTATGCCCGATGTCCTCGACGGACGACATCAGGTCATCCCTATCATAACCGGCGGCGACGAGGTGGCCGAGAATGTGGCCATACCCGAATCGCTGCCGATACTGTCGCTGCGCAGCTCGGTACTATTCCCGGGTGCCATCACTCCAATCACGGTGGGGCGCGAGAAGAGCATAAAGCTCGTGCGCGACGTCAATGCCGAAGGCGGCCTGCTGGGCGCCGTGCTGCAGCGCGAGAGCGAGGTGGAGATCCCCGCCCCCGACGACATGTACAAAGTGGGCACCGCCGCGCGCATAATCAAGATACTCGAAATGCCAAACGGCAATCTGACGGTTATCCTCAGCGGTCTGGAGAAGATCGAGGTGGTCGAATACCTGCAGTCGGAGCCATATCTGAAGGCTACGGTGCGCACCATACGCGATTCGCAGCCAGATGCGGGCAATGTGGAGTTTCAGGCTCTGGTCGACTCGGTGCGCGAGGTGTCGCTCAATATAATCAACATATCGCCCTCGATGCCCAAGGAGGCGGCCTTCGCCATAAAGAACATAGATTCGCAGCGCGGGCTGATCAACTTCATCTGCTCGAACATGGATTTCGACGACGAGGACCGTCAGGCGCTGCTGGAGGCCCCGGGCCTTCTGGCCCGCGCCCGCAAGCTGCTGGAGATATTGGTGCGGGAGCAGCAGCTGGCCGAGCTCAAGGGCGAGATACAGGAGAAGGTCAAGCGCGAGATCGACAAGCAGCAGCGCGACTATTACCTGCAGCAGCAGATGCGCACCATACAGGACGAGCTGGGCGACAGCACCGATGCCGAGATCGAGCAGATGCGCGAGGCCGCGTCGAAGAAGAATTGGCCCAAGGAGGTGGGGGAGCTCTTCGAGAAGGAGCTCTCGAAGGTCGAGCGCCTGAATCCCGCGGTGGCGGAGTATTCGGTGCAGATGACCTATCTGCAGCTGATGCTCGAACTGCCGTGGAACGATGTCACGAAGGACAACCTCGACCTGACATGCGCCCGCCAGCAGCTCGATGCCGACCATTTCGGCCTTGAGGAGGTCAAGGAACGCATATTGGAGCATCTGGCCGTAATAAAGCTCAAGGGCGACCTGAAGTCTCCAATACTCTGCCTCTACGGTCCTCCGGGTGTGGGAAAGACGTCGCTCGGGCGTTCCGTGGCTACGGCGCTGGGCCGCAAGTTCGGCCGCATATCGCTGGGCGGCCTTCACGACGAGTCGGAGATAAGGGGTCACCGCCGTACGTACATCGGCGCCATGCCCGGCCGTATCATACAGACGATCAAGCGTTGCGGTTCGTCGAACCCCGTCATCATACTCGACGAGGTGGACAAGGTGACCGTAAGCAACCACGGCGACCCGTCGAGCGCCCTGCTCGAGGTGCTCGATCCGGAGCAGAACACTACGTTCCACGACAACTACCTCGATACGGAATACGACCTGTCGAAGGTGCTGTTCATCGCCACGGCGAATAATATCGACGGTATCAACCCGGCATTGCGCGACCGTATGGAGATGATAAATATCCCGGGTTATATCATGGAGGACAAGGTGCGCATCGCCTCGAAGCATCTGGTTCGCAAGCAGTGCGAGGCGCATGGTATCAAGGAGGGCCAGATGGTGCTGCCCGATGCCGTTATCGAGAAGATCATCACGCAGTATACCCGCGAGTCGGGTGTGCGTTCGCTGGACAAGAACATAGCCAAGATCGCGCGTGCCCGCGCCAAGCATATAGCCTTCGACGAGGAGTACAGCCCCGAGATCACGGCGGCGGATGTGGAGAAGATCCTCGGCAAGCCGAAGTTTCTAAATGACGAGTATGAGATCAGCGGCATGATCGGTGTGGTTACGGGGCTGGCGTGGACCTCCGTGGGCGGCGAGATCCTTTATATCGAGTCGGTGCTTACGCCCGGCAAGGGGGGCTTGAGCCTTACGGGAAATCTGGGCGACGTGATGAAGGAGTCGGCGACGATAGCATACGAATGGGTGCAGGCGCATTGCGATGAGTTGTCTATTTCGCCCGAGATGTTCGAGAAGCACAACCTCAATATCCACGTTCCTGAGGGGGCCATACCCAAGGACGGGCCGTCGGCCGGAATCACGATGGTAACGTCGATCGTCTCGACCTTTACCCGCCGCGAGGTGTGCGACCGCATAGCCATGACCGGCGAGATGACGCTGCGCGGCCGTGTTATGCCCGTGGGCGGAATCAAGGAGAAGATATTGGCCGCCAAGCGTGCCGGTATCACGGAACTGATCCTGTGCGAGGACAACCGCAAGGATATAGAGGAGATAAAGCCCGAGTATATAAACGGACTGACGTTCCATTATGTCAGGACGATCTCGGAGGTGCTCGATCTGGCTTTGAAAAAATAGGGCGGACGGTGCGGACGTGCTGCGGCGGCATGCGCGGTGCGGCCGCACCGTTTTGTTAATTGATAGTGTTATGCGATTCATAGCGATTATACCGGCGCGGTATGCGTCGACGCGCTTCGAGGGCAAGCCTCTGGCCATGCTGGGGGGTGTGCCCGTAATACGGCGTGTTTACGAGCGTGTTGCGGCCGTGGTGCCCGATGTCCTCGTGGCTACAGATGACGGGCGCATAGCCGAGGCCGTGGAGGCTTTCGGCGGGCGTGTCGTGATGACCTCCGACAAGCACCGCAGCGGTACGGACCGCTGCTACGAGGCCTATTGCAGGCAGGGCGAGGAGTTCGATGCCGTTATAAACGTTCAGGGCGACGAACCCTTTATCGAGGTGTCGCAGCTGCACGCCGTCATGGCCTGCTTCGATGATGTGGCGACCGAGATAGCAACGCTCGTAAAACCCTTTTCGGCGGAGGACGGACTCGCGGCGCTGGAGAATCCCAACTCGCCGAAGGTGGTGCTCGACGGCCGGAGGCGTGCGATCTATTTCTCGCGGTCGGTCATACCGTACCTGCGGGGCGTGGAGCGCAGCGAATGGCTGCACAGGCATACCTTTTATAAACACATCGGCCTGTATGCATTTCGCAGCGATGTGCTGCGGCGTGTGACGGCGCTGCCGCCATCGTCGCTCGAGGCGGCCGAGTCGCTCGAGCAGCTGCGCTGGCTCGAGAACGGTTACCGCATAGGTGTCGGCATAACGGATGTCGAGACTGTTGGTATAGACACGCCGGAGGACCTTGTCCGCGCCGAGGAGTTCTTGCGGCTGCATCCCGACCGATAGGGGCGAATCCGGATAATAGCAGGTGGCGAAGTCGGTATAGTATATAAAATATATAAGGAGTAAGGAGCGGCGAAGGCCGTATTTGATATGATGAAATTCATAGCAGGACCATGTGTCATCGAGTCGGCGGATCTGCTCGATACTGTAGCTGAACGTCTTGTGGCGATAAACCGGCGTCTGGGTGTGGATATAATATTCAAGGCGTCGTTCGACAAGGCGAACCGCACCTCGCTGGCGTCGTATCGCGGTGTGGGTCTGGAGCGCGGCCTGCAGATGCTGGATGACGTGCGCCGCAAATGGGGCTTGAAACTGCTCACCGACATACATGAGTCGTATCAGGCGGCCGCTGCGGGCGAGGTGGTCGACGTGATACAGATTCCGGCGTTCCTGTGCCGTCAGACGGACCTGCTGGCTGCGGCGGCACGGACGGGGCGTACGGTAAATATCAAGAAGGCGCAGTTCCTCTCGGGTGAGGATATGAGATACCCGTACGAGAAGTGCGTGAAGTCGGGTGCCGGGGAGGTGTGGCTCACCGAGCGCGGCAATATGTACGGATACAACAATCTGGTGGTGGATTTCCGCAACATCCCCGACATGCGGCGTATAGCCCGGACCGTGGTGATGGATTGCACGCACAGCGTGCAGCGCCCGGGGGCTGCGGGCGGCAAGACAGGCGGCAACCGCGAGTATGTTCCGGCAATGGCTTTGGCCGCCAAGGCTTTCGGTGCGAACGGTTTTTTCTTCGAGGTGCATCCCGATCCCGATCGGGCGCTCAGCGACGGGCCTAACATGCTGCGGCTGGACGAACTCGAAGGCGTCATAGCCTCGTTGTTGTAGCTCGGAGCGGTGGGCGGATTTAAGAAATAGAGATCATATTCATATAATGAACAGCAGTGCATTGACTTCACAGGAAATCCTCGACCTCGCGCGCCGTACGCTGCGCACCGAAGCCGAAGCGTTGGACCGTATGGCGGAGTTGCTCGACGGCAGTTTCGTCGCCGTGGTGAACCGCATAGTGGAGAGCCGCGGCAAGGTCATAGTCACGGGAATGGGCAAGTCGGGCCTCGTGGGCCGCAAGATCGCGGCTACGCTGGCGAGTACGGGCACCCCGAGTTTCTTCCTTCACCCGGGGGAGGCGTTCCACGGAGATCTGGGAATGATCTCGGCCGACGACATCATTCTGGCGCTCTCGTATTCGGGCGAGACGGACGAGGTGCTGAAGATCGTGCCTTTCATCCACAGCAACGGCAACCTGCTGATCTCGATGACGGGCAATCCCGAGTCGACGCTGGCCAAGAACAGCGCCCTGCATCTCGATATTGGTGTGCGTGAGGAGGCGTGCATACTGCATCTCGCCCCCACGACGTCGACGACGGCGCAGCTGGCGTTGGGGGATGCCTTGGCCGTTGCGCTGATGAAGGCGCGCAACTTCACCTCGATGGACTTCGCGCGGCTGCATCCGGGCGGGAGTTTGGGACGCCGCCTTCTGATGACCGTAGGCAACGTTATGCGCAGCCATGACCTTCCCGTCGTGGGGCCCGATTGCGGTGCTACGGAGATGATACATACGGTGAGCCGCGGCGGGCTGGGCCTTATCGTCATCATAGATAACGACCGTATCGAGGGTATCGTTACCGATGGCGACATACGCCGTGCGATGGAGAGCCGCCACCACCCGTTCGCCCAAGACGATAAACGTGGGTGCGAAACTTATCGAGGCCGAGAAGAAGATGACCCGTTACAAGGTCAACTCGCTGCTGGCCGTCGACGACGATGGCAAACTTCAGGGTGTGATACAGATATACGACATAAAATTGTAATTAATATGCGGTTTGCACGTGTGCTGCCGAAAAAATGACCCTATTATGAAGAGACTTTTATTTGTATGTCTGCTTGTCGCAGGTATGTGTTTCAATGCACGGGCAGAGGAGCGTGACGGCTGGGTGTCGCTTTTCAACGGCCGTAATCTGAAGGGGTGGACCAAACTCGGAGGCAAGGCCAAGTTCAAGGTCGAAGAGGGCGCTATCGTGGGCATCTGTACCAAGGGTGCCGCCAATACGTTCCTTGCCACGGAGAAGAACTACGGCGACTTTATCCTCGAGATGGAATACAAGGTCGACGAGAATGTCAATTCGGGCGTGCAGTTCCGCTCGCACTCACGTGCCGATTATCAGGACGGGCGTGTCTACGGGTACCAGTTCGAGATAGCGCCTGCATGGACAATATTCAACAGCGGTGTCTTTGACGAGGCACGGCGCGGGTGGCTCTACTCTCTGGAGAACGAGCCGCAGGCGCAGCAGGCGTTCCGTCACGGCGAGTGGAACAAGCTACGTATCGAGGCTGTCGGCACGTCGTTGCGCGTGTGGGTGAACGGCATACCTACGGCCGATTTCGTGGACGATGCTGACAGCGAGGGTTTCATCGCACTTCAGGTTAACGAGATAGGGGATTCGGACGAGATGGCGGGGCGTACGGTCCGCTGGCGCAACATACGCATCAAGACCGAGGGTGTGGCTTCGGAGCTTACGCCTGCCGGCGATGCCATCGCCGAGCGCAACCATATCTTGAACAGCATATCGCCGCGTGAGGCGGCCGAGGGCTGGAGCCTGTTGTTCAACGGCCGTGATCTGGAGGGTTGGAAGAGCCTTTCGGGCCGTGACATGAGCAAGGGCTGGGGCGTCGATAACGGCGAGCTGGTCATTCATGCCAAGTCGGGTGCCGGCGACATCGTTACGGACCGCATGTACGGCAGTTTCGATCTCAAGGTCGACTTCCGTATCACGAAGGGCGCCAACAGCGGTATCAAGTATTTCATCAACTCGAACGGCAGCGTCGGCTGCGAGTACCAGATCCTCGACGACGAGAACCATCCCGATGCCAAGCTGGGATTCAACGGCAACCGCCGTCTGGGTTCGCTCTACGACCTGATCCCCGCCGCCGGCTGGCAGTATGTCGACAAGTACGGTTGGAATACGGCGCGCATAGTGGTGCGCGGCGACAAGGTCGAGCATTGGATAAACGGCCACAAGATCCTTGAATACGAGCGGGGCAACATGATGTGGGATACGATCGTCTCGCACAGCAAGTTCGCCCGCGTGAAGGGTTTTGCGGCCGACAAGGAGGGGTACATATTGCTTCAGGATCACAACGACGAGGTACATTACCGCAATCTGAAGATCCGTGTGTTGGACTGATTTACGAGCAGGAGGAGAAGTTATGAAAGATACGGTTATTACCGCTGCCGTCAAACGCCGCGAACTGTGGATATGGCTTACGTGCTTCATCGTGGCCAATGTGGTGAATATAACCACGATAATATGCTATGCGACACCGTGGTACGAGATCTTCACGCAGCTCGGTTATGTGACCGTCCTGTCGGTGCTGCTCTATGTGCTGACGGTAGTTGTGCGCCTTGTGTGGTATGCGGTGCGCCGCATTGCGCCGTCGGAAGATAAACGTTGACGGTGGAGGAGTTCCGATACAGTACCAAGAATGCGCTCTATCCTGTAGCCTATGCCTCGATGAAGGCGATGCACACGCGGCTCGAGATGGTGCTGGTGGGTGTGGCCGAGGATGCGGCGCGTGTGTTGTGCGAGGCTGTCGAAGCCGATACTGCGGAGATGGAACGGCGTTTCAGCCGCCACGAGGCGGCTGCCGCGCTTACCGTGGTGAACATGCGCGGCGGGCGAGAAGAGGTCGGTGTCGATGACGAACTGTTCATGGCGCTGGAGTTGTGCGAGGCATTCCGCCGCGGTACGGAGGGATACTTCGACATCACGGCCTGCTCGGACGGTACGAGCGCAGGCGCGAGGGCCGGGTATACGCTCGATGCTGCGGCGCATACGGTGCGGCTGCACGGTGCGGGCACGCTGCTCGATATGGGCGGCTTCGCCAAGGGTTATGCGCTGGAGCGGTTGCGGCGCCGCGTGGCCGATGCGGGTGTGACGCAGGCTGTGCTGAATTTCGGCGACAGTTCTATCGCGGCGATAGGGCACCATCCGTACGGTGAATGGTGGCCCGTGGGCGTTGAGCCATCTGCAGGACGGTCGGCCGTGGCGCATGAGTTCCGTTTGCGGGACAGCGCGTTGTCGGTATCGGGGCGCGGCCGCGGCGGCGAATACCATATATTCGACCCGCACAGCGGCGAGAGGGTCGCCCGCGAAGAGACGGTCGTCGTCGAGGGACGCTCGGCATTGGTATGCGAGGTGTTGTCTACGGCGTTGTATGCGGCGCCTGCGGCACGCAGGAAAAGCATCATCGGCCGATATGAGGGTTATGCGGCCACCGTCATGCGCTGCGGTGCGACGGGCGGTTGCGAGGTGTGCCGCGTGGAGTGACGGGCGCGGCGGCAGCGGAATAGAGGGCGGAATGTGGAATAAATAAAATAACGATACGATGGACAGGAAGGAATTTTTGAAGGATTGCGGCCGCATGGGTTTTGCCGGCTGGGTGCTGTCTCTCTTCCCGTGGCTGGAGTCGTGCAGCGACCAGACGCGGCGGGAGGTTCAAGGCGAGAAGGCGCGTATAGGTATCATAGGTACGGGCTCGCGCGGCCTGTTCCATATACAGCATCTGCTGCAGATGCCGCAGGTGGAGGTGACGGCGCTGTGCGACGACTATACGCCGCATCTGGAGGATGCCGCGCAGTATTACCCTTCGGCGAAACTGTACAGCGACTATCGGCGCCTGCTCGAGGACAGGAATGTCGACGGCGTCATCATAGCCACACCGCTCTATCTGCACGCCCCGATGACGCTCGACGCCATGGAGGCCGGCAAGCGGGTGTTCTGCGAAAAGGCCATGGCCTACTCGCAGGAGGACTGCCTGCGCGTGTACAACCGCCGCAAGGAGTTGGGTGCGGTGCTTTTCATCGGCCAGCAGCGCCTGTTCGACCCCAAGTACATCAAGGCCATGAGCATGATACACGAGGGCCGCATAGGCGATGTCGTGGGTGTGCGCAACTATTGGTATCGCAACAACAATTGGCGCCGCGACGTTCCGTCTCCGGAATTGGAGCGCCGTATAAACTGGCGCCTTTACAGCGAGTATTCGCGCGGTTTGATGACCGAGCTGGCGTGCCACCAGCTGCAGAACGGATCGTGGTCTATCGGCATGCTGCCCGAGCAGGTTATGGGCTCGGGGCATCTGGTGCATTGGACCAAGGAGGACAAGCGTGACGTATTCGATACGGTGAGCGCCATATTCACCTATCCGAACGGTGTCAACATGACCTTCGAGTCGGTCATATCGAACAAGCATTTCGGTATGGGCGAGCAGATCCTCGGCTCGCAGGGTACGATAGACCTTGTGTCGGGCCTCATATACAGCGACGAGCCGATGCCCAAGGGCAGCGGCATACACCAGCTTGTGACGCAGATCGAGAACGGCATCATGAGCAACTCGGTCTTTGCCGGTACGAGCTGGGCTGCCGAGACGAGCCCGCTGGCGCCGGGCCTGCCCATAATGCCGAATGTTACGGTGAATACGGGCGAGAGCACCATCGGCGCCGAAGCCGACGGCTCGAAGGAGATAATCGAGGCTTTCGCGAACGCCGTGATCACGGGCAAGCAGCCCGAGAAGATACTCGAGGAGTCGTATTATGCCTCGCAGTTCGCTCTGCTGGCCGACCGTGCCATGCACGAGAACAGGATTCTAACGCTCGACGACCAATTCAAGGTGCCGTACGAACCGATACGGAACAGAGCTTGATATTGTATCGCTTGCAGGGTAAATGTTTCGGGCCATGTACAAGGGTTTGCGTGACTATATGGAGGTATTGGAGCGCCGCGGTGAGCTGCTGCGCGTTTCGGCCCCCGTGTCGCCGCGTTTCGAGATAGCGGAGATCACCGACCGTATGGCCAAGAGCGCCGGCGGCGGCAAGGCCCTGTTGTTCGAGAATACGGGGACGGCGTTCCCCGTACTGACCAATATGATGGGTTCCGACAACCGTATGGCGCTGGCGCTGGGTGTGGAGCGGTTGGATGATGTCGCTGTGCGCATAGACGCCCTTCTGGGGGCGGCTATGACGCCGAAGGGCTCCCTGATGGAGAAGCTGCGGGTGCTTCCGTTGCTGGCCGAGATGTCGCGCTGGTTTCCGCAGCAGGTGTCGGGCCGCGGCGCGTGCCAGCAGGTGGTGTATCGTGATGCGGAGGCGGATCTCCTGCGCCTGCCCATGCTTCAGTCGTGGGAGTGCGACGGCGGCGCCTTCGTTACGCTGCCGATGGTGCATACGGTGGACCCCGATACGGGTGTGCGCAATGTGGGCATGTACCGCATGCAGCGTTTCGACGCCCGAACGACAGGCATGCATTGGCATGTACACAAGACGGGCGCCCGCCATTACGACGCCTATAAACGAGCCGGACGGCGAATGCCCGTTGTGGTGACGCTGGGCGGCGACCCCGTATATACCTATGCCGCGACGGCGCCGATGCCGGACAATATGGACGAATATCTGCTGGCGGGGTTCCTGCGGCGGCGCCCCGTGCGGCTGGTCAAGGCCCTGACGTGCGACATATACGTACCCGAGGATTGCGATTTCGTGATCGAAGGTTATGTCGACCCTTCGGAGGCGAAGGTCATGGAGGGCGATTTCGGTGACCATACGGGATTCTATTCTCTGAAGGATCTCTATCCGCTGTTCCATGTCACCGCCCTGACACACCGCCGCGATGCGGTCTATCCCGCCACGGTCGTGGGGGTGCCGCCCGAGGAGGATGCCTACATAGCGAAGGCTACGGAGAAGATATTTCTTGCGCCGATACGGCTTGCCGTGCAGCCCGAAGTGGAGGATCTGTGGATGCCTGCGGCAGGTACGGCGCACAATATGGCCGTAGTCTCTATCGACAAGCGTTACAGCGGGCAGGCGCATAAAGTGGCGCAGGCGCTGTGGGGTGCCGGCCAGATGATGTTCAACAAATACATGCTCATAACTCCGGCCGGAACGCCGATACGTTCGTATGGCGCACTGGCGGCGTTGCTGCGGCGCGCGGACCTGCGGCGATGCATGATACGCACGGAGGGTGTCCTTGACGTGCTGGACCATGCTACGGCCACATGCGGATTCGGCGGCAAGCTGGCACTGGACCTTACGGAAACCGATCCTTCGGCGGAGGCAGAGGAGACGTTGCTGCCTGCGGAGGCGCACCCTGCGGGCGGGATCGAGCTGTATGATACGCGCCATGCGGCGGAGCTCGGGCTTGTTATACTCTATGCGGCGGCCTCGCGCCCCGACAGGGTCGATGCGGAAGAGTATCTGCGCGAGAACGGCTTCCGGAATGTCCGGTATGCCGTTGTCTTCGACTATCAGGCGGCGGGCGCGATGCGCGATGAGGACCTGTTGTGGCTGGCTGCGGCAAACACGGACCCGCGGCGCGACGTGCGCCTTACGGACGGGGGGACGGTGCTTGTCGACGCACGCAGCAAACGCCCGGGCCTGACGGGCAATCCGGCGAGGTTCCCTAACGTGGCGATGTCGTCGCCGGATACCATACGTATGGTCGACAGCCGCTGGGAGGAGTATGGTATCGGGGCGCGGCTGGAGTCGCCGTCGCGCCGTTACCGTAAGCTGTGGCTCTCGGATCGGGCCGAGTGGTAGCCTTCAGGTGAGGGCGGCGGGGCGGCTGTCTGTATGTGGGCCCTTTATTATACTTGTCGAAAAACGAATATCCACGATTATATTTGGTGAGGAGTGAAGATGTTTTCGGATGAACAACGGCGCGGACTGATCGTCATAGTGCCTCTGCTGCTCGCGGTGCTGCTGTTGTCCGTACTTGTCGAACGCAGGGCGGAGCCCGTGCTGCTTGCCGAGAGCGGACCGGTACGCGCGGAAGCCGACAGTGCGGTTGTGCTGCGGCCGTTCGATCCGAACAAGGCAGGGTATGAGGAGCTGCGCCGGTGCGGCGTGCCGCCTACGGCCGCGGCAGGTATCGTGCGCTGGCGCCGTTACGGCAAGGTATACCGCATGAAGGAGGATATTGCGTTATGTTCGGGTGTGGACGACTCGCTCTATGCCGTACTCAAGCCGTACATAGTCATAGGCGAGGAGTATGCCGCGCGGCCGCGTCGGGAATACTCTTCGCGGTTCTCGTCTGCGGAGCCGCCTGCGGAGAAGGGCGGTTCTGACCGCGCCGAGAAACCCGTGCGCGGGATACGCCTGCGTCCTTTCAGCCTCGATACTGTCACTGCGGCATTCCTTGCAGAGGTTGGGTTTTCGCCGCGTCAGGCCGAAGTGGTGCTGCGCTATCGCGACGCTTCGGGCGGCATACGGAGCGAGGAGCAGTTCCGCCGCTGTTATGTGGTGAGCGCGGAGATGGCCGACAGATTGGCGCCATATATCGTATTTGCCTCTGCGGAGCGTGCGGACAAGGATCCGGAGCACAGCGTCGGTGCGGCGGATGCCGCGTACGCCGTGCCTGCGGCGTTGTTGGAGATCAACACGGCGGATTCCGCCGCCCTTCGTTCGGTGCGGGGCATCGGCGAGAAGAGCGTCACGGCCATAATGCGCTACCGCGAGCTTCTGGGCGGATTCTACTCGGTGGAGCAGCTGGCGGAGCTGGATGTGGTGACGGAGAGCAATTATGAAAGAATTTTGACGCAAATTTGCTGCGATAGTTGCAAAATATCGAAAATTGATATTAACTTTGCAAGCCCGAATGAGTTGATGCGCCATCCTTACGTATCGGCGAAGGCTCTGAGGCGTATAGTGAAACAACGGCAATTGAAAGGAGGTTGGAGCGGAATCGGAGAGATGATCGACGACGACATATTTAGCGAGGAGGAGGCCGCAAGGCTTGCCCCGTATCTTCGATTCGTACGCGATACCTGCGATCGTAAAGATTGAGGCGGAGAGTCTGCCGCAGAGCGGACGCCGCACAAGAGCAAGGCCGCCAAAGGGTGGCGGAAACAATACAATATTCGAAAACAATCAAAAACAAAACAGGACAATATGATTATCATGCCGGTAAAGGAGGGCGAGAATATCGAGAAGGCCCTCAAGAAGTTCAAGCGTAAGTATGAGCGCACGGGAGTGCTGAAGGAGCTGCGCCGCCGCCAGTATTTCACGAAGCCTTCGATCGCCAAGCGCGAGGCCCGTCAGCGCGCGATATACGTCGAGCACACCTACCGTCAGGAGGAGTAATCCTCTTGTGCAGGGCCTTCCCGTGCGGGAGGCGTGTGCCGGATACGAGGTGCGGATCAGTCCGCACCTCATTTTTTGTACGCTGCGGCCGTCATGCCGGCGGTATGTTTTACCGACGATAGTGCGGCCGGCGATTTTTACGTTAAGAAAAAAGTTACTAACTTTACGCGGATTTATATTTGCTGCGATGATAGTAAAACTCATATCGAAATATCTCGAAACGCACAAACGTTTGGTCGTGCCGAATCTGGGTGCGTTCATAGTGAAGGTGCCCGGGCAGTCGGTGCTCTTCTCGAACCTTATCAAAAACGATGACGGAGTGCTTCGGTCGCTGCTGACGGCCGACGGCATCTCGGAGATGGAGGCCGCCGCCGCTGTCGACCGTTTTGTATTCGAGGTGCGTTTCCGCCTGCAGAACAACGGGGTCTGCCGTCTGGGCGGCTTCGGAGAGTTGCGCAGCGGCGTTAACGATACCGTCGCGTTCGTTTATTCTCCCGCGACCGAAGGGGACGGCGGCGTGGACCCCTGTGATTTTTACGTTCTGGACGAGCTGCGGGTGGG
>CASFQF010000043.1 GCA_949296635.1 uncultured Alistipes sp. | reverse complement strand
CTCTTTGGACGGCGTCGTTGCGGGCGGGGCGCGGGGTTATTTCTGCGCGGGGGCGGGCTCCTGCCGCTCTTCGGCCGTGACCTGCTCGAAGCAGTGGCGGCAGAGGGGTTCGTAGGACTCCTTCTCGCCCAGCATGACGAGGCGCGCATCGGCCTTCAGGCGGTGGGAATACTGCGCGGGGTCGCCGCACCGCACGCATATTGCATGCACCTTCGTGACGTGCTCCGCGACGGCCATCAGCGCCGGCATGGGGCCGAAGGGGCGCCCCGTGTAGTCCATGTCGAGGCCGGCGGCTATGACGCGGATGCCTTGCGAGGCGAGCGTGCGGCATACGTCGGTGAGGCTCCCGTCGAAGAACTGCGCCTCGTCTATGCCGACGACGTCGGCGCCGCTGGCCATGAGCAGTATCGTCTGCGGCGACTCGACGGGGGTCGAGCGCAGCGAGTGTCCCTCGTGCGAGACCACCTCCTCGTTCGAGTATCGGGTGTCGACGGCGGGCTTGAAGATCTCGACGCGCTGGTTTGCGAACTCGGCGCGCCGCAGGCGCCGTATGAGCTCCTCGGTCTTGCCCGAGAACATCGAGCCGCATATCACCTCGATGCGGCCGCGGTGCTTGGTATAGTCCAACAGCATTTTCCGGTTTTTTTCTTGTCCGCCCCGCTTTTCTGGGATTGCCGGAATGTCGTCTATGTCCCGGCCTTCGCATTCGGGGGCTTATGTATCTCTTTGGGGCCGCAGCGTAACGGTGCGGGCGTTTCTTTCTCTTCCCTTTACTCGTCGATGCGGGTTATGCGGGCGCCGAGGGCGTTGAGGCGGCCGTCGATGTCGCGGTAGCCGCGGTCGATCTGCTCGATGTTCTGTATGGTGCTGGTGCCCTCGGCGCTCATGGCGGCGATGAGCAGCGCCACGCCCGCGCGGATGTCGGGCGACGACATGCGCGTGGCGCGCAGGGGTATGCGGCGGTCGTGGCCTATGACGGTGGCGCGGTGCGGGTCGCAGAGGATGATCTGCGCCCCCATGTCGATGAGCTTGTCGACGAAGAAGAGGCGGCTCTCGAACATCTTCTGGTGTATGAGCACGGCGCCCTTGGCCTGCGTCGCCACCACGAGGAATATCGACAGCAGGTCGGGCGTGAGGCCCGGCCACGGGGCGTCGGCGATGGTCATGATGGAGCCGTCGATGAAGCTCTCGATGGCGTAGTGGTCCTGCTGGGGGATGTATATGTCGTCGCCGCGCTGCTCGAAGCGTATGCCGAGGCGGGCGAACTGGGCGGGTATGATTCCGAGGTTGTCGTACGAGACATCCTTTATCGTAAGCTCCGACTGCGTCATGGCGGCCATGCCGATGAAGCTGCCCACCTCGATCATGTCGGGCAGCAGGGTGTGTTCGGTGCCGTGGAGCTCCCGCACGCCCTCTATGGTGAGCAGGTTGGAGGCTATGCCCGAGATGCGGGCGCCCATGCGGTTGAGCATACGGCAGAGCTGCTGCACGTAGGGTTCGCATGCGGCGTTGTATATGGTGGTGACGCCCTCGGCGAAGACGGCGGCCATGATTATGTTGGCCGTTCCGGTCACGGAGGCCTCGTCGAGGAGCATGTAGCACCCCTTGAGGCGCTTTGCCTCTACTGAGAAGAACTCTTCGGCTTGGTCGAAGTCGAAGGCGGCGCCGAGTTTCTGGAAGCCGAGGAAGTGGGTGTCGAGGCGGCGGCGGCCGATCTTGTCGCCGCCGGGCTTGGGTATGTATCCCACGCCGAAGCGTGCCAGCAGCGGCCCTATCATCATGACCGAGCCGCGGAGGCGGCGGCAGCGGCGGTGGTAGTCGTCGCTGCGCAGGTATTCGAGGTCGATGTCTGCGGCGCGGAACGAGTAGCTGTCGCCGCCGAGGTGCCGGACCTCGACGCCCATTGCGGCGAGCAGTTCGATGAGCTGCATGACGTCGAGTATCTGCGGGACGTTGTGCACGACGACGCGCTCGGGTGTGAGCAGCGTGGCGCAGAGTATCTGCAATGCTTCGTTTTTGGCGCCCTGCGGACGTACGGCGCCGCGGAGGCGTGTGCCCCCTTCGACTTTGAATACTGCCATATCTCGTATCAATGTTTCTCCAAAGGTAGCGAATAATGGCGAAGGTGCAAAATCGCGGCCGCGATTTTCGGTGGCGGGGGCTGCGGCACAGGTCGGGGCGCGGGGGCATACGGTTGGGGAATGCGGGTGTTGCGGCGGGGCAAGTAGGGAAGATTTTTCCTTGTCACTGTGGCCTGCTTTGCATATATTTGCGTTACGGAAACCTTTTGTATCATGCGATATTGTTCTTTAGTCAGGGCGGCGGCCGCGGCTGTATGCCTCGTGCCGGCGGCGGTCATGGGTCAGGACCGCAACTATGCGGATTTTAATTACGGCCAAAGTACGGCCGACACCATGTGGGTCGAGGCGGTGACGGTGTCGGAGCCGGCGTGCCGCAGCGAGGTGTCGGGGCGTGTGGTGGTGCGGTTCGAGGCGTGCGGCATGGATCGGGCGCAGGCGTTTTGCTGGAGTGCTCCCGACGCGGCGAACCCCTCTGAGTGGGGGTATGACCGCAATCTGGCACCCAAAGGCATACGCCTGCGCCGCAATGGGGCAGGAGAGTTCAGTTTCGACGCGGCGACGCTGCCCCGCGGCCCCATAAACGTGCGTATACACGCCGAGGCCGACGACGGGCGGTGCGACATATTCGAATTGCAGCTGTATAACCGCGACGGTGCGGCGTGGCAGCGCGGCATCCCCGCGACGGCGCCGGCTGCGGCCGAGGGGTTGGAGCTGCTCTTCGAGGATGACTTCGACGGCGGGCTCTCCATCTCGAACGACGGGCGCGGTGCCCGATACAATGCCCATAAACCGACATTCGGGGATTTCAGCGGCTGGCCCTTCACGGATGCCGACGCGCCCGACTCTCCGTTCGAGCAGGTCGACACATACCTGCGCATCAAGGCGCGCCGTGCCGAGGGGTCGCGCGGCAGCACGGGGCTTATCGCCTCGGTCGACATGGACGGGAACGGCTTTTGGGTGCGGGCGCCCTTCTACATGGAGTGCCGTTTCACGGCGCAGTCGGCACCGGGCACATGGCCGGCCTTCTGGACCATCACCAACATCCGCCAAGGTGCCGGTGATGAACTCGACATCATCGAGGCGTACGGCGGCCGCGGCAAGGGAAACCCCAATTATTGGGGTTATTCGTGTACGAGCCATTTCTGGAACCAGCGTGATGCCGACGGCCGCGCCGTGGAGCATCCGTCGCAGCGTGTCGACATGCTCTCCGTGGGCAGCCGGTCGTCGTGGTCGGCCACGTTCCATACCTATGGACTCTATGTGGGTATGAAGGATACGGTATACTATCTGGACGGGATCGAAGTGTTCCGCCACCCCACGAATGCCGTTTCGCGCGATTTCGCGCATCTGTTCATGGTGAACTACGCCATTGGCGGCATCAGCGGCTGGCCGATAGATCTGGAACGCTACGGCAACGGCTCCGACATGTGGGTCGACTACGTGCGCGTCTACGGTATACCGGGCAACAAGTGATCTGCGCAGTGTACCGGCGCCGTGACGTGCCGCCCGCATGCGGCAGGCGTGCCGCCCTTTGTGCGGCATGCCGGTTTCGCGTTAAATAATGGCGCCGACGTGTGCGATTGAGCATTTTTGGCTATTTTTGAGGTCGGAAAACGAGGAAAATCTAATCCGTAAAAAACATACAGAATGAAAAGAATCCTTACCACTTTGGCCCGTGCCGCGGCCGTCACGTGCGCCGCGGCGGCCGAAGCGCCGTTGTGGCTGCGGCATAACGCCATCTCGCCCGACGGTACGCGCATCGCCTTCACCTATCGGGGCGACATCTATATCGTGGGGACGGAGGGGGGCCGCGCCGTGCAGCTCACCTCGCATGCGGGGCACGACACCGACCCCGTATGGAGCCCCGACAGCCGGAGCATAGCCTTCGCCTCGGACCGGCTGGGCGGCATGGACGTCTTCATCGTCGATGCCGGCGGCGGGGAGCCGCGGCGCCTGACGACGCACTCGACGTCGGAGCGTCCCGTGGCCTTCCTTTCGGACAGCGTGCTGCTCTTCTCGGCCTACATCATGCCTTCGGCCGAGGATGCGCAGTTCCCCTCGTCGCAGTTCCCGCAGGTATATTCTGTTTCGACGCGCGGCGGGCGCCCGCACCTCTTCTCGTCGCTGCCCATGGAGCATATATGGGTGAGCGCCGACGGCCGCGAACTGATATACCACGACCGCAAGGGTTACGAGGACCCGTGGCGCAAGCACGAGATGGCCTCTATCACGCGCGACATATGGACCTGTACGCTCGACGGCGAACGCGCCTATACGCAGCAGACGGACTTCGAGGGTGAGGACCGCGAGCCGGTGTGGGCCCCCGACGGCGGGTCGTTCTACTACCTGTCGGAGCAGGACGGCACCTCGAACGTATGGCGCCGCCGCAAGGGCGCCGCGGAGGCCGAGCAGGTGACGCGCTTCGAGAAGAATCCCGTACGGTTCCTCACCATTTCGCGCGACGGCACGCTCTGTTTCTCGCAGGACGGCGAGCTCTACACCCTGCGCGAGGGCGGCGAGCCGCGGAAGGTCGAGGTCGAGATCGTGGCCGACAAGCTCGACCGCGACGTGGTGCGGCGCCTGCGCACCAACGGCGCCACGGAGATCTCCCCCTCGCCCACGGGCAAGGAGGTGGCCTTCATCATGGGGGGCGACGTATATGTCACCTCGGTCGACTACCGCACCACGCGCCAGATAACCTCGACGCAGGATCAGGAGCGCGGCGTGCAGTTCTCGCCCGACGGCCGTTCGATAGTCTATGCGTCGGAGCGCGGCGGCCTGTGGCAGATATACGAGGCGACGATCGCCGACAAGGACGAAAAGCAGTTCGCCTACGCCACCGAGATCAAGGAGCGCAACCTCACCAACTCGCAGGCGGCGTCGTTCCAGCCCGCCTACAGCCCCGACGGCAAGGAGGTGGCCTTCTTGGAGGACCGCACGGCCATCCGCGTGGTGAATCTCAAGAGCGGCAAGGTGCGCACGGCGATGGAGGGCAAGTGGCAGTACTCCTATTCGGACGGCGACCAGCACTTCGAGTGGTCGCCCGACAGCCGCTGGATCCTTTCGGACTATATCGGCATCGGCGGCTGGAACAACAAGGACGTGGTGCTGGTCAAGGCCGACGGCTCGGGTGAGATGCACAACCTCACACAGAGCGGCTATACGGATCAGGGCGCCTCGTGGGTGCTCGACGGCAAGGCGATGATATGGTACAGCGACCGCGCGGGCTACCGCAGCCACGGGTCGTGGGGCTCGGAGTTCGACGTCTACATCATGTTCTTCGACTTGGAGGCCTACGAGAAGTTCCGCATGAACAAGGAGGACTTGGCCCTCATGGAGGAGAACAAGCCGCAGAAGGAGAAGAAGGCTGACGAGAAGAAGGCCGAGGAGGAGAAGAAGGCCGGCGAGAAGGCCGAGGAGAAGGGCGCGGCTGCGGTGCCCGAGGTCGAGCCTCTGGAGTTCGACCTCGAAAACTGCCGCGACCGCGTGGTGCGCCTGACGGCACACTCGGCGCGCGGCGTGGGGGCCCTGCTGTCGAAGGCGGGCGACAAGCTCTACTATATGGTTTCGGCCGAGGAGGGTTCGACGGACCTGTGGGTGCGCGACCTGAAGGATTACTCGCTGCGCATGCTGGTCAAGGGCATCGGGGGCGGCTCGTTCGTTGCCGACCGCAACGTCGAGAACCTCTACATGTGCGGCGGCGGCATGAAGCGCGTGTCGCTTGCCAACGGCGAGACGAAGTGGATCGAGTTCGAGGCGTTCCAAGACTACCGTCCCTACGACGAGCGCGACTATATCTTCAACCACGTGTGGAGTCAGGTCAAGGACAAGTTCTACGACGTCGGCCTGCACGGCGTCGACTGGGAGTATTACCGCGATGTCTATGCGCGCTTCCTGCCCCACATAAACAACAATTACGACTTCACGGAGATGCTCTCCGAGATGCTGGGCGAACTGAACGCCTCGCATACGGGGGCGCGCTACTACGGCCCGGGGGCGCCGCTGGCGACCGCTTCGCTCGGCGTCTTCTTCGATGAGGATTACGAGGGCGACGGCCTCAAGATCAAGGAGGTCATAGCCAAGAGCCCCTTCGCCGTGATGAAGACCGACGTGGAGGCTGGATGTATCATCGAGAGCGTCGACGGCGAGAAGATCCTCGCGGGCGAGGACTACTACCCCCTGTTCGAGGGCAAGGTGGGGCGCAAGATGCGCCTCGGCATCCGCAAGGGAGGCAAGACCTTCGAGGTGTCGGTTCGCGGTATCAGCTCGGGCGAGTTGAACGAGCTGCTCTACAACCGCTGGCGGGAGCGCTGCCGCAAGGAGGTGGAGCGCCTCTCGGGCGGCCGCGTCGGGTATGTCCACATACGGGCTATGGACAGCGAGAGCTTCCGGCACCTGTACAGCGAACTTCTGGGGCGGTTCCGCAATTGCGAGGCCGTGGTCATCGACACGCGCCACAACGGCGGCGGCTGGCTCCACGACGATGTGGTGACGCTGCTCGGCGGCAAGGAGTACCAGCAGTTCGTGCCGCGCGGCCAGTATATCGGGTCGGACCCCTTCAACAAGTGGCTGCGGCCGTCGTGCATGCTCATCTGCGAGGACAACTACTCGAACGCCTGCGGCACGCCGTGGGTATACAAGGAGCTGGGCCTCGGCAAGCTGGTGGGTACGCCCGTGCCGGGCACGATGACGGCCGTATGGTGGGAGACGCAGATCGACCCCACGATCGTCTTCGGCATCCCGCAGGTAGGGTGCCGCGACATGCGGGGCGTCTTCTCGGAGAACACGCAGGTCGAGCCCGACATATATGTCTCTAACCCGCCCGCGTCGCAGCTCCGCGGCGAGGATATGCAGCTGCGCCGCGCCGTCGAGCTGATGCTCGAGACAGTGGGGGAGAAACCCGCCGCCGAAACTACGGACGAGGCTGCAAAGCAGGAGAGGAAACGGGCCTCAAAGGAGAAATAGGGGCTTTGTGTAACCCTTCAAGCGGGCCGTATCCATCGGGTGCGGCCCGCTTTTTTTGCCGAAGGTGCGGCCTGCTGCTGATTTTTCTGTATATTTACGGAGTCGAAAACTCTAAAACATATATCCGATGAAAAGATTTGTTTTTGTAGCGGTGCTGCTGCTTGCAACTTCACAACTGCATGCACAGACATTCGCGGACCGTATACACTTCGAAGTTACGGCGGGGAGCGGAATCAAAAGCAACGGGGTGACACCCGTCGACTTCTCGTTCAAGTCGCTTGTGGACTTCGTCTCCATATCATATCTCTTCATCGCGGTGGAGGACAATATTTCGCTATACAACGGCAATGGGGTAAAAACCTATTATAAGGGGGTAGGCATAGGCGGCGGTGCGGGCGTGAAACTGCTTGGCCGTACGTCGGGCATCCACGGCCTCGATATACGGGCGAAGGCGCTGGGCAGCGTGGGCAGCCCCGCGTGGAAACGCTCGGCCTATGATCTCTCGCTGGCATGGTATATCAAGGCGCACAGGTTCTCGCCTGTGGTAGAACTCGGTTACAGGTTTGTCGACTCCCGCACGGCCGGTTTCGACAATTACGGGACTGTCTACATGTCCATCGGTTTCAGGTACTGATGAGGTGTCGTGCCGTTGGCGGCGTACATGCGATGATTTCCCTCCCATGTGTGCGGTGACGGCGGGAAGGCCGTAAGAAGGAGGAAAGAGGCCGAAAAGGGCGAAAAGGTGGATTGACAGGCGTTTCACCGCGGGACGGGCCGGCATTTATATGTCAGGCCTGTTTTTGTTTTGCCGGAAAGTGTTATACCTACATAAATTTTGAGTATCTTTGCTATTGCTAAAAACCTAAAATCACATCCATATGAAGAGAGAGATCATTCTTTCGGCGATAGCCGTGTCGCTGACGGTTGCCGCCGCCGCGCAGGAGAAAAAGGAGTATCCGAAACCCGAAGGCATGCGTCCGGGCATGACCGAGTTCTGGACGCCGCAGCCCAAGGTCGTAACGCCGGGCGATGTCGCCACGGCCTCGGCGCCGTCGGATGCCGTCGTCCTCTTCGACGGCAAGAACCTCGACGCATGGGTCAGCAGCAATACGGGCGGCGAGGCCGAGTGGCGCGTGCATGACGGCGTCTTCACCGTCGACAAGAGCAAGGGCGACATCCAGACGCGCGAGAGCTTCGGCAGTTTCCAGCTCCACATAGAGTGGATGGTTCCCGAGAACATCACGGGCGAGAGTCAGGCCCGCGGCAACAGCGGCGTCTTCCTGCAGAACATGTACGAGATACAGATTCTCGACTGCTACCAGAACGAGACCTATGTGAACGGTCAGACGGGCAGCGTCTACAAGCAGGTGGTGCCTCTGGCCAACGCCATGCGCAAGCCGGGCGAGTGGAACGTCTACGACATAATCTACAACGCCCCCGTCTTCAACGAGGACGGCACGTATAAGGTTCACCCTACCGTCACGGTCATCCAGAACGGCATCGTGCTGCTGAACAATTTCACCATCCTCGGCACCACCGAGTATATCGGTCTGCCGCGCGTGGTGAAGCACGGCGACGGCCCCATCAAGCTGCAGAGCCACGGCGACCCGAGCGAGCCGATCAGCTTCCGCAACATCTGGCTGCGCAGGCTTTAAGGTTATGGCGGCGGGTGCCGGCCTGCCCGATGCAGGCTCCGCACCGGCCGTACCGCGAAACCTGCCGCCCGTGCGGCGGCCGCATCCGGTCTGTCCCGCGCCCGCTTGCATCTGCCATATAGCCTGCGGCCGGTACACCCCGATGCGTATGCGAAAACCCCGTCTCCATTGTGGAGGCGGGGTTTTCCGGTTCTTTGCGGCGGGCTGTCGGGCCGTCGGGCCGTCATGCGGCCGCGCCGCGGTTGGGGGTTGACGGGGCGGGCTTTATGCGCCGCGGGCAGTGTAAGGGTTCGGCGCACCCGGCCCCGTCGGGTTCCCCTCGGCGGCAAAAGGAGCGTATGCCGCCGTTCGGCATCATATTCCGCTGCAGGGCATCGACGCGGGCATCACCTCCAAGGTGTAGCCCTCGGGCAGCGAGAGTCTCTCTATGACGACGGTGCCCTCCTCGACCTTCCATTCGAGGTCGAATTGCTGCTCGCCCACGGGTATGGAGCCCTTGCAGTATTCGAGGCCCGAGTCGACGAAGCGCAGGCGCACCTTCTTCTCCGTGGGCGAGATGTCGTATACGCCCAGCACGTCGCGGTAGAGCACGCGCACGAGGTGTGCGGCGAAGCCGTGGTTGCAGCTCGCCACGCTGGTCATGTTCTCCCAGAGGGTTCCCGTCTGGTCGGCCATGGTGAGGTATTCGGCGATCGTCTCGTCGAGGATCTGGCGCGAGAGTCCCTCGCGCGAGAGCAGTTCGAGTCGCAGGTAGTTGCCTATGAAGGCGTTGGCGAAGGCGACGTCGGGATATGGGTTCTGCTGCTTGCGGGCGGGGCCGAACTCGTCGCGCAGGCGCGCCCACAGCTCGGGATAGAGTTCGGGCGTGGCCGTGCCGAAGAAGAAGGCGTAATATTGGCACACCTCGGTGTGGTTGTCGGTGCGGCGCAGGGTACCGTCCTTTTCGCGGACGGCATTGTCGCAGAAGAAGCGGCCGTCGAAGGCCTGCGCGCGTATGGTTTGGCGCACGGCCTCGGCCTGCGCGGCGAGAGCCTTGTCGCCGTAGAGGCGCGCCGCCGCGTCGAGCATCTCGGCATAGAGCATGTTGGTCGGGTAGTTCACGTCCTGCACGTAGTCGTTCGCGGCCGACCACTCGACGAAGATCCAGCGGTCGAGCCTTTCAAGAAGGCCGTCGCTGTTGAGGTAGGGGCGGAAGTAGCCGATGAGGTCATAGACGCGCTTGCGCGCCGCCTCGACGGTGGCCGTGTCGCCGCTGCGGTGGAGGTACTCCTCCAGCTCGACGACGAACCACATGGCCCAGTTGGGTATGTAGTTGCCGTTGCGGTGGTCCGAGGGGTAGCACATGGGGAGCATGCCGGGGTCTATGTCCTTGAACCGCTCGGGCAGCAGGTAGTTCTCGATGAAGTTGCGTTCGAGCTTGGTATGGCCTGCGAGGTCGAAGGCCACGCGCGCCGAGAAGTAGCTGTCGCAGAGCCAGCCGGCGCGCTCGCGCGACGGCGTGTCCATGAAGACGTCGAGGGCGCTCTGGCGGTGCGTCTCGCGCGCCGTCTCGAAGAGGCGGTCGAGGTCGGCGTTCGACGAGGAGAAGGTTCCGCGGTGAACGTCGGCGTTGCAGTAGTCGCGCATGTAGATGCGTGAGATTGTTCCGGCGCCGGTCTCGAAGACGGGCTCGGCATACTGCATGGTGTAGGGCTCGAAGCTCTCGAGGCGGTATGTGCCCGGCTGCAGCTCGTACGTGACGTATGCCTGACATCCGAGGCGGCCGATGTTGACATGCCCGTCGGAGGTGAGCAGCTCGTCGAACGACACCTTGAGGCGCGAGGGCTCCGTCACCTCGACCTCGATGCCGAGGAAGCCGCTGCTGTTGCAGTCGAACTTGTATATGCCGCCCTGTACGGGCTTGGCGTCATGCACGCGGTAGTCGGGGTATGCGACGCGGCGGGGCAGCAGCTGTTTGGCGGGCTGTTCGGCGAGGGGTACGGCCTCGGCCGTGGCGGTGTCCCATGCAGGGTCGCAGGCCCATGCGTCGAAGCCGGGCGCGAGGGTGTAGTATTCGGTGAAGGGGCGCTGGAAGCTGAAGCGCGGCACGTCGGCCTTGCGCTGGCGCAGCTCGTATGCCGTGAAGTCGCGTCCCGTGGCGGCGGCGCACTCGCCGTTGAGCACCACTTCGGCCTGCAGGAACGAGGGCTGGTCGAGCAGGTAGTAGCTCGGCTCGTTGTAGCCGGCCACCTCGATGGCGATGATGTTGTCGCCGCGGTGCATGTAGGGGGCTATGTCGTAACAGTCGACGCGGTAGAAGTCGTGTGCCGCGACGCAGGGGCCGTGTGCCACGAACTCGCCGTTGACGCGCAGGCGGTAGTCGGTCGACGCGGCTATGCTTATCAGGGCCGAGCCGACGCGGCGGGCGCGTATGTTCTGGCGGAACGAGAGTGTGAGGTTCTTCTCCGTCTCGCGCCCTTGGGCCCAGACGGGGCGTGCCGTCTCGAACGCATAGACGGCGGCGAGGTCGGGTGCGGCCTGCGGGCTGCAGCCGGCGGTCATGAGGGCGGCTATGGCCGCGATGATTGCAGTGATGATGCTGTTTTTCATGGGTTGGTGGTTACGATTGTTTTATGGCTCCCTTGTGCATGGGGTGTGTTTTCGGGCCGGCCGTATCTCCCCAAAGGTACGAAATTTATCTGTTCCGTCTCCGCGCCGCGGCCCGAACAGGCAAAAGCGACAGCGTTTCCGCCAATATGTATATTTGTGATCTGCGGCGTCGTATGGGTGACGCAAGGGGCGGGCGGGCTGCACAGGGGCAAAAAAAACGAGGTTCGGAGGTATTCGACGCCGAGCGAGTGCCGCTCTTTGTCTTAGTAACCCGACGTGCCACAGAAACACGCCGTATTGGTTACAACCTTCCGATAGCCTCTACCAACCTAAAACTACTAACCTAAATGAACCTTAAAACTTCGTGTGCAAAGGTAAGGCAAAAAACAATACCGCGCAAGTAATTACTCAAAAAAATTCAAAAATTTTTAAGAAATTTTAACATTAGCGTAACATTGGATTTCCCTTTGTGGGGTTATTGGCCATATAATCAGCGCGTTATTGAAACAGACGCCGAGGCTGCGGAAACCGGGTTTTTCTCCTCTTTTATGCGATCTTTTTTGCTGAGCGGTGTAAGAAGGCGGTGTGGGGAGCCGCGGTGCGTTGTCCGGAATATCGTTATGCGGGGATATGTTTGCTCCGAAACAGAAACTGCGGGCGCCGTGTTTGCTTACGGTTTTGCGGCCGTACGGCGCGCCGAGTGTGGTCAGCCGATGAAGCGGCGCCAGAAACGGTACATCTTGCGTTTCGACCAGCTGTGGCACCCCATTGGCAGGCGGCCGCCCGTGAGGCGGTAACAGTAGGCGGGGGTGGTGTCGAAGGCGAAGGCGAGGGCCTCCTCGGCCGTGGGGTAGCGGAATCCGTCGGGGACGGTGGCCCAGAATACGTCCTCGTTGTACAGGTGCGAGCGCACGGCAAGGTACTCCGCTATGCGGTCGGCGTAGCGGCGGCATGCCCCGATGAAGGCGGCGGTGCGGCGCAGCGAGAGGCCGCCGTTGCCGACGCGGCCGTAGAGGTCGGCGCGGCATTTGAGCCCGCGGCGGTGGCGCGAGCGCTGCCGCCACGACATGTACTGCTTTATGACGGGCAGGTCGTAGACGGGGCGGCGCATCCACGGGGCGGCGACACAGTCGTAGCCGCGGGCGGCCCATGCGGCGAGCTCGTCGCGGAAGATCCATGCGTCGGGGTGGCAGATGAGGATATAGTCCCACGCCTCGAAGAGGCGGTAGAAACGCTCCGAGAGCATCATGGCGTTGTATCCGGCGATGCCGTTCCTCGACCCGAGCCATTCACCGCCCACGCGCACCACCTCGGCGGCGGGGGCGAGGGCCGTGTATGGCGCCATGTCGAGGCCCTCGGGCGCGACGAGCGCCGTATCGTATGCGGAGAGAAGGCGCACGTTGTTCTCTATGGCGCGCCGTTCGTCGCCGGTGGGGCATGCACGGTATACGGGGATCAGTATGCGGATCTTCATTTTCCTCTGTTTTTCTGGTTGAGCAGCGCCCGCAGCCTGTATATCACATATTTCGGCAGCAGGATCCATGCATGGCCGGAGAATGGGTAGCGGGCTATATAGCGCATGCCGTCGCCGAAGGTGCGCTCGTAGAAACACCCTTTCTGCCACATGAAGCGTATGAAGTATCCCTCGCTGAGGCGCTCGTAGCGGTCGATCTGCTGCTGCGTGAGGGTCTCGGCGAAGATGGGCAGGCGGCTGCGCCACTTGTCGTGCAGGCGTTTCATGGTGTCGAGCCACTGCTGCGAGTATCCCCCTGTCGAGAAGTGTTCGACCAAGACCTTGTTGCATACGTAGTTGCGGCGGCGGCACGCCACGGCGAGGGTGAAGTCTATGTCGTAGCCGTGGAATCCCGTGAAGGTCTGCTCGTCGAAGGGCGTCTTTTGCCATACGTCGCGCCGCACGAAGAGGCACAGGCCGTCGAGCGTCACCACGGGCGAGAAGTCGAGCCCCTCGGGGTTGAAATCCGCCGTATGGTGGCGGCCGCGCATGTACTGCACGTAGTGTGCGCGCAGGTCGCCGCCGCCGTTGTGCCAGCCGGTGAGGCGGCGGAGCTTGAGTATGCTGCCGGCGAAGCCTATGACGCCGCAGTCGGGCTCGGCGAGCTTTGCGGCGATGATCCGCCCCCAGCCTTCGGTGAGGAACTCCACATCCTCGTGCACGAAGCAGAGCATGTCGTAACGCGCCCGCGCGGCACATGTGTTATAAACCTTGCAGAGGCCGTCGCCGCGGCCGCGGTTGTCGTGTGCGATGAACTCGAAGGGCACGCCGCACGTGGCCTCGATGTTGGCGCGGTCGTCGTTGACGCCGGGTATGATGGGGATGCGCAGGATCAGCTCCTGCCCAAGGCCGGCCAGGGTCTGCAGGTTGCGCAGGATCAGGGCGTTGCCCTCGCCGGTGTAGTGCCGGTGGCGGGCGCTGTCCATCATTTTCAGGTCCGAGATCCACAGGTCCGTGACGGGCAGCAGCCGTTCCACCACGGGCCAGGCAAAGCACAGCGTGCTCTCGCAGCAGGTGTGGATGCCCTCGGCCCTGCACGCGGCGAACAGCGCCGCCACAAAATCGCTCTGCACCAGGGG
>CASFQF010000042.1 GCA_949296635.1 uncultured Alistipes sp. | reverse complement strand
CGCGGCGCCGTCGTCGGTCGAGAGGCGCCGTATCTGCGAGCATACGCGGCGCAGTTCGTCGTCGGTGCAGTCGGAGGCCTCGCCGTCGGTGATGTTTATCGCCACGGGCGGGAAGCTGGCGCGGTTCTCGTCGCGGGCGCACCACGCCGAGAGCAGGTCGCGCACACGCAGCAGGGCTTCGTACATCGGTGTCTTGCCTGCGGCTTGGGGCAGGAGCCACTGGCGCACGCTGTGGCCTGCGAGCATGGCGCTGCCGTCGGGGAGCGTCTCCTCCGAGTAGAGGGTCTCTGTTTGCGGCCGGCGCCGTGCCAGACGGTCGACGGCGACGAACCCATCCTCGTCGAGCAGCATCCGTACCTCGTCGCCCGAGTATCCGACCACGGCCACGTCGTAGTAGTTGCGCACGCCGTCCGTACGGGTCGAGCGGTCGACAAGTTCCGTGAGCAGCGAGTTGGTTATGCGGGCCACGGCTGCCGCTTTCGACATCTCGTGCCGCCCGAAGCGCACCCTCTCCTGCATCGAGCCCGACTGGTCGATGGCTATTACGAAAGCCGTGCGGTGGCGGCGCGTGATCTCCTGTGAGTACATTGCTGCGGTCGGTGGGTTTATCGAACAAAGATATGTTTTTTGGCCGAATTAATCAACCCCGCGGCCCCAAATGGACGACAAATCGAACATGCGGCACGTGCCGTCCGTCTCGCGCACCACGGTGCGGCCGTTGCGCAGCGGCTTGACCGTACAGCCGCGGCCGAAGGAGGCGACGGTATGCCCGTCACGGAGGATGAAATGGCTGTATCCGCCCAGCCCCACGAGCATGGTCCCCTCCGTGGGGTCGAATCCCCAATCGTAGAGCGGCGGGACGACCCATTCGCCGTGGAGGCGGTATCCCCACAGTCCGTCGTGCTGGTCGAGCTCCGGCACCTCGGCCGCCGCGTCACCGGCGTGGCCTCCGGTATGCAGTGGCGCACAGGCGGCGGCGAGCGTGCGCTCCAGATCGAACAGGTAGGGTGTCGGCGAGAGGAGCATCCGCGCCATGCGGTATTGCGGTGCCATGCCCCGTGCGGCGAAGAGGTCGGCCGTACGGTCTACTTCGGCCCTCCCGCCCGCGGCGATGCGCCGCGGATGGAGCGGGAACTCGTGCGTTTCGCGGTACTGTACGAGCACGGCGGGGTCTGCGGCTGCGGCGTGGAGCACCACCGATATGAGCGCTATCGGATAGTCGTCGATATGCTTGTCGTACATCTCGGCCGTACGTGCCGGATGCTGGTAGGCGGCCGTGCCCGTCTCCGGAGCAGTGCGTCCCGCAAGCAGGGGCATGTATGCCGCATCCCAGTCTATGAACTCGACGGTGCCGTGCGGCGTGAAGACCATGTTTTCGGGTTTCAGGTCGCCGTGCGCGCGTTCCGACCGCAGCAGCTGCAGCGCCGCCCTGTCGAAGGCGCGGGCAATAGTCCCTGCCATCCGTGCGCTCTCGGGACGGCAGAGAAGGTTGTCGAGCGTCTCGCCCTCGATATAGCCGCTCAGCAGGCAGTCGACCCATTGCCGCCGCCCGCCCATGCCGAAGACGCAGAGCTCGCGGGGCCGGAACGCCGCCCCGTATATCGCCTGCAGGTTGCCGTTCGGGCGGGTGTAGCATTTGAGCATGGCATCCCGTCCCCCGTGCCGCACGCGGAGGCTTACGGCGGCGTTGCCCACGGTGTAGCGCGGGCGTCCGTCGCAGAGCGGCACCTCCACGCCGTGCAGCGTGCGCCACACGATGTGGTTGTTGCCGAGCGTGTCGATTATGTCGGCTATGGTTATCATATCGTAGTAACGGAAGACGGGGCGCCGCCGCGGCGGCACCCCGTCAGAATCGTTGCCCGCGCGGTTTTAGTTGCAGCCGCCGCAGCATCCATCCTTGTGGTCGTGGTCGCCGCAGCAGTCGTGGTCATGGCCGCCGCAGTCGCCGTCGCAGTCGTGGCAGTGGCAGCCGCCCTGCGACGCCAGATCCTCGGGTGTCACGTCGCGCACCTCGACCACCTCGACGTCGAAGTTGAGCACCTTGCCCGCCATGGGGTGGTTGAAGTCCATCTTGACGGTGTCGCTGCCGACCTCCATCACGCGGCCCATGAGGCGGTTGCCCTGTGCGTCGCTCATGGGTATCTGGTTCCCGACGAAGAGCATCTCGTCGGCGGGCTTGCCGTCGATGACGAATATGTTTTTCGGCAGGTCGACGATGGCCTCGGCTACGATCTCGCCGTACCCGTCCTTGGGCTGCAGCGTGAAGGATACCTTCTCGCCGGGCTCGAGGCCCATGATGGCACCCTCGAATTTGGGCAGGAGCATGCCCGCGCCGCATACGAACTGCAGGGGCGCGCCCTCGCGCGACTGATCCGCTACCTTGCCGTCGACGGTGAGCGTGTAGTTCACCGATACCATTTTGCTGTTTTCTACTTTCATACGTTCTGTTTCAATGTGTTGTTTCCGTTGTTTGCGGGCATGCGCATCTATGTGCATGCCCTTGTCGTATCTTTAGCCTTTAGTCGCAGTTGCGGCATACCAGATTGCGGTCGCCGTAACCGTTGTCTATCTTGGTGACGTAGGGGAAGAACTTGGCCTCGCGCACCCACTCGAGCGGGAATGCCGCCTGCATGCGCGTATAGGGGTGGGGCCACTCGCCCGCGATCTCTACGGCCGTGTGCGGGGCGTTCGCCACGACATTGTCCTTTTCGCCCGCGGCCGCCGCGGCCTCGCACTCGCGCTTGATGGCCACCAGCGCCTCGATGAAGCGGTCCATCTCGGCCTTGGGCTCCGACTCCGTAGGCTCCACCATAAGCGTCTCGTGCACGGGGAACGATAGCGTCGGGGCGTGGAAGCCGTAATCCATCAGGCGGTGGGCTATGTCGCCGCAGTCGATGCCGTAGTCGTGCTTGAAGTTCGTCAGGTCGAGTATCATCTCGTGTCCCACGCGGCCCGTCTCGCCCGTATAGTATGTGCGGTACTCGCTTGCGAGGGCCGCCGACATGTAGTTGGCGTTGACGATGGCCATCTCCGTAGCGTGGCGCAGGCCCTCCTCACCCAGCATCTTGATATATCCGTAGGTTATGGGCAGCAGCATGGCCGACCCCCACGGTGCCGCCGCCACGGCTGTGATGCCGTCGTCGCCGCCCGTGGCGACGATGGGGTGCGTCGGCAGGAAGGGCTTCAGGTGCTCGGCCACGCAGATGGGGCCCACGCCCGGGCCGCCGCCGCCGTGGGGCATGGCGAAGGTCTTGTGCAGGTTGAGGTGGCAGACGTCGGCTCCGATGTATCCCGGGTTCGTCAGGCCTACCTGTGCGTTCATGTTGGCGCCGTCCATGTATACCTGTCCGCCGGCGTCGTGCACCGCGTCGACGATCTCGCGGATGCGGCTCTCGAAGACACCGTGCGTCGAGGGGTATGTGACCATCAGTCCGCAGAGCTCCGAGCTGTACTCCGAGGCCTTCTTCTTGAGGTCGTCCACGTCGATGTTGCCGTTGGCGTCGCATGCCACGGTCATGATCTTCATGCCGGCCATGGCCGCCGATGCGGGGTTGGTGCCGTGGGCCGATGCGGGGATGAGGATTATGTTGCGGTACCCCTGTCCGCGGCTCTGGTGGTAGGCGCGGATCACCATGAGGCCCGAGTATTCGCCCGCGGCGCCCGAGTTGGGCTGGAGCGAGCAGCCCGCGAAGCCCGTGATGACGGCAAGGTCGTGCTCCAGCTCGGCGATGAGCTGTGCGTAGCCCTCCGTCTGGTCGGCGGGGGCGAAGGGGTGTATGTTCTGGAATCCCGCCAGCGAGAGTGGCTGCATGAGCGCTGCGGCGTTGAGTTTCATGGTGCACGAGCCGAGCGAGATCATCGAGTTGGCGAGCGATATGTCGCGCAGTTCGAGACGCTTGATGTAGCGCATCATGTCGCTCTCCGAGTGGTAGCGGTTGAAGACGGGTTCGGTGAGGATGGGCGAGGTGCGGCGCATCGGCACCGGACACTCCATATCCACCTTCACGTGCTTTGCCTTGCGGCCCTTGGCTTCGGCGAAGACGGCCACCACGGCATCCACCTCGTCGGGGGTGGTCACCTCGTCGAACGAGAGGCGTACGCGCCCCTCCGACGGGTAATGGAAGTTGATGCCTGCGGCCAGCGCTATGTCCTGAATGACGGCGGCCTCGGCCTCGATGTCGAGCGTGTCGAACACCTGTTCCGAGGTGAGGGCATACCCCAGCGCCTTGATCGCCTCGGCGGCGGCCACGGCCGAGGCGTGTGCCGTCATGGCGGCGCGGCGCAGGCCTTCGGGGCCGTTGTAGACGCAGTAGAAACCCGCCATCGAGGCCATAAGGGCCGAGGCGGTGCATATGTTCGACGTGGCGCGCTCGCGCTTGATGTGCTGCTCGCGCATCTGCAGCGCCATGCGCAGCGCCTTGTTGCCCAGACGGTCTACCGAGACGCCTATGATGCGGCCCGGCATGTTGCGCTTGAAGGCCTCGCGTGTGGCCATGTATCCTGCCGCGGGGCCGCCGAAGCCCATGGGGCAGCCCAGACGCTGCGTCGAGCCCACGGCGATGTCGGCGCCCCACTCTGCGGGGGGTGTCATGACGGCCAGCGCGAGGATGTCGGCGGCGGCGGTCACCAGCGCCCCCGCCTCGTGAGCCTTGGCCGTGAAGGCGGCGTAGTCGCGTACGGTGCCGTCGGCGGCGGGGAATTGTACGATGGCGCCGAACTCCTTGCCCGAGAATTCGTATTCGTCATAGTCGTCGATGATGAGTTCTATGCCGAAGGGCTCGCTGCGCGTGAGCAGCACGTCCAACGTCTGCGGGAATATCTTTTTGTCGACGAACAGCTGGCAGCGCCCCTGCTTGACGGCCTCGCGCGGGCGCAGGGCGTACATCATGAGCATGGCCTCGGCGGCGGCCGTAGCCTCGTCCAGAAGCGAGCAGTTGGCTATCTCCATGCCCGTGAGCGATATGATTGCCGTCTGGAAGTTGAGCAGCGCCTCGAGCCGCCCCTGCGAGATCTCGGCCTGATAGGGCGTGTAGGAGGTGTACCACGCAGGGTTCTCGAAGACGTTGCGGCTCACTACGGCGGGCACGGCGGCGGGGTAGTAGCCCATGCCGATGAACGAGCGGAAGATGCGGTTCTTTGCGGCCAGCTCGGCGATGTGCGCCGCGAACTCGTGTTCGCTCATACCTTCGGCGGGCAGCGCGAGCGGTTTCTTGAGACGGATGGATGCGGGTATCACCTGCGAGATGAGTTCCTCGACCGACTTCACGCCGATGACCTGAAGCATGGCCTGCAGGTCGCGGCTGTCGGTGACGCCTATGTGGCGGTTCATGAATTTGTCAAACATGTCGTATGGTATTTATTTATTGTCCGTTAGGGTTTTTGTGCATTCCTTGTGCTGTATTGCCATATGTCTTCCGGTATGCCTTTACTCGTGCTTCCCGCTAATATCGGAAACTGCTGCCGCCGATGAACTCGCGCAGGATCGACGTGGGCGGGATCTCGTCGGGCTGTATGGGTACGAAGTTGTCGAGGAACTTGAGCAGGCGTTTGGTCTCGGCATACTCGACGTGCGTGTCGGGCACCTCGCGCAGGATGGCTTCCACCTTGGGCCGCAGAACCGATATTTCGTAGAAGAGCGACGAGTTGAATATCGCGTCGGCGTTCTCCTGATAGGGGAATATGTGCTTCTCCTCGCCGCGGCGGACGCTGGGCCAGCGCTGGAGCGTTGAAAGGGCGTTGTTGCCGCGCGTGTAGTAGTCGCGCGTGATGCGGCGCAGCAGGCGGTTGTCGGTGGTGGGGATGCGCGAGAGGTTGTCCATCGACACCGACGTCAGGCACGAGACGTAGATGCAGAACTTGCGCTCGCGCGGGATGCTCGGCGTCAGGCGCGGGTTGAGCCCGTGTATGCCCTCCATGATTATGATCGACCGTTCGGTCAGCTGCAGCGGGCTGTCGTGCCACTGGCGGGTGCCGGTGATGAAGTCGTAGCGCGGCACCTCGACGCTCTCGCCCGCAAAGAGGCGTTTGAGGTCGCTGTTGAGCAGTTCGAGGTCTATGGCCTCGAGCGCCTCGTAGTCGTATTCGCCGTTTTCGTCCTTGGGGGTGCGCTCGCGGTCGACAAAGTAGTCGTCAAGGGATATGAGCACGGGGTCGAGTCCGAGGATGCGCAGTTGTATGCCAAGACGTTTTGAGAAGGTGGTCTTGCCGCTCGACGAGGGGCCCGAGATGAGCACCATGCGCGTGCCGCTCGACATGTTGGCCTGCTCGATGCGGTCGGCGAGGTTGGCGATCTGTTTCTCGTGGAAGGCCTCGGCTACCTTGATCAGCTCGCCGGCGTCGCCCCCGAGCACTTTGGCGTTGAGGCGCCCCACGGTGGGCACGCCCATGATCCGCACCCACATCTGATACTCGTGGAAGACGTCGAACATCTTGTCCAGATGGACCTGAAGGTCGAGTTTCGAGGGGTCGGTACGCAGCGGTACGGCTATGTAGAAGCCGTTGTAGTAGGGGCGTATGTCGAACAGGTGGATATATCCCGTATCGGGGGTGAGGGAGCCGTAGAAGAACCCCACCATGTCGTCCAGCTGGTAGAGGTCGCTGTAAAGGCGGGGCCGCGTGTTGAGCAGCACGACCTTGTCGTCGAAGCCGAAACGCTCGTATATGCCGTTCACCTCCTCGGTGAGCATCGTGCGGCGCGTTATGGGGTATCTGCGGGCGATGATCTCGCCCATGCGGCGGCGCAGGGCCTCGATCTGGCCGGCATCGGGCTGGTCGCCGTCGCCGAACTCGCAGTAGAAGCCGCTGCCGAGCGAGTGGCGTATGTAGAACTTGCGGCCCGGGAAGAGGTCCCACACCGCCTTTTGCAGGATGAACGATATTGTGCGCTGGTAGACCCTGTACCCCTCGAACGAGGTGATGTCGATGAATTCGACGGTGACGGGGCGCATCACGCGGTAGTTGAGCTCCTTGATGCGGTTGTTGACGAAGGCCGCCAGAAAGGGGTAGGGGCCTTCGATCCCCAGCGGCGGGGCGTTGTCGAGCAGCGAGGTCCCCGTTTCGACCATCATGCGGGCGCCGGAATTACGGCATATCACTTCTACGGAGTTCTGCATAACGATCCGAAATTAAAATGTGTGTAAAGATAAGTATTTTATTCTTAACTTTGGCCGCAGAAAAAACTTTAATATGAAAAAAGCGGTCTGTTTGATCATTGCGGCCGCGGTCGCGGCCGCGGCATACATGGCATGGGTGCGTTACGTTTCGGAGCGCAGCATCGTCATCATCTCCACCACCGACATGCACGCCAAGGTCGAGAACTTCCCGCGGCTGGCCACGGCCATAGCCCGCTGCCGCGATACCGTCCCCACCATAGTGGCCGATGCCGGCGACCGATGGACGGGCAACGCATACGTCGACATGGCGCGCGAGCCGCGCCGCCCCGTCATCGACATGATGAACGCCATGGGTTACGACGTGGCCACGCTCGGCAACCACGAGTTCGACGACGGGCAGGCTTTTCTGGGACATATCAACTCGCTCTGCCGGTTCGACGTGGTGTGTGCGAACGTGGTGAGCGACACCATCACCTTTCCCCAGCCCGCGCCGTACAAGATATTCTTCCGCAACGGCGTGAAGGTGGGCTTCGTGGGCGTGGTGACCAACTACGACCATAACAACCACCCTGCGGGCAAGGACGAGAACTTCGTGGGCCTGACCTTCCCCGACCCGCAGCGTACGGCCGCCGAGTATGCGTGGCTGAAGGATCGCTGCGACGTGCTGGTGCTGCTCTCGCACATGGGCGACGACATGGACCGCGAGCTGGCGTCGACGTGCACGGCCTACGACCTGATCCTGTGCGGCCATACCCACAATCTGGTCGACACGGTGGTGAACGGCACGCCGCTCGGGCAGTCGGGATACGGCGCCAAGAACATAGGTGTGACGCACATACGCATGAAGGGGACGAGGATCGCCTCGCTCGACTACCGTATCGTGCCGCTCGAGGGGTATGCCCCCGATACGCTCTACGAGAGGTGGGTGGCGGAGCTGCACGACAACGAGGCGCTGAACCGTCCCGTGGGCGAGAGCGGCCGCATACTCACGCGCGTGGGGCTGGCGGCGTGGGAGACCGATGCCATGCGGCGGCGTTTCGATGCCGACGTGGCGTTCTACCACTACGGCGGCATACGGTTCGACTCGCTGCCCGACCGTTCGATAAGCACGGGGACGATATACGGTCTGGAGCCCTTCTCGTCGACGCTCTACACCATGCGCATGACCCCTGCGCAGATGCGCCGCATGATCATATCGAAGTACAACGATACGGCCAACCCCAAGGAGTCGCACCGTATAGACCTCTTTTCGACCACGCCCTACACCATCCGTGTCGATGCCCGCGGCGAGGCGGTGGATGTCCTCTTCCCCGAACTCGACGAGGCGGATACCTGCCGCGTGGTCATGGGGGACTACATGTACAAGAACTACCGCGATATTGAGGCTTCGGACGTGGTGCCCGAGGGCGTGCTGCTGACCGACGTGCTGATAAACCATCTGCGCGAAAATTCGCCCATCGACTATTCGAACGACAGGATACAGCTTATCGAGCGTGCCGAATAGGGGCGTCCGCCGCCTGTGTCTAACGGCAGCGGCCGCAATCTTTTGCGAAGGTTGCGGCCGCTGTTTTTGCGCTTGTGGGGATATGTGCCGTAAGTGCTATCCGGCCGTATATTCGCCGATGCCCGTTTGTGCCATGTATTCTGCGAGGGCCTTGCCGCCGTCGATGCTGGCCACGCCGCGCAGGAAAACCTTTATGCCTATGGCCGAGCCGCGCAGCGCGACGATGTTCTTCAGCGTCTCGAGTACGCAGTAGTCGCCTGCGATGCCGCATACCGTCACCTCGTCGGCCGCTTTGACCGTTTCGACGCGCTTTTCTCCGGCGAAGGCGCCGTACTCCTCGCGTGAGGCATCTTTGCCCTTGCGGTAGATGTCGTATGCTGGCGCCGCCTCGAGAAGTGCTCGCGGCAGCGACGCCCCCTCCGAGTATGCCACGCAGTGCATGGGCCACGGTCCGCCCTGCGCTGTGAAGGAGCAGTGGCCTACGGGATGCCAGTCGAGCGTGAATACCACGTTGTCGAACCTGCCGATTATGCGGGCCACCTCGTGTGGAACCGCCTCGCCGCCCTTGACGTAGAGCGCGCCGTCGGGTGAGTAGAAATCCTTTTGGAGGTCTACCACCACCAATGTTTTCATTACTTTTACGCTCATGGCTGTTTGGGTTTATTATGTCGTACAACAAGCAAAGATAGTCAGAAAATCGCCGAAGCCGGTCGTTTCGCTTCGTTCCTGCTGTTTGGTGGTGTGGCGGCGCTATCGGGCGGCGTATACCACCTTTTTGGTCTCGAAGAACGGCTCGTCGAAGAACTCCGGTATGGGGTACTCGCGCCATGCGATGCGCGTGGCGGCGAGTTCCTGCGTCAGGTCGCCGCCCTTGAGGCAGAGCATGCCGTTGGGGAGCGAGCCGCGCTGCCCCCGCTCGATCTTCCGCCACACCCATCCGACGAGCTGCGGCATCTGGGCTACGGCGCGCGTCACGACATCGTCGAAACGCTCGCCGATCTGCTCGACGCGCACGTTGCGGGCGTCGACGTTCGCGATGCCGGCGGCCTCGCACACACCCTTGACCACGGTGATCTTCTTGCCTATGGAGTCGGCGGCGACGAAGTGCGCCGCGGGGAACATTATGGCCAGCGGCACGCTCGGGAACCCGCCGCCGCACCCTACGTCGAGGATGCGGGCGCCGTCGTCGAAGCGGCACAGGGCGGCGATGGCGAGCGAATGCAGCACGTGCCGCACGTACAGCTCGCCGAAATCCTTGCGCGAGATGACGTTTATGCGGGCGTTCCACTCCGAGTATATGCCGTACAGCGCGGCGAACTGCCCGCGCTGGCGCTCGGTTATGTCCGGAAAATATTTCAGTATGGGGTCTATAGATGTCATGGCGTCGGGGTGGTTATCGTTCCGTTGGGGCCGTGCCGCCCTCCTCCGTGCGGGCTTCGGCGCTGCCGTCACGGGCGGCGGGTTTCATCGCCTCGGCCGTCGAGAGCAGTCCGCACGCCGCCTGTATGTCCTCGCCGCGCGAGGCGCGTATGGTGGTGTGTATGCCGCCCGCGGTGAGAGCGTCGCGGAAGGCCTCCATCTGCGGCCGCGGGGGCGAGAAGTAGGGCGAGTCGGGTATGCGGTGGAACCGTATGATGTTGATGCGGCACTTGAGGCCGTTGAGCAGGCGGCGCAGCTCGCGTATGTGCGCGGGCGTGTCGTTGAGCCCCTCCATGAGTATATACTCGAACGAGAGGCGCCGCTGGCCCGAGAAGTCGTGGCGCCGCAGCATCTCCGCAAGCTCGCGCACGGGGTATGCCAGCTCGATGGGCATGATCTCGGCCCGCTGGTCGTGGAAGGGGTTGTGCAGGCTGACGGCGATGTGCACCTTCGTCTCCCGCAGCAGCTGCTCGAGCCGCGGCGTGACGCCCGCCGTGGAGAGGGTGATGCGTGTGGGCGACCACGCCATGCCCCACGGCGCCGTGAGTATCTCTATGGCGGCCAATACGTTGCCGTAGTTGTCCAGCGGCTCGCCCATACCCATGAATACGATATTTGTGAGGCGTGCGCTCTCGGGTATGGCCAAGATTTGGTTTATGATCTCGCCCGCCGTGAGGGAGCGTCGCAGCCCCTGCCGTCCCGTGGCGCAGAAGCGGCATCCCATGCGGCATCCCACCTGCGACGAGACGCAGAGCGTGGCCCGCTCGCCGTCGGGGATGTATGCCGCCTCGACATATCCGCCGTCGGGCGAGCCGAAGAGGTATTTTTTCGTTCCGTCGGCCGAAACGCTCGTGCGCAGCGGCGGCACGATGCGGGCCTCGTAGCGTTCTGCCAGACGCTGGCGCGCCGCAAGCGAGAGGTCGGTCATCGAGTCGATGCCTTCCGTCCTGCGCACATACAGCCAGCGGGCGATCTGCCCTGCGGCGAAGGCTGGCAGCGCCTCGTCGCGGCATATCTCCCGCAAGCGGGCAAGGGTCGTTCCGTATAGGTTTTCCATCTCTGCGGCGGCATTGGGCCGCACCCAGAAGTGCGCGGCGGGAACAAAAGTAAAAAAAAATCGGATATTTTTACCCGGCATGCGCTCTTTATTGGAATATTATAACTATATTTGCCCAAAGAAGCGGACGTAGGTCCCCGTGGCGGCGCGAGATTGTGTCGCGGGCGGAGGGGAGGAGTGGAAAAAGTGCGTTTCGGCTTCTGCTTTGCGGAAACTACTTAACTACCGATATTTTTAAATAGAAAACTTACAATATGGAAATCAAAAAATCGCCAGAGGCAGATCTTCAGAACAGAAAAGGTCTGTTTTTTGAAATCGGTTTAGTCATTGCCCTCGCGGCGGTGCTCGGAGCGTTCCTCTACACTCCGAAGGAGTACCGTATCGAGCAGGTCGTATCGAACGTGGTAGTCGAGGACCAGCAGATCGTTGAGGTGACCCGTAACGAGCAGAAGCCGCCCGAGCAGCCCAAGAAGGTCGAGATGCAGGTCGTTACCGACATCCTCGACGTGGTGACCAACGATACCAAGATCACCAACGACATCAACTTCGACGAGTTCACCGAGGATATGGAGATCACGGCAGCTCCCGTCGAGGTCGAGGAGGAGGTTATCGAGGAGGATGCCCCCTTCATCCGTGTCGAGAAGATGCCTTCGTTCCAAGGCGGCGATCTGAACACTTTCCGTAACTGGGTGCAGGGCAAGCTCCACTATCCCCAGATCGCGCAGGAGAACGGTATCTCGGGCCGCGTGGTTCTGTCGTTCGTGATCGAGAAGGACGGTACGCTCACCAACATCGAGGTGTTGCAGTCGCCCGACCGCTCACTGTCGGAGGAGGCCGTGCGTGTGCTGGAGACCTCGCCCAAGTGGGAGCCCGGAATGCAGAGCAACAAGTCTGTGCGCGTGAAGTACACGCTGCCGGTAGATTTCCAGATCCACAACTAATCGTTATACGCAAGGCATCCCGCTTTTCGACGGGATGCCCTTTTTTTTTACCCCTACGGATGGCAAAATCGAAGGAGGATAAGGATAAGCGGGAGAAAGAGACTGCAGCGGCTGCGGCGGAAGCCGACTGCCGTGCACGTGCCGTGGTGGTGGCCGTGGTACGCGACGGCCAAAGCCTCGAACAGACCGAGGAGTTCCTCTCCGAGCTGGAGTTTCTCGCCGAGACTGCCGACATCGACACCGTGCGCCGCTTCATGCAGCGCATGCCCCAGCCGTCGTCGCGCCTATACGTCGGCCCCGGCAAGATTGAGGAGATCGCGGCTTACTGCGCCGAGGCGGAGATCGACGTGGCCATCTTCGACGATGAGCTTTCGCCTTCGCAGACGCGCAACATAGAGAAGGCCCTGCCGTGCCGCGTCATCGACCGCACGCGCCTGATCCTCGACATCTTCATGTCGCGTGCGCGTACGGCCTATGCCAAGACGCAGGTGGAGCTGGCACGCAACGAATACATGCTTCCGCGGCTGGCGGGTCTGTGGACGCACCTCGAACGTCAGAGGGGCGGTACGGGCACCCGCGGCGGCGCCGGCGAGCGCGAGATCGAGACCGACCGCCGTATTGTCCGCAGCCGCATAGCCAAACTGAAGGAGGACCTCGCCAAGATCGACCGCCAGATGGCGGTGCAGCGTTCCAACCGCGGGGCGCGGGTGCGGGTGGCGCTGGTGGGGTATACCAATGTGGGCAAGTCGACCCTGATGAACCTCATCTCGAAGAGCGACGTCTTCGCCGAGAACAAGCTCTTCGCCACGCTCGACACCACGGTGCGCAAGGTTGTATTCGACAACCTGCCGTTCCTGCTGTCGGATACCGTCGGATTCATCCGCAAGCTGCCCACGGAGTTGATCGAGTCGTTCAAGTCGACGCTCGACGAGGTGCGCGAGGCCGACCTGCTGGTGCATGTGGTCGATATATCGCATCCCAACTTCGAGGAGCAGATCGACGTGGTGAAGCAGACGCTGCGCGACATCGGTGCGGGCGACAAACCCGTATATCTGGTCTTCAACAAGATCGACGCATATACCTATATAAAGAAAGAGGAGGACGACCTCACTCCCGCTACGCGCGAGAACCTCTCGCTGGAGGATCTCAAACGCAGTTGGATCGCCAAGGCCAATACGCCGTGCATATTCATCTCGGCGGCATGCCGCACGAATATCGACAAGCTGCGTTCGGACCTTTACGGCATGGTGCGCGAGATACATGCGGGACGTTATCCGTTCAACAATTTCCTCTATTGAGTCTGTGCGGCGCGGGCCGCGGCACCATAAAACCTAACATGAGCAGGGTATGATTCACATTCTGAACAAGGAGAACACGATTCTCAACAAATTCATCGCGCAGATACGCGACAAGTCGATACAGAAGGACTCGATGCGTTTCCGCCGCAACATAGAGCGTATCGGCGAGATCATGGGTTACGAGATATCGAAGACGCTCGACTACAGGACACAGGTCGTCGAGACGCCGCTGGGCGAGGCCCCCGTCGAGATGATAAGCGACGAGGTTGTGGTGGCTACGATCCTGCGTGCGGGGCTGCCCCTGCATCAGGGATTCCTGAACTACTACGACGATGCGCAGAACGCCTTTGTCTCGGCCTACCGCAAGAGCAGCAAGGACGGTAAGTTCACGGTGAAGGTGGAGTACATATCGTGCTGCAACCTCGAAGGCAAGACGATGCTGCTGGTCGACCCGATGCTGGCGACGGGAACGTCGCTGGTGCTGGCTTACGAGGCGCTGTGCGAGAAGGGCGGGCAGCCGGCGCATACCCATATCGCCTCGGTCATAGCGAGCGAGCAGGGTATAGACTATGCCGTGAAGCACCTGCCGGCGAAGAGCACCACGCTGTGGGTCGGCGCCGTGGATGCCGAGCTCACGTCGCGCGCCTATATCGTTCCGGGCATAGGCGATGCGGGCGATCTGGCCTTCGGTGAGAAACTCGGGTGACATTCCGGCGGAGTATGGCGCGGGGCGTTGTATGCGCCGTGCACATTATGAATAGCGCCAAGACGCGGACCTTCGGGGCCCGCGTCTTGGCGTTTTTCGTGTGTGCGGTGTGTGTGGGGGGGGGCGGCGACGTGCCTGCAAGGAGCGGTGCCGGTGCCGTTACGAACGTATCGGTACGGCAGCGGGCGGTGGCCGAGAGCGGGGAGGGGGCGTGGCCAGG
>CASFQF010000041.1 GCA_949296635.1 uncultured Alistipes sp. | reverse complement strand
AGCCGCGCCGGCAAAGGCGGCCGCGTCACAGGCTTCCGCGCAGGCACAGCCGCCACGGGTTGGCTATGCGCCGCTGTTCGCCGCTGCGGATCAATTCCGCCGCCGTGCGCCCCATAAGCTCGAAGTCGGTCGTAAGGGTCGTAATACCGCCTATAAGCACCTCCTTCAGGGGCGTGTCGTCGAGGCTCAGCAGGCCGATGTCGCGGCCCACCGCAAGGCCCTTGGCCGTGATGCTCTTGATCATGGCCGCAAGGTCGCGTTCCGATACGGCCATATAACAGTGACCGGCAAGGATATTAGCCATATCGAAGTCGCGCTCGACATATACGGGATAGCGGAACTCGCCCGCAAAACGGTACGCGCCGGCCGTATAGTCGTCGGGCAGGTATTGGAAACGTCCGTTATAGACTATATGCAGCGCCTCGTACCGCCGCAACTTGTCGAGCAGGGCCTTCAGTCCCTCGTAGGCATCGGTATAGAACCGCTGGTAGACGGCGGCGCAGTTGCGCGAGTAGCCCTCGGGGAAGGCGTCGAGCAGCAGCAGCCGCTCGGCCGGTATCTTGTCCAGCACGGCCGTGACGTCGCGGTTGAAATGGGGCATAAGTACATAATAGTCGTATTTCCCGCGGGCGTCTGTCACCAGTGTGTCGAACAACTCGGCATTGTAGTAGTGGAAGGCGGTGCTTATCTCGTAACCTTCGCCGAGGTTGTCGATAAGCGAGCGGTAGAGCGTCTCCTTGTATTGGTTCATGGCGTCGAACAACACGAACAGGCGCACCGTATCGGAGGCGCCGCGCCGCGCCACGAAGAAGCCCTTGCCAGCCACCGATGCCACCATCTTGCGCCGCTGCAACGTGCGGTATGCCGCCAGCACCGTATCGCGCGAGACGCCGTAGGCATGGTACGCCTCGCTCACCGAAAGCAACCGTTCGCCCGCGGCGAGCGAGCCGTCGGCAATATGTCCGGATATGTATTCCGCCAGCTGGTCGTACAACGTACGGCTCGAATGAGGATCTGGTTTGAATTTCATGGCGTCGTATTTTTAAGCGCAAACCGTTATGCACCGTTATGGCAACAAAGATAATATTCATTATGCAAAAAAATGCAATTACAGACATAAAAATTTGTTTAATTGAAAATTATATATATTTTTGTTACCATAACGGTACATAACGCAGATGTGCCGCATAACCGAGAACCTGAACCTACACACATGAAACACCTGTTCACACTGCTGCTGGCCTTCGCCGCAGGCATAACGACGGCCGCGGCCGCCCGCTGGAACGCCGAGACCACCGACTGGAGCCGAAACCCTCATCCCGTCATCGGCGACTGGGGCTTCGACCGCCCGGGATACCCCAAAGGTCTGTATATACACGGCATCACAGTCAAGGAGGGGCAGAAAGTCAAAAATCCCGTCATCTACGACAACGATGTCTATGACGACGTCTTCGAGGACGAATGGATGTACGCCATGGCGTCGCTCGGCCGCATGGAGATAGCGGGATTGATCGTAACGCCCGTGCTGACCGATTTCTGGACCTTCTCCCACCCCGACTGGGTAGAGACGGCGCACGATTCGCGCAATACGGCTCTCGCCGCAGGCATCGACCCCGACTGCCTGCCGCCGATAACGGTCGGCACCGAGGCCGAGAGCGAGGCTGCGGGCGAGCGCAAAATGTCGGCTGGGGCCGAACTCTACGTAAAACTGATAAACGAACACCACGCCAAGCACCCCGACCGCCCGATGATCGTCAACATCGGCGGGCAGGGAGCGACGCTGGCCTCGGCCTTCTGCCTCGACCCCACGATCGCCGACAAGTGCATCGTCTACTATACCGACCTGCGCGTATATAACGGCCACTACGAGTGGGCCTCACGCATCATCGCGGCCAACTTCCGCGTGGTGAGCTGGGGCGACGACAACTGGTGGATCGTAAAGAAGTGCCAGAACGAGTGGAACGTACTGCCGCGGCCCGACAACTGCCGCGCCGAAGAGAACGACGCCATGAGCGGCGAGTGGCGCCTTCTGACCGAGATGCACAACCCGATGCTCGACCACATGGTGCACCAGTTCCGCCATCGAAACGAATATTGCGGCGAGGGGCGCTGCGGCGACTCCTACGGCGACGGCACCTTCATCCACGCATGGCTGCCGGGGATCTTCACCGGCGCGGCATTGCAGGAGGTTCGCGGCGGCGAGGTGCTGCACGTAACGAGCTTCACGGAGCAGGACGAGGCCGAGGTGAAGGCGCTCACGATGGGCGTGCTGCTCGACCCGCGCGCATACAGATTCAAGAAATAACGACCCAATGCAAAAAACTATCCCGACCATGAAACGCACACTTCACATGCTCGCATGCGCCGCAGCGGCCGCAGCGCTCCTTACGCCAGCCGCCGCACAGGAGCGGCCCATCACCGTATCCGAAAACGGCCACTACCTGCAATATGCCGACGGCCGGCCCTTCTTCTATCAGGGCGACACGGCATGGGAGCTCTTCCACCGCCTCGACCGCGAGGAGGCCGACCTCTACCTGCGCGACCGCGCCGCCAAAGGGTTCAATGTCATACAGGCCGTAGCCCTTGCCGAGCTCGACGGCGTCGACGCCCGCAACGCCTACGGCGACCTGCCCCTTACGGACAGCGACCCCGCACGCCCCGCCGTGAAGGAGGGCCCGCAAAACGACTATTGGGACCATGTGGACTACATCGTAGGCCGTGCCAACGAGCTGGGGATGTACGTCGGCCTGCTGCCCACATGGGGACGGTATTGGAACGAAGGCAAGGTGATATTCAACGAGCGCAACGCCGAGACCTACGGCCGCTTCATCGCCGAACGCTACAAGGATGCCGACGTGATATGGATCCTCGGCGGCGACCGCAACCCCGACGACGGCCGCAAGCAGGCCATAATAAGGGCGATGGCGCGCGGCATACGCAGCGTCGACACGCGCCACCTCATCACCTTCCACCCCACGGGATGGCAGACCTCGTCGCGGTGGTTCCACAATGACGAATGGCTCGACTTCAACGGCCGCCAGAGCGGGCACAACCAGCGCTACAACTCCAACGAGCAGATCCTCGACGACTTCCGCCGCACGCCCCCGAAGCCCATCATCGACATCGAGCCCCTCTACGAAGACCATCCGCTGGAGTTCCGCCCCGACGAGGACGGACACTCGACCTCGTGGGACGCACGCCGCACGCTCTACTGGAGCGTTTTCTACGGCTCGGCCGGTATAACATACGGGCACCACTCCGTATGGCAGATGTACGACCCCGCCAAGGGCCGCAGCCCGATAAACCGGCCCCTGATGCCGTGGCATGAAGCCATCTCGCAACCCGGTGCCTCGCAGGTGATACACCTGCGCCGCCTGATGGAGTCGCGGCCATACTTCACGCGCATACCCGCACCCGACTTCATCGTCACGGCAGAGGTGGCGTCGTCCGTACCGGGCGCGGGCCGATACCGCTTCGTCGCCACAATGGATTCGGAGGGGACCTACGCAATGGTTTACGCCCCCATCGGGCGCACCTTCTCCGTACGCGGCGACATGCTGCGATGCGACCGCATCACGGCATGGTGGTACGACCCCCGCACAGGCAAGGCCTCGAAGATAGGCTCCCTCGACAACGACGGCTCGCCGCTGACATTCACCCCGCCCGCCGCAGGCGAGGCACAGGACTGGGTGCTGGTGCTCGACGACGCCGCGCGCCGCTACCCCGCCCCGGGCAAAACGTTCAAACAATAGGCAGAAGACCGAAAGCATGAAAACAAGCCGCGCCACAATACTCCTCATCGCCGCGATCGCCGCGATCCTCGCCATGCCCGCCGCGGGCGGCGGTGAAACCTACGCCAAGCCCAAATACCGCAAGGGCTTCCTCTACCGCGAGGGTCGGCAGCTTATGCTCGACGGCAAACCCTACCGCTGTGTCTCGTTCAACTCGTTCCAGCTGTGCGGCTGCGGCAACGACTACGAGCTCTTCACCGAGGAGCAGACCGAGGCGCTCTTCGCGTCGCTGCCCGCCAACACCATCGTGCGCACGTGGGCCACGCCCGCCTTCAACCACCGTACCGACGGCCTGATAAAGCTGGCCGAGAAGCACGACATAAAGCTGATCCTATCGCTGGGCGACGGCCGCAGCAGCTGCGGCCACTTCGACGGCGCCCCCGACGGCGACAACAGCGGCAAGACGCAGGAGTGGTACGAGAGCGGCTTCCGCCGCGAGTACCTGCCCCACGTCATCGAGATGACTACGCGGTACAAGGATTCGCCGGCCATAGCCATGTGGGAGATCATCAACGAACCCGGCGAGGCCGACTGGGCCACCATACGCGGCTTCCTGCACGAAGTCGCGGCCGTGATCAAGCGCCACGACCCGAACCATCTGGTCGAGAGCGGCACCTTCGCCGGCTGGGCGTACGAAGGCTACGAGAACTACCGCGCCATGCACGACAGCCCCCACATCGACGTGGGCAACCTGCACGAATACGACTATGACTACCAAGAGTCGAACACCATCGAGTCGCCCCATTTCGAGCCGTGCCTCAAGGCGATGTACGACCTCGACAAGCCGCTGATCGTCGGCGAGACAGGCATAGAGAGCGGCGACGGCTGCCGCACCTCGCGCACGCGCCGCGCCGAGGCCATGCGCGAGAAGTTCGACGTATACATAGGGATGGGGGCAAGCGTTGTCCTCATGTGGAATCTGGCGCGCGAAGACCGCTCATGCGGTTTTACGTTCGGGCTGGACGACCCGATGCTCGAAATGATCGTCGCGTACCAGCGCGGCCTCGGCGGCAAGCATGAGGGGAAGGGCCCGGATAAATAATATGTCGTACGGAGAGCCGTGCGGCCGCATACAACGTCCATCAATTAAAGATTAGTGTCAGAATCGGTAAGGCCCCGCGGGGCCTTACCAAGCGAGAGCCCCCGACCGCATTGGCTGCGGTCGGGGGCTCTCATGCAGACGCATGCCCTAAACCGTCACAACGGCATCGTTCCGCCGGCGGGCAGCTTGATCTCTATCGACGCACCGCCCCATTGGTTGACCTTGTGCACGGCGTCGTATACGGTATCGCCGTCGGCCGCCACCCGCACCTTGAGGTCGAACGCACGGCACTCCTGCACCTCGCGCGAGATGGGAAGCGTGTTGGGAATGACATATATGTATGCCGCAATCGAGTCGCACGGCTCGGTCCCGACGGTCAGCTCGCGCGGGTGCCGCGGCTCGGCGGGCGCCTGCGTCAGTGCCGAGCCCACGGGGGCAATGACGCTCTGCGCCGAGGCGAAACATATGCGCGCGCCCGCGGCGTCGAAACCGCCGCACTCGACCACCACATTGTAACGCCACAGCTCGGCAAAACTGCTGCGCAGACGTATCGTATACTTGTGTCGCATAATCTCCGCCGGATAAATTAGGCATGACAAATGTAGCAATAATTTGCACATATTCCGAAATATTTGTACATTTGCCAGCTATTTGTACCGAAATGGAGCTCGAACAGAAATATTCCATCGCGTATAAGGCTCTGAAAAACGGCCTCCACGAAGTGGGTTTCGACGTCGACGGCGCGCTTTTCAAGGCTTACGAAAGCAAGGAGATAAAAGACGGCCGCTGCAAGGTACATGTGGCCATGCGCAAGAGCGATTCGCAGGCGGTTCTCGAAGTAGGGATCGACGGCGATGTCATCTGCGAATGCGACCGCTGTCTGGAGGATTGCACCATACCCGTGCACTTCGACGGAGAGTTGGTCGTGCACGTCTCGGAGCAGACGGGCGAATACGACGGCGAGAACATGTGGGTATCCCCCGAGGAGGAGGGTATCGGCCTCATGCAATATATATACGAGAGCATAGTGCTTTCGCTGCCCTACCGGCGGGTACACCCCGACGGAGAGTGCAACCCCGACATGATGGCCCGCTTCACCGCTGCCGATGACAATGACGCAGAGGAGGCTTGCGTTGCAGACGAGTCGGCTGATGAGGCCGGCGCATACGAGCCCCGCGGCATGGGCGCCGAGAACATCTCCAAGCTGGAGGAGTTGAAGGCCCGCATGCAGGGAAAGAAAAGTTGAGAAAGCCGTACCGCCGCAATGCCGGCCGCGGCCGTGGTGGGATGTTTGCATCCCCGCACGACATGAGCAGGAAAAATAAAGGACAGAAAATACGAATAACTTAAAAAAGATATTGTAAAATGGCACATCCTAAACACAAGATCTCGTCTACTCGACGCGATAAGAGAAGAACCCATTACAAGGCAGTCGTTCCCACGATCGTCACCTGTTCGAACTGCGGAGCATCGGTGCTCTACCACCGCGTATGCCCCGAGTGCGGTTACTATCGCGGCAAGCTGGCCATCGAGAAGAAGGCGGAATAACGGATACGGTCCGTTTGCGAGAGAGAGTTCCCTTGCGGGCTCTCTCTGCAGTTTTATCAAACCCACACCGACAAAGAGAGAGACTATGTTAAAGATAGGAATTGATGCGATGGGCGGAGACTTTGCCCCCGAGGTCGTAGTCAAGGGTGCTGTCATGGCTCTCGACGCCATAGACAGCGAAAGCCGCATAGTGCTTTTCGGCGACAAGGGCAGAATCGAGGAGTGCCTCGCGGCAGAGAATTGTCCCGCCGACCGCTTTACGATCGTACACACGACCGAGGTGATCGAGATGGGCGACCATCCCGCAATGGCATTCAAGTCGAAGCCCGACTCGAGTATCGCCGTTGGCTTCGGATATTTGGCCAAGGGCGCCATCGACGGTTTCGCCAGCGCCGGATCTACGGGAGCCATGATGGTAGGGTCGATGTATGTGGCCAAACCCATCAAGGGCGTAATACGCCCCACCATATCGACTACCCTGCCTACCATAGCGGGAACGCAGGCGCTGATGATGGACGTGGGTCTCAACGTCGACTGCAAACCCGAAGTGTTGAGCCAGTACGGACTCATCGGCTCGATATATGCGGAATCGGTCCTCGGCATACAGAACCCCCGTGTAGGCCTGCTCAATATCGGTGAGGAGGAGGCCAAAGGCAACGCCCTGACGCAGGCGGCATACCAAGCCATGAAGGCCGACGGCGAGAAGGGGCTCTACAACTTCGTGGGCAACGTCGAGTCGTCGCACATCTTCTCGGGCAAGATCGCCGATGTAATCATCTGCGACGGTTTCGTCGGCAACATCGCGCTGAAGATGGCCGAAGGCCTCTATGTCATCAACCACAAGATGGGCACCACCAATCCCTTCTGGGATGCCATGAACTACGAGAACGTGGGCGGCACCCCCGTGCTTGGAGTCAACTCGGCGGTGATGATAGGCCACGGCAAGTCTACGCCAAAGGCGATCAAGAACATGATCCTGTCGATGGAGCGCAGCATCCGCACGCACGTGACGGAGAAGATCCGCGAGGCATTCAAGGACACCGACACGGCCGAGGCTTAATCGGCCCGCGGGGGCCGAGACAGGAGGGCCGCAACAGGAGGGCCGCAACAGGAGGGCCGTGACAGGAGGGCCGTGACAGGAGGACCGAGACAGGAGGATTGCGGCAGGATGGTTGCGGCAGGATGGTTGCGAGAAAAGGTTGCAACAAGAGGGCCGAGACGGGTTGCGAGAGAAGGTCGCGGCAGGAGGCTGTGACATGAGGGCTGCAACAAGAGGCTGCGGCATGAGAGCTGCGACAAGAGGGCTGCAACAGGAGGCTGCGGCACAAGGGCTGCGGCATAACGGACAAAAAAGCAAAAAGATCGGGGCTTGTCCTTACAGTAAGGACAGGCCCCGATCTTTTACTGCATCCGAAGCACGTGCGGGACAATTGACGCTATGCCTCCGCCTCTTTCCCTGCATGTGCCTTTTGCGCGGCGGCTATCATCTCGTCAACTTTGGCGACGATCATCTCGGGCGTGATGGCGCGCAGGCAGCGGTAGTCGCCGTATTGGCATTTCATCTCGCCGTACACCGAACACGGGCGGCACGGCATATCCACCTGCAACACCCCTTCGGGCGAGCATCCGTAACCAAGGAACCCCAACGCGGGGTGTGTGGCCCCCCACACCGACACTACCGGCGTAGCCACCAGCGAGGCCATGTGCATAGCCAGCGAATCCATCGAGACAATACAGTCGAGGTTCGATATGAGGTTCAACTCCCCCGCCATATCGACCTTGCCGTTCACGGCCGTGACATTCTTATGGGCGCGCTCCATCTGCGCGGCGAACTCCGCCTCGGCGCCGCCGCCGCTGTGTATGAAGACCCTGTCGTAACGCTCGCTCAAGAGACGCACGGCCTCCACGCGCAGGTCGGCGGGATAGGTCTTGCCGTCGTGCGCCGAGAAGGGGGCGAACCCGACCCAGAGGCCGTGTTTCTCACCCATAGGGTTAGGGCGCGCTATCTTCACCGCGGGGGCCGGATTGTCGAACTCGAACCCCAGATCCCGCAACACGTCGCAATAGCGCACCACCGTGTGTTTCAACGGCACGCTGTTCTGGCTGTTGTATCCTACACGGAACCATTTCTCGACCTTGCCCTTGTTGATCTTGGCGCAGCGGTACATACTCATACGGAACAGCGTGCGCACCACGATCGAGCGCAACACCCCGTGCATGTCGGCTATGGCGTCGACATGGCGGCGCCCTATGTCGCGGTACAGTTTCCACAGGCCGCCTACGCCGCGATGGCGCCCCTTCGTGTCGACGAAAATAAAGTCGACGTCAATGCCGTCGAAGAAAGACTCGAACTGCCTGCGCGTGGCGACGGTCACCTTCACGTCGGGATATGCCGCCTTGAATGCCCGCAGCGTATGCGCGAGCATCACCACGTCGCCCATGGCCGAGAGGCGTATGGCCACCACATGCCGCGGCAGCCGGCGCCGTTTCTTCACTGCGGGCTCTTTACTGTTTGTTGCCATATAATACCGGATTAAGCGCCGGATCGTTATACATCTTCATCTGCTTGTAAGTCTTCATATACTTACGTCCCGAGGCTATGTCCTCGAGCAGCTCCTCGATGGCCGTCGACAGGTCCACCTGCTGCGATAGCAGCGTTGCGAGCTTGCGGCCGCAGGCGTCGCGGTGCTCCTGCCCCACGTCGGTACGCTCGGTCTCAAGGCGCATGTGGTATATCTTGAGCGCAAGGATCGACAGGCGGTCGATGGCCCATGCGGGCGTCTCGGTATTGATCTTGGCATCGGGGGCCGCGGCCACATCCTTGAACTTGTCGAGCCAATAGGAGTCGATATACTCCACCATATCTGTACGCACCTGATTCGAGCGGTCGATACGCCGCTTTATGGCCAGCGCCTCGACGGGGTCGATCGCCGGATCGCGTATAATATCCTCGAGGTGCCACTGCACCGTGTCCACCATGTTCTTCTCATAGAGCAGGGCATCGAGCGAGCCGGCCTCGTAGGGGTTCTCGAAACTGTGGTCGACGTCGTCGAAAAGGTGATAATCGGCTATCGCCCTGTTGAAAATGGCATTTGCGTTTTCGGTAAACATATATCGCGGTCAGTTATTGGTAATTTATCCAAAAAAATCTATCTTTGCCTTCACGGTAATACAAAGATAATGATTTTTTCCAAACGAGCAATATACCTCGCGTTTTTCGCGCTCGCGGCATTCGCCGCCGAACTTCAGGCACAGAGCCGCATAACCAAGGAGGAGTACATCGACCGATACAAGGGCATCGCCATCGAACACATGGAGCGTTACGGCATCCCCGCCAGCATAACGCTCGCGCAGGGGATACTCGAGTCCGACAGCGGCAACAGCTCGCTGGCCCGCAAGTCGAACAACCACTTCGGCATCAAGTGCAAGTCGAACTGGCGCGGCGACCGTGTCTACCATGACGACGATGCCAAGGGCGAGTGCTTCCGCAAGTACGACACCGTGGAGGAGTCGTATCAGGACCATGCCGACTTCCTCGACCAGCAGCCGCGCTACGACTCGCTCTTCGCCTACTCGTCGGACGACTACCGCAGCTGGGCGCGCGGCCTCAAGGCCGCAGGCTATGCCACGGCCCCCGACTATGCGCAGCGCCTCATACGCATCATCGAGGACAACCGCCTCTACCTCTTCGACGAGGACAACGGCGCCGCACTCTATGCCGCGCACCGCCGCGCCGAACAGGGCATTACGGACGACTTCGCCTCGCAGAGCAGCGTCGAGACGCCCGCAACATACACGGCCAAGATCGACCCCAACGACTACCGCGTACCCGAACGCACATACAACGGATACAGCGTGTATGTCAACAACCGCACCCACTTCGTCATAGCGGGCGAGGGCGACACCTTCGCACGCATAGCCCGCACCTTCGCCCTGACAGAGCGGACGCTGCGCAAGTACAACGAAGCCGATCCCCGCTCTACGGCCGACCCCGTCAAGGGTGAGATGATATACATCGAGCGCAAGCAGGCCAAGTGGTGCGGCAACGTGCGCCAGCACATCGTACGCAAGGGGGAGACCCTGCGGTCGCTCTCGCAGGAGTACGGCATACGCCAGAAGAAACTCGCCCGCCTGAACCGCCTGCGCAAGAACGAAACGATCGCCGCGGGGCAGACGATAAAACTCAAATAGCCCGTGCCGCAGGCAGGCGCCCCGCATGAAAGCAACAAACGACAACCACACGATATGGACAACACCCCTTTGCGCGAGAAGATCCTCGCCACGATAGTCGCCAAATCGACCTTGAAGCAACATGTCTTCGACAACACCTTCTCGACGTTCAACCTGCTGAAGGAGGTACTCATCGAGATCGCCTCGGAGATAGACGACGAGCTGGACGACAAGCTCGACAAGCGCGTGCGCATAGAGTACCGCGACCGCGGCAAGTTCGAGGCGCAGCTGCAGATAGCCAGCGACCTGCTCATATTCCAGATGCACACCGACGTCTTCGAGTTCGACTCGAACCACATCATCTGGCAGAACGAGTATGTGCAGCAGGACCGCTGCAACTCCTACTGCGGCGTGATCAACATATACAACTTCCTCTCCGACTCGTTCAAGTTCAACCGCAACGCCGACGAGGGTTACCTCATAGGACGCATATTCATCAACCGCGAAAAGTGCTTCTTCGTCGAGGGCAAGCGCCAGACGTTGATGCGGCCGATGGGGTTCGGCCGCGAGAAGATCACGCGCGAGGCGCTGGTGGCGATAATCGAGACGGCGGTAAACTACGCCATCAACTTCGACCTGCTCACGCCGCCCTACGAGGACAACAAACGGGTCACGGTCGACCAGTTCAACACCAAGATGGACAACTCGAAGTTCTCGACGGGCAAGCGCCTCGGGTACGACTTCAACGTCGACGACATCTGATGCACGACCGCACTACAAACCGCAAAAAACTACCGGACATGATAAGGAAGATTTTTCTCGCTGCGACGCTTCTTACGGTCACGACGGCCGCCCTTGCGCAGCAGACATACCGCGAGCTTATAGAGATCTCGTCGCTCAACCGCGGCGTCTACGGGCTGCGCTCGATGGAGGACGGCGAACACTACACCACGCGCGAGGGCAATGCCGTGGTGCGCCACAGCTACGCAGACGCCTCGCAGCAGGAGACTCTCTATACGGGGTCGTTCTCGTCCTACACGCTCTCGCCCGACGAGAAGGCGATACTTCTCAGCAGCAACCACAGGCCCGTCTACCGCCACTCGTTCTACGCCGACTGGCAGATAGTGCCTCTGGGCGGCGACGGCGAGGCGTCGATGACGCTCGAAAGCGTGCGCGACGTAACGCTCTCGCCCGACGGCACGATGGTGGCCTATGCCAAGGACAATGACCTCTTTGTCGCCCCTGTGGGCGGCGATGCCCGCGCCGTCACCGACGACGGCGAGTGGAACGCCGTCATCAACGGCACGGCCGACTGGGTATATGAGGAGGAGTACGGCTTCACGCGCGCCTACGCCTTCTCGCCCGACTCGAAGCGCATCGCCTACCTGCGTTTCGACGAGAGCGCCGTCCCGACCTTCGAGATGATGCGCTTCGACGGCGAGCTCTACAACCGCCCCTACTCGTTCAAGTATCCCAAGGCGGGCGACCGCAACTCGACGGTCGAGCTGTGGGTGTACGACATCGCCACGGGGACGAAAGAGCGTATCGACACGGGGGCCGAGACGGACCAATACATCCCGCGCATAGACTGGACCCCCGGCGGCGAACTCTTCTACTACCGCGTCAACCGCAAGCAGAACCACTTCGAGGTGGTTCTCGTACGCGGCGACGGCACCCAGAAGGTGATCTACGACGAGACCTCGCCCACCTTCGTCGAGCGTCCCGACGCGGGCACCATACGCTTCATCGACGGCGAGCGTTTCATCGCCCTCAACGAGACGGCCACGGGGTGGAACCACATCTACCTCTACTCTACCGAGAAGGGGCTTCTGAACCCCGTAACGTCGGGCCCGTGGCAGGTGACCGAGGTCGTAGAGACCACCGACAAGGCCATATACTACATGTCGACCGAGACCTCGCCCCTGCGCCGCAACCTCTACTCGATAGACTACAAGGGCCGCCGCAAGCAGCGTCTCACGGAGGGTAACGGCACCTACTCGATCTCGCCGAGCAAGGGTATGAAATACTACATCTCGACCTTCTCTACGGCCGCCGAGCCCAATACCGTGACCCTGCACAAGGGCGACAGCACGCTGCTGCGCACGCTGGCCGAGAGCCGCGAGCTGGCCGCACGCATGGAGCAGATGCCCCGCAAGGAGTTCTTCACCTTTGTCACCGAGCGCGGCGACAGCCTCAACGCATACATGATCAAGCCTGCGGATTTCGACCCGTCGAAACGCTATCCCGTCCTCGTGACGCAGTATTCGGGCCCGGGCTCGCAGTCGGTGGCAGACCGTTTCTCGCTCGACTGGGAGAACGTCATCGCCGCCCACGGCTACATCATCGCCTGCTGCGACGGCCGCGGCACGGGTTTCATGGGCGAGGCGTTCAAGAAACAGACCTACGGCAACCTCGGCGCCCTCGAGGTCGAGGACCAGATCTCGTTCGCACGCTATCTGGGCAGGCAGCCATACATAGACGCCGGCCGCATAGGTATATACGGATGGTCGTACGGCGGTTTCATGGCTCTGGGCTGCGCCTGCAAGGGCGGCGGACTCTACAAGCTGGCCATAGCCGTAGCCCCCGTCACCTCGTGGCGCTACTACGACACCATCTACACCGAGATATACAACGACCTGCCGCAGGACAACCCCGCAGGCTATGATGACAACTCGCCCATCAACTTCGCGCAGCTGCTCGACGACGAGCACACGCAGCTGCTCATCATGCACGGCACGGCCGACGACAACGTCCACTTCCAGAATACGATGGAGATGTGCCGCGCACTGAACCGCGCGGGCAAGCAGTACGACATGATGGTCTACCCCGACCAGAACCACTCGATGTACCCGTCGGACGGCTACAACATACGCCGCAAGATGGTAGAGTACACGCTGCGCAACCTTTAGGGGAGGCCATCCCGCCTCATGACATACGCCCCGAACCTGCGGTATGCCGGTTCGGGGTTTTTCATTGCGGGGGTCTCCCATCCTAACGTAAAACATAAGGGCCGCAACGGGTTTCGGCGCCCGTACCGTACACATCACTACGATGCCGATATTCTGTAAGGATAGAAAGACGTCGTATTTGACCTCAATTTCTCCGTCACTCTTCCGCAAACAGCCGCCGATACATATATTTGCCCCCCGAGGATGCCGGGGCGCCATAGCGCTGATGCACCCCCAAGAGCGTCCTCACCGAAAAACAACCAAATTTTTAAAGATTATGAAACGACTACTGCTTGTCATGGCATTTGTTTCGGCCATGATGCTCGGAGGCTGCTCCGACAAGAAAAAAGACGTGAACGACGTACGCTTTACCATCGAGGCCAACACCGACCAACCCGTACGCATATACAGCCCCACGGACCAAAGCGAAAGGGGAACGGTCATACGCAGCCACTACGAGTCGTCGTTCAAGACCGACACAGAGGTCTTCTCGATCAAGGCCCGCTGCGACGACGAGACGACGCTCATCACCATCCGCGTATGGGTCAACGGCAAGTTGAAGCAGGAGGTCTCGGGCAACAAGTACCTCACCACGGGCGATATATGGCTGAAATGACCGCATCGCAGCACATTTGCACAGGGACCGCCCCTTTCGGGGACGGTCCCTGTTGTTTCATACAGCCTCAAAAGCCGACACGCAAACCCGTACGGCCATGCTGCAGACCCGAATATTGCCGGCAGAAAAAATCACAGCGAAAAATGGCTCCGTAGCTCAACTGAATAGAGTACTTGACTACGGATCAAGCGGTTACAGGTTTGAATCCTGTCGGAGTCACTGAAAAGGGTTACGCATGCGTGACCCTTTTTCGGTTATATGCGCGCCGCTGTGCCCAACCGCTCATTCAAAACGCCAATACCATGAAACACGCAATCGCCGCAACTGCCATCCTCCTCGCGGCGGCACTGCCGGCAACGGCACCCGCACAAACGGTCTCGGCCGACTTCGGCCGCCGCATGCAGACCATCGCCGCCAACGGGATCAACATGGAAGGCTACCACGTAGGCCAATGGGAGGAACTGCGTGAGGATTTCGCCGCGATGCTGCGGCAACTGCCGTGCAATGCGGCGCGCATCGGTGCCCCCATGATCGAGTGGGAACCGGCGAACGACAACGGCGACGCCGACTCGATCCGCTGGGAGGGGTTCGGTACCGACCACATCTTCGTCACCCGCTCCGTGAACCGCATACGGCGCATGCGCGAGGAGTTCGGCGTCGACGTGTGGCTCTCCATCTGGAACCTGCCCGACTGGCTTCTCGAGAACCCCAACCCCGCGGGGGCGCTGCACCCCGCGCGCCGCATAAACGACATCGACGAGGCTGCCGAGTCGATCTGCGCACTGCTGCTCCACATAAAGCGGCAGACGGGCGTCGAAGTTAGATGGGTGTCGTTCAACGAGTCGCTGCAGCAGGACAGGGAGGACGGCGGCTGGGGCGGCTACAACACCCTGCTCACCGCCGACGAATACATACGCCTGATAACCAAGGCAGGGGAACTGTTCCGCCGCCACGGCCTGCACACGAAGTGGATGGTCGGAACGCTCTCCATAAAGCCGTCGGAGCTGCGGCAGGTGCGTGAAATCCTTGCCGACCGCCGCGTTCGCAGGCATGTCGCCGCCGTCGACTTCCACGGCTACGACATATACGACATGGACGACGGCACCATCCGCCGCTGGGGCGACTATTTTGCCAAGAGCCGCATACCGGCCCTGTGCGGCGAGCTGGACAACTACAAGAGCGACTACCGCGGCGGCGACTGGGCCGAGCACGGCATGATGACGGCACGCCTCTACAACAAGGTATACAACGACACCCGTTCCGTCGGGTCGTTCCCGTGGTTTCCCGCCGTGCCGGAGGAGGCCTCGACATACCGCTATGCCGACCTGCACTTTTTCGCCCACATACCGTCGGGATTTACCGTCGTCGCGTCCGAGAGTTCCGACGACGACATACAGCTCTTCATAGGCGATCTTCTTCCGACCGGCGATTCCGTCATCGAGCGCGACGGCGCTCCGGAATTCCGCCGTTTCGACACCTCCGACCATTTCTCGGCCGAGCCTGCGACAGCCAGGCCGCAACTCAGCCTCCGCGGCCCTCCGAGGGGATAGGACTCTCCGACGATGCTGATATGGCCGTTTTCCCCGGCCGATCACGAAAGAATCCACAGTCAATAATAAAGACCGGCAGCCGACACCCAAGGACGGAAGCCCGGCGGTTTGCTCCGAAGGACGGGCCATCCCGGACCCTCGCATGCAGAACCGCAACGGGGCCGGCGGCCGGACTGCAGACAAACCAGAACCACCAATGAAAAAGAAATACCTGATTCTGGCGGCAATGAGCCTGCTGGCCGTCGCCGCCTGCCAGAATAGAACAGATGAACACGATCACGACCATGAGGCCGAAGCGGCCGCCGAGGCCCATGGACACGAAGGAGAGGCCGCGCACGGCGAAATAGTTCTCTCCCCCGAAAGAGCCAGAGAAGCCGGAGTCGAAGTCGAGACCATAACTCCCGGCAGCTTCCGCACAGCCGTCCGCACTTCCGGCGTACTCTCCCCTGCCGGCGACGGAGCCGCGACAATAAGTTCGCGCACATCCGGAATCCTCACCTGGAACGGCGGCACCCCCGCGCCCGGACAGAAGGTTCATGACTGCGAAGTTCTCGCACGAGTGTCCGCCGGCGGAATGGGCGAAGGCGACGCCGTCACGCGCGCGGCCATAGCCTATGAAGCCGCCAAGACCGAATACGAACGCGCGAAGGCCCTTCTGGAAGACAAGATCATCTCACAGCGGGAGTTCACGACCATAGAAGCGGACTACAAGACTGCACTCAACGCATACCAGGGCTCCACTGCCGATGGAGCCGGCGACGGTGTCGCGGTGAGCTCCCCTCTCACCGGATACATAACGGACGTGCTCAAAGCCGAGGGAGACTATGTCAATGCAGGTGAAGCCGTCGCCGCCGTAGCCGCTGACAACAGGCTGCGGCTCGTCGCCGATCTCCCCGAGAAATACGCGCCGCTGCGCAACTCAATATCCGGAGCGAACTTCCGCATGCACTATGGCGACGAGACCATGAACCTGTCCGGCTCCGAAGGCCGCCCTGTCTCCGTCGGACGCTCCGTTTCCGCAAGCTCCGCATACATCCCGGTCACCTTCGAGTTCACCAACCGCGATGGCCTGACCCCGGGCTCATATGTCGAAGTCTGGCTGCTCACCGAAGAGCGCGACGGAGTGGTTTCCGTTCCCGAAACCGCACTGACCGAGGAGCAGGGGGAACATTTCGTCTATGTGCAGTTCGACGAGGAATGCTACAGGAAAGTTCCCGTGACCGTCGGCGGGCGCAACGGAATCGCAGTCGAGATTCTTTCCGGCCTCAAGGGCGGAGAGGACGTGGTGGTGGAAGGAGCATATCAGGTCAGGCTCTCCTCCGCATCGGTGATTCCCGGACATACGCATAACCATTAGGCCATGCTCAACAAGATAATAGAGTTCGCGCTGCACAACAGGCTCTTCATCCTGCTTACCGCAGTGCTGCTGACCTTCGGCGGCATATATGTCACCGAAACCATGGAGGTGGACGTGTTCCCCGACCTGAACGCCCCCACCGTGGTCATCATGACCGAAGCGCAGGGCATGGCTCCCGAGGAGGTTGAGAAGACCGTGACCTTCCCCATCGAAACCGCAGTCAACGGAGCCACGGACGTGCGTCGCGTGCGTTCGTCGTCGACTACCGGATTCTCCGTGGTGTGGGTCGAGTTCGACTGGGGCACCGACATCTACCGCGACAGGCAGATAGTCTCGGAGAAGCTCGCCACCCTCGGCGACCAGCTCCCCTCCAATGTCGGCACCCCGACTCTGGGCCCGCAGTCGTCCATCCTGGGAGAAGTGCTGATAATAGGGCTGACGGCCGACGGTGAGACTTCCCTCGAAGAACTTCGCACCCTGGCCGACTGGACCGTCAGGCCGCAGCTGCTCGCCGTGGGCGGAGTCGCCCAGGTGGCCGTGCTCGGCGGCGACATCAAGGAATACCAGATACTGCTCGACATGGACCGCATGCGCCGCTAC
>CASFQF010000040.1 GCA_949296635.1 uncultured Alistipes sp. | reverse complement strand
TGCCGTACCACTCGTTGATCACCAGCCGCGGCGTGGACTTGACCCACACGTCGACACCCTGCGTCTGCGGGTCCTCCAGCGCCGGACCGTAGATGCGGTACGCCACCATGTTGTTCTCCCACGCATAGTCGTCGGCACGCTCCGGAACGTAACGCCCGTACGCCTGCGTCTCGTACGCCTCGCGCCGGCCCGCCGCTATGCGGTACTCGGCGCTGCCGCCCGCCGCCACTGTAGCTTGGAAGAGCAGCGTCTCGGGCTCGCCCGCCCCGTCGAAGATCACCTGCGAGGGCTCCTGCGCCCCGTCCGGCGCCGTCACCACCACGTTGTCGGGCGTGATGCCCCCACGCCGCAAATCGCCCCATGCGATTTCCACAGTCTCCTTCTCGCGCGGCAGCTCCGAGGCGTTCTCCACCACGGCCACCATGCCCCCGCCCTTGCCGCAGGCGGCAAGCATCAGCAGGGACAGAATAATATATATCGCCTTTCTCATCTCCATTTCTTATCTTCGGGTTATAAACATAAGCATATCACGGCTGCTTGCCTATGTATGCGAGGATGCCGCCGTCGACATAGAGTATATGCCCGTTGACGAAGTCCGACGCCGCCGAGGCGAGGAACACCGCCGGTCCCTTCAGATCCTCGGGCGTGCCCCACCGCTCGGCGGGGGTCTTCGCCACGATGAACGAATCGAAGGGGTGGCGCGACCCGTCGGCCTGACGCTCGCGCAGGGGCGCCGTCTGCGGCGTGGCGATATACCCGGGGCCGAGGCCGTTGCACTGTATGTTGTAACGCCCGTATTCCGAGGCTATGTTGCGCGTGAGCATCTTCAGCCCGCCCTTGGCCGCGGCATAGGCCGAGACCGTCTCGCGCCCCAGCTCCGACATCATCGAGCAGACGTTGATTATCTTGCCGCCGCCCTTGGCGATCATACCCGGGATCACGGCCTTGGCCATGATGAAGGGGGCCGTGAGGTCTATGTCGACGACCTCGCGGAACTCCTCCGCCGACATCTCGTGCATCGGGATGCGCTTGATGATACCGGCATTGTTCACCAGAATATCCACCGTACCCAGCTCCGCCTCTATCGAGGCGACCATCGCCGCCACGGCCTTCCCGTCCGTCACGTCGCATATATATCCGCGCGCCGCGATACCCTTGGCGGCGTATGCCGCCAGCGCCTCGTCCATATGCCGCTGCGAGCGGCAGTTGAACGCTATCTTGGCCCCGGCCCCCGCCAGAGCCTCCGCTATGGCGAAGCCTATGCCGTAGGCCGCGCCCGTGACGAGCGCGACCTTGCCTTTCAATGAAAAATCGACCATATCTTTTCCGTTACAGCGGGCCCGGCCCGCATTCGACATCGTTCTACCGCACCGTTACCGCAGCTCCGTTATGGGGAAAAAGTCCTGATCGCCGTAGTCGAGGTTCTCGCCGCCCATACCCCAGATGAAGGTGTAGTTGTGCGTGGCGGCGGCGCTGTGGATCGACCACTCGGGCGACAGCACGGCCTGCCCGCCCCGCATCCATATGTGGCGCGTCTGGTGCGGCTCGCCCATCATGTGGCACACGGCATGCTCCTCGGGCACCTCGAAGTAGAAATACGCCTCCATGCGGCGCGAGTGTATGTGCGCCGGCATGGTGTTCCACACGCTGCCCGGGGCCAGCTCCGTCATGCCCATCTGCAGGCGGCACGTGGGCAGCACCTGACTTACGATCATCTTGTTTATGTCGCGTTCGTTCGACCCCTCGAGCGACCCCATGTGGGCTACTACGGCGTCCGCCTTGGTGACCTTGCGGTCGGGATATGTGCAGTGCGCACCCACCGAGTTGAAATAGAACTTTGCCGGCGCCGAGGCGTCGTCGCTCTCGAACGAGACCTCGCGGTCTCCCATGCCGAGGTAGAGCGCCTCCTTGTATCCGAGACGGTACTCCTTGTCCCCTGCGCGCACCGTGCCCGCACCCCCGACATTGAAGATGCCCATCTCGCGGCGCGTGAGGAAGAAGGGGGCCTTCAGCGGGTCTATGGCCTCCAGCCGCAGCGCCTCCGCCACGGGCATGGCGCCGCCCACGACCATGCGGTCGTACATCGAATATACCATGTTGACCTCGTCGGCGGCAAAGAGCCTCTCGATGAGGAAGTCGCGGCGCAGACGCTCCGTATCGTATGCCTTGGCGTCGGCCGGATGTGCGGCATAGCGCACTTCATAGTTGGTTTTCATATCGCAGTATTCGTTAATCGGTCATGACGCGCCGCCTCAAAAGCCGAAGTAGCGCTTCGCGTTGTTGTATGATATATCCTCCACCATACGTCCGAGGAACTCCATCTCGCTGGCAGGCAGCAGCCCCGCCTCGACATCGGCGCCGATGAGGTTGCAGAGCGTGCGGCGGAAATACTCGTGGCGCGGGTAGCTCAGGAAGCTGCGCGAGTCGGTAAGCATACCCACGAAACGGCTCAACAGCCCCAGCAGCGACAGGGCGTTCATCTGACGCTCCATGCCGTCCTTCTGGTCGAGGAACCACCAGCCAGACCCGAACTGTATCTTGCCGGCCGTCTCGCCGTCTTGGAAGTTGCCGATCATGGTGGCCACCATCTCGTTGTCGCGCGGGTTGAGGTTGTAGAGTATGGTCTTGGCGAGCTTGCCCTGCGCGTCGAGGCGGTCGAGGAAACGGGCCATATTCTTCGCCAGCGTGAAGTCGCCGATCGAGTCGAAGCCCGTGTCGGGCCCTATCGAGGCCATCTTGCGCGAGTTGTTGTTGCGGATGACGCCGAAGTGGTACTGCTGCGTCCACCCCGTCTCCCAATCCATGACGGCCATCTCGACGAGCATGGCGCTCTTGTAGAGGCGGCGCTCCCCGTCCGTGAGTTCCGCACCGCCGTATACCTTTGCGAAGGCCGCCTCCACCTGCTGCGGCGTGTAGTCCTCGGCGTAGAACTCCTCGATGCCGTGGTCGCTCAGGCGGCAGCCGGCCTCCTCGAAGAAACGGTGGCGCACACGCAGGGCATCTATCAGCGTGGCGAAAGAGCGTATCTCGACGCCCGACACCTCGGCCAGACGGTCTACATAGGCGCGGAATGCCGCGGGATTCTCCACGGCCATGGCCTTGTCGGGGCGCCATGCCGGCAGCACGCGGCAGCCGAACGCCGCCTCGCGGCAAATACGGTGGTACTCGAGCGAATCGACCGGATCGTCCGTAGTGCATACCACCTCGACGTTATATCGGCGCATAAGGCCGCGGGCCGAATATTCGGGCCGCGCGAGCAGTTCGTTGCAACGGTCGTATATATCGCGCGCCGTGGCGGGGCTCAACAGCTCCTCCACGCCGAAGGCGGTCTTCAACTCAAGGTGCGTCCAATGGTACAAGGGGTTGCGCATGGTATAGGGCACCGTCTCGGCCCACTTCTCGAATCGCTCCCAATCCGAGGCATCGCCCGTGCAGTAACGCTCCGCCACGCCGTTCGTACGCATGGCGCGCCACTTGTAGTGGTCGCCGTCGAGCCACACCTCCGTCAGGCTGCGGAAACGGTGATCCTCGGCTATATACCGCGGGTCGAGGTGGCAGTGGTAGTCTATGATCGGCATCTTGGCCGCATGGTCGTGATAGAGGCGTCGCGCCGTCTCGCTCTGCAAGAGGAAGTCTTCGTCGTTGAACTTTTTCATAATATCGAGCTCAAAAGGTTAGAAAGAGGTATCCCTGCATGCAGGGACGCTTTAGCAAAGGTAGTCAAATGTGCGTGTAAAGACAAATGTAAAACCCCTTTTCGGACAATTTTTAGTCGCAGGCCGTACGCCGGCACACAATCGAATCGAAAACCGGAGTTTTCATTTGTCTTTGCGCCCGAAAATTCATATATTTGCATGTAAAATAAAAAATCTCGCATTATGGAATTCGAAGGAGTAGTATACAAGATAATGCCCCCGACCAAAGGCGTCTCGGCCCGCGGCGAGTGGCAGCGTCAGGAGGTGATATTCGAGATGCCGCAGGAGTTCTCGCGCAAGGTGTGCGTCACCTTCTTCAACAAGGAGTCGGAGGTAGCCCGCCTGAAGGAGGGCGCCGCATACACCGTATCGGTCAATATCGAGTCGCGCGAATACAACGGCCGCTGGTACACCGACGTACGCGCATGGCGCGTACAGCCCAAGCAGGAGGCGGCACCGGCACCCGAAATGCCTCCCATCGGAGAGGAGCCGGCATACGCATCGCCCGCGACAGCCGAGGTGGACGACCTGCCGTTCTGACGAAAGCAAACCGCAACACTACATCAGCCGCGGCCGAATCCGGTCGCGGCTTGTTTTGCGGGGCACGCCAGCTGGCCGATGAAGGCAATCGGGCAAGCGCCATCAGCGGAATATCTGCAATTTCACACCGAATGAAAAATAGAATATCTCCGAAAGGGCCAGCGAGCGGTTGCCGAGCTTGGCGATGATGTCCAGATCATTGGCAGACAGTTCGTAATAGACCGTTATGCCGCGCAGTGCGGAATTGCCCTTAAACATAAACGTCACGCGCTGCCCCACATACAGATACCACCGCAAACGCGACGTAAAACCATAATATATGTCGCCCGGGTAACGGTCGGGCTCCCGCACCCAGTAATCCTCGCCCGAGATCATGTTCACATACGCGCCGCACGAGAACGGCTCCAGCGCGAAACGCCCCGAAAGGCTTATGCTCCACGGGATATAGTTCTGCCGCACGGTAAAAGTGGCGTGCGTACGGTCGGAATAGGCCTTGGGCAGGAATCCCGTCATGACATCGGTCTCCCAGCGGCAGCGGCGGCCGTAGTCCCACCCCACGCCCGTCGACAACAGGCCCATGCCGCCCGCATACTGCACCTTGACATGCGTCGGGATCAACCTCTCCCACCCTTCATAGCCGCGATGCACACGAACATCGAGCGGGCGTACACCCTGTCCCGTCTTTGCGACCGGTACGCCGTCTCCGGCAAAGAGCGTATCCACGACAGCCGCCTGCGGCGATCCGCAACACGACAACACGACTGCAGCCAGAATACAGGCTCTAAAAATCGACCTTCTCGCAATCATAGCCGTTGTCGTCAATGGTTATGAGCAGGTAGCTGCGTTTGGCGATATTCTCGCACCCGTAATAGAGGACGCCGTCGCCGAACGGCTCGGCCACATCGTACGTATGGCTGTGGCCGTTGACACAGAACTGCAAGCCGGGCATACGGCTTACGGCATACTCGAACACGCGCGCCACATTATTGTCGAACTGCTCGGTAAAGGGACGGGCATGCATCGCCACCACACTTTTCTCGGCATTAGCCGGAAACTCCAGAATCTGCTCTTCGAGGAACGAGAAATCGGGGACGGGTTCATCACGGTCGAACTCCAACGCATTGGTATTCATGCATACCACACGCACGTTACCCGCCGTGAAAGCGAAATCGAAATCCCCGAAGATCTCCTCAAAAAGGTCCTCGCCCGTAGCCAGACAGTCGTGGTTGCCTATTATGGCGACATACGGCACATCGAGGCCATCGAGTATGTCGCGCATGCGCTCGAACTCGGCCTTCATGCCGAAATCGGCCATGTCACCCGCATGCAGGACGAAGTCCAAATCGCCGCGGCCGTTCAACGCCTCGACGGCATCGGCCGTTTCGTCATACCAGCGCTGCGTGTCGCTGATTACGGCAAAGCGTATCTCGCGCCGCCCCGCAGTAGCCGCCTCAATACGGGCCACATTGCGGGCGTTGATCCCCATAGCACCGTCGACGCGCGTGTCATAGGGATGGTAGTCCACCTGACACGCCGCCATTACCGCGCAGGCATACGGCACGACCGCTATCTTCATACGCATATCCACAAACCGTAGGTTACCCGAGGCTGCAGCCCTTTCGTCCCGCCAGCGCAGATGCAGGCTCTTGCCCGCTACAATATTATGCAAAATATTCCGACGCACAACGCCCGACGCCGAAACATGCTACCAACAGGTGATATTATGCGACATTTAGCTTCAACGGCGCCGCCCGCAAGGTACAAAACGGAATCGGAGACCCATCTGCAGACGGGTCTCCGATTCACATTGCCGTATTTCACGCACCTCAACGCCGCTTGACCGGCACCTCGTGGCAGTGCGTTACCTTGCCAGCGGCATCCACCACGTCGATGGCGATACGCGACGGCGTCACCTCGACGTCGAGCCGTTCGTTGTTCGAGTTTACAAGCACGGGGAAGTCGTTGCCGCGCTCGCCCTTCTCTATGAAATCGTACAGATGCAGGTGACCGCTCAACATGATGTCTACGCCCGCCTCGTTGAGAAGCGGCACGAACAGGCGCATTATCTCGCGGCTGCCATGCCAGCCGTCGGTCTCGGGCGGCACGTGCAGGAAGACTATGCGCACGGCGGCCGAACGGAAGGCGTCGCTCTGCACCGTCTGCCGCAGCCATTCCGCCTCGCGTTCACGGTGGGCGTCGTAGGCCGCGAGGCCCCCGTACTCAATGTCGCTGTCGGGTTTGTCCTCACCGCAGTCAAGGACAAGGAAAGCCGCGGGACCGTGCCGGAACATATAATACGGCTTGCCCGAGGCGTTGGGAAAGAGATTCATGAACTCGGCCGAAGCGGCGCCGCGCGTCTCATGGTTGCCGCGTACCGCCACTATCGGCGTATCCGCAGCGAAGAGTTCCGCCGCCAGCGCCAGATAGGCCTCCTGCTGCTGTTCGATCGAGGCCATCAGGTTAGACATGTCGCCGTTGAAGGCCACGAAATCGACGCCGCGTTTCGTGACATCGGCCGTCAGGGCCTTGAATATCGAGTCGCGGCCGTGTATGTCGTTCACGACGGTGAAGCGGCATACCTCGGCCGACGTGTCGAACGTCCGCACCTTATACGGCTCGCGCGAATATACGTTGCTGGCAGTGGGCCGCCCCAGAACGGGGATGGCGCCGCTGTCGTCCACGCCCTGCTGGTATATCCTGTAACGGTACTCCGTACCGGGCTCAAGACCCTCCACGCGCACGCGGTGTAGACGCGATACGACATGGCGGCCGAGCAGGTCCTCGTCATGGCGCGGCCGCTCCTCGGCATAGAACGACGTGCCGTCGTCGGGGGCCGTCTCGACCCAGCCTATCGACCGTTCGGTCGATACCCACACTACGGTAAAGGCGTCGTCCGTCATGTCGACGACCCACGGGCCGCACGCGGTGGTTGCCACAGGCACCTGCGCCGCGGCCGTCGCCGCCGCAAACACCAGCGGCAGCAGCATAGCGAACAATCTCTTCATATATCGGGTTTTCTGTTATATCCGTTATGTTTTTATATTCCGTCCTCCGCCGGCTGCTCGGCCTTGGATGCCGCGGCGCGCTCCGCCGGCGCAGCCCCGTCCGCAGCGACAAGGCTGCTGTACGAACCGTGCCCCAATACGGTAAAGACGATCACAGCCAGCACACACAGCGCGAACACCGCGCCCACAACTCTCTTAATCATAGTTTGTCCATACGTTTTATACAAAGCCTGCCCGCATCCCGTATACCTGCGTCCGCAACCGTCCGCCCGACGAGATCCGCACGGCACGGCTGCTTCACTCCTGTCCCTGTGGCGCCGATCCGTCACGCGCCATACCCTCGCTGCGGTCCGGCACTACGGGGGCCTCGCCGCCGGCAGGGTGCTCCTCAAGCCATTCGATCGTGCGTCGCACGACGTTGTCGATGGGGAATATGTTGTAATAGAACCCGTCCGAATCGAGCGGCGTGTTGCGCCCGATATATGCGCGCAGCTGCGCCTCCATGATCTTGCGCGAACGGGCTATGTCACGCGCCACGGGACGCACGCCCTGCGCCGCGGCATAGCGCACGAAGTCGTCGAAGAGTGTCTTGTCGCTGTCGAGCAGCGCCGTCAGTTCCGGAAGCGTACGCACGGCGTTCAGTTCGTCGCGGTGCCGGTCGGCATAGTCGAGCGTAAAGCAGTAGAGTATGTTGCGGCCCGACACCTCCATGTAATACGGTGTCATGTCGGTGGTATCCATCGGGATGAATATGTCGGGCATGATACCTCCGCCGCCGTATACCACCTTGCCCTTGGGGGTCACGAAACGCAGCGAGTCGGCGAAATGTATGCTGTCGGCCGAGAAAAACTCGTTGTTCCGGTATCGGCGCACGATATCCATCTCGTAGTCGTACTCGTCGCCGTTGACGTAAGGCTTCTGTATCGAGCGGCCCGTAGGGGTATAGTAACGTGCCACGGTAAGGCGCAGAGCAGATCCGTCGGCATACGGTATCTGGTGCTGCACGAGGCCTTTGCCGAACGAGCGGCGGCCGACGATGGTGCCGCGGTCGTTGTCCTGCACGGCCCCCGCAAGAATCTCGCTCGACGAGGCGCTGCTCTCATCTATGAGCACCGCAAGCGCGATATCCGTCGCCGTACCGCGCCCGTCGCTGAACTCCTTTACCTGATGTTTGTTGCGATCCTCCGTGTATACGATCAACTCGCCTTCGGGCAGGAACTCGTTGGCGATGAGTATCGCCTGATCCATATATCCGCCCGAATTGCCGCGCAGGTCGAATATGAGTTTGGTCATCCCTTCCCCGCGCAGGCGTTGCAACGCCTCCATGAGCTCGGTATGCGACGTGCGCGCGAATTGCGACAGGCGGATGAAGGCTATGTCTCCGGTCACCATGAAAGCCGACTCGATACTCTTTATGGGAATGGCGTCGCGCACGACCGTCACATCGACCAGATCGCCTATGCCGCGCCGCTCGAGCGACAGATTCACCTCCGTGCCGCGGGGCCCGCGCAGGCGTTTCACTATATCGTCCTGCGGCATCCCGACACCCGACACTATGGTATCGTTGACCTTGATTATGCGGTCGCCCGCCGCAAGGCCCGCCTTGGAACTCGGGCCGTTGGGGATGACGCTCAACACGATGACCGTATCGGTGGCGGCGTTGAAGGTCACGCCTATGCCGTCGAACTCACCCTCGAGGGGTTCGTTCATCGCCTGCATCTGCTGTGCGGGGATATATACCGAGTGAGGGTCGAGCTCCTGCATCATGAGAGGTATGACCAACTCGGCCAATGAGTCCATCGAGATCGAGTCGACGAACTGGTGCTCGACGAGGGCGCACGTCTGCATGATCTTGTTTGTTGTTTCGAGGCCGCTGCGGCTCAGGAGCGTCCGCAGCTGCGATTCGGCACGGTTGCGGCCCACGAACTGGCCGAGCAGTATGCCGAGGACGATGCCTGCCGCCAAGAGCAGCGGGAAAAGGATCGTATGTTTCGAATTCTTGTACATCTGCCTTTCAAAAAATTATGTCATGCCGTCAGCCCCGCAAAATACGTGCGGATACCGCCCGCGCAGCACACCGGCACACCGCCCGCCGCATACGCAGCGGGGCGGCCGACATAACGGCCGGCACGGACACTACCATCGCAGGTAGCTGAACGACGGCTTGTTCTTGAATGTATAGCTCAAGCCGAACGACAGGGTCGAATACATCTGTATGGCGGTATTCTGCGCCTTGTCGTACTGAAGTTCATAGTATATCGTTGTCGCAAGGAACTTCGTCGCCGCGATGGTTATGGTATTGCACCATCGCACGGTGGGGTGCAGCGCCACGATATTGGGCACCCAAGGCGGCTCCAGCCCCTCGGGAGAACCGGCGTTGACCCACTCATCGTGTTCGATAAGGTAGTTTTTGTATGCCTTGATCTTGTCGGCACGACCGAGGTTTGTCATCCAGCCGTAATAGGATTCAACCGACGTATTATATCGCAGCCAGTTGTTTTTGCCCCAATAGCGGTCGAAGGTGATCTTGATAGACGAACCGCCCGTGAAGAGGATATGCTTGTCGATGTCGACGCCAAAATACGACGTAGCGTTCTGCGCCTCGTAATAGTTCTTCACCTTGTTGCTGAAGACCAGCGTTCCGTTGGTCGAAAGGGGGTTGAGCGAGAGCTTTATGGGGAACTTGCCGTTGGGTGAGGTGTAGGTCATACCGACAGAGACGTCGAGATAACCCGGCGCCATGAGTCCCGTCACCACATTGTCGCTCGTCTGCTTGGTACGCGACCCGTAGCTGTTGAGGAATTGGCTGCGCAGCGATATGTTGGCACTGTATGCCCAGCTGGCGCTGATGCGGCGCTCGGGCAGCGTCGAGATCGAAAAGTTATCGATGTTCTTAAACCAGATACCCTTGCGGACGCCCTCCTCGACGTCGACCCTCATGCGGTTGTACCCCAGATTGGCGTAAACGGTGGTGGTCAGACGGAAGGGGTCGTTATTGTAGACATGCTTCATGTTCATCGACCCGCTGACAGTGAAGTTATTATCGCCGCCGCGCGACTTTGTCCACGGGTCGTTGTATGACGTCATCGAACCGTTTAGGGCCAACCGTATCTCTAACTCGTTGTGTTCCTTGCGTATGCGCTGGCGTTCGGCGCGTGCGCGCGCAGCACTGTAATACTCGGTGCTGGCGTCGATACCCTTCACCTTCTCCTCGAACTTAACCTCCTCGCGCGTGGTTTTCGTATCGTTCTCCACCGTGAACTGCGCCATGGCGCTCGTTGCCGACAGCACGGCCGCGACAGTCAACAAAATCGAAAATCTGCACATATCCGTTTCATTTACCGTCCCGTCCCTTGCGGGAAGGACGCATTATGGGAACAAAGTTACTATTTTTCACAATATTTGTTACATTTGCAGAGGTAAAATTACTTCCGGCATGAAATACATAGGAGCGCACGTCAGCGCCGCGGGCGGTGTGGAGAACGCCCCGCGCAACGCACACGACATCGGAGCCACGGCTTTCGCCCTCTTCACCAAAAACCAGCGTCAGTGGGCCGCACCGCCCCTCACGCCCGAGCAGACAGAACGTTTCAAAGCGGCATGCCGCGAATACGGCTACGCGCCGCAGCAGATCCTGCCCCACGACAGCTACCTGATAAACCTCGGCCACCCCGACAACGAGGGGCTCGCCAAGTCGCGCGCCTCGTTCCTGCACGAGATGGAGCGTTGCGAAGCGTTGGGACTCGACCGCCTCAACTTCCACCCGGGGAGCCACCTCAAGGCCATATCGGAGGAGGAGTGCCTGCGCCGCATAGCCGAGTCGATAAACATGGCGCTCGACCGCACGCACGGCGTCACGGCCGTCATCGAGAACACCGCCGGCCAAGGTTCGAACCTCGGATACGACTTCGCACATCTGGCACGGATAATAGACCTCGTGGAGGACAAATCGCGTGTGGGCGTCTGCATCGACACCTGCCACGCCTTCGCCGCAGGATACGACCTCACCACAGAGGAGGCGTGCGAGCAGACCTTCGCCGACTTCGACCGCACGGTAGGGTTCCGCTACCTGCGGGGCATGCACCTGAACGACGCCATGAAGGACGTTGGCAGCCGCGTCGACCGCCACTCGCCCCTCGGCGAGGGCAAGCTTGGCATCACGGTCTTCCGCTACATCGCCGCCGACGCCCGCTTCGACGGCATACCCCTCATCCTCGAGACCCCCGACGAGAGCCGCTGGGCGGAGGAGATAGCCCTCCTGAAGAGTTTTGCCGCAGGGGAGTAAAGCGGAGTCTTCTTGAAAAAACATTCCGGCCGTAGACCCACATCGAAAAAGGTCTGCGGCCGGAGCGTTTTTACTGCAAGCAATGGCTATTCGGCCTGCGGCACGTCGTAATTGCGCAGGGCGATGCGTTCGTTCATGACGCCGAAACGCCACCCGTAGAGGCGGGCAAAGATCACGACGGCCACGGCGCCATACACCACGACCGAGATGAAGTCGATCACGGGATTGATATCCTTGGCCATGAACAGCGCCGCCGTAGGCAGCACCGAACCCTTGAAGGTGATGAACACCGAGGCGAAGATGTTGTTTGCGGCGTGTATTCCCATCGCTATCTCGATACCGTCGTCGAGCAACGTCACAAGACCTAAGATCACGCCCATCGAGATATACTGCGCCATCATTATGCCGTAGCCGTACTCGTCGACCTCGGGGTTTGCGCCATGCATCAGGCCGAAGGCCACCGACGTGATTGCGAGCACCGCCCAGCGGTTGCGCGTCCACGCCCCTATGCCCTGCGCCAGATAACCTCGGACACAATACTCCTCGCACGTTGTCTGAAGCGGTATCATCACCAGAGATATTATCACGAGCCACACGAACTGCGAGGCGTCGAACCGGAATTCGTAATCCTCGGGGCTTATTATGAGGCTCGCCGCCAGAAGCAATACGTTAAGTCCGCCCCACACGGCGATACCCGCCAGCACGCGGCGCCAGCGCACGCGCGAGGTGCCGTTCACGACCTGCGGCCACGTGCGGCCCTGTATCTTCTTCACAAGGAGTATCATCGAAAAGAGGAATACCACGAAGACGAACATCATGCTCGCAAGATAGAGGTTGCTGTCGACACCGGCCGCGGTGATGTCGCCCTTCGAGATGGCTACAGCCGCGTTTGCATCGCCGCTCTGAATACTAGTCGCAACGATGAGCACCACGAGCGGGATCGAGCCTACGACGTTGGCCATGATGAAACTGAGTCCGAGCACAAGCAGGTACCAGTACCAGCGGTTGCGTCTTGGGGTGATGTTTTCGAGATGGTTCATAAATTTCAGTGTGTGTGTTTTATATGTTTGTAATACGGATTTCAATTCTTTCGGTTCATGCATATGATGCCGCCGGCCGTTGGGCGACCATCCCGCGACGGATCACGGCACATGGCGCGGCCGCACATGCGGCGACGGCATGTCCCGCAGCCCGATGGAGCGCTACCATGCGGGGGGGGGTGTCAAGCCGGAAGTGCAACGAAATATTTTCCATGATGCGCAAAGTCATTGGTTGTCCAATCGGATGGCGGCGCCCTACAGCAGTCCGTCCATGCAGCGGCGGATGATGGCGGCGCTGTCGCGCACCTCCTCCTCCGAGATCACCAACGGCGGCGATATGCGGAATGCCGTATCGCAATAGAGGAACCAGTCGCTCATGATACCCTCGCGCTTGAATATCTCCATGATGCGGTACAGACGCTCCGGACTGCCCAGTTCCACGGCCAGCAGCAGGCCGCTGCGGCGTATCTCCTTCACGGCGGGATGATCGCGCAGCAGTTCCTCGTACAGGGCGCCCATACGCCCGGCCGCCGACGCGAGACCATGCTCCTCGATGTAGCGCATCGCCGCCAGCCCCGCCGCACAGCATACGGGGTGGCCGCCGAAGGTGGTAATATGCCCCAGTGCGGGGTCGTGCGAGAGCGCCGACATCACCTCGCCGCGCGCTGCGAAGGCCCCGAGGGGCATACCTCCGCCCAAAGCCTTAGCCAAACAGACTATGTCGGGCGTGACGCCGTACTTGGTCATGGCGAACATCTCGCCCGTACGTCCCATGCCGGTCTGTATCTCGTCGAAAATGAGCATCGCCCCCACTTCGTCGCAGCGGCGGCGTAAAGCCTCGAGGTATCCCGCCTGCGGAGGCCGCACGCCCGCCTCGCCCTGCACAGGCTCGCACAGCACGCACGCCGTGCGGCGCGTGATCTGCGCAAGATCCTCCATGCAGTTGAAACGTATGGCCCGCGTGTCGGGCAACAGAGGCCTGAACGCCCCTTTCCACTCCTCGCCCTCGGGCGCCCCCATCATGCTCATGGCGCCGTGCGTCGAGCCGTGGTATGCCCGCCGCATGGAGATCATCTCGGTACGGCCGGTATGTCTCTTTGCAAGCTTCAACGCCCCTTCGACCGCCTCGGCGCCCGAATTGACGAAGTAGACGCAGTCGATCGGGTCGGGCATGGCCGCCGCGAGACGCGCGGCATACTCCACTTGAGGCCGCTCGACCAGCTCTCCGTAGACCATAACGTGCATGTAGTCGGCCGCCTGCCGCTGCACGGCCCGCACCACATCGGCGTTGCCGTGACCGACGTTACTCACCGACACCCCTGCCACAAGGTCGTAATAGCGCTTGCCCTCGGGCGTATAGAAAAAGACGCCTTCGGCACGCGCCACCTCGACCATCATGGGCGAAGGCGATGTCTGCGCCACATGGGCCATAAACTTCCGTCGCAATATATCGCTCATAGTCTCCAATTTTACAGTTCCCCGCTACAGTCCCGTCCGAAGCGGCGCTCCATAATATGGCGCGCATCGCGCACCGACGACATCACCCAGCGGAACATCACCTCGCTGCGTTCGGTATCCGTGAGCGCCCACGCCACATCCGACAGGCGCATGCGCCGCGAGAGCATGTAGATCAATATGGCGGCCGAGGCCGAGACGTTGAGGCTCTCGACCATGCCGCACATGGGTATGCGCAGGAACTCGTCCGCCGCGTCGAAGATCTCGTCCGAGACGCCCGCATGCTCCGTCCCGAAGACGAGGCAGAAGGGGCCCCGCTCCACGTCGAAGGTCTCGGGCGTGCAGCTCTCGCGGTGGGGCGTGGTGGCCACGATACGGTAACCCGACGCCTTGAGCGAGGCGACGGCTCCGGCGGTGGAGTCGTGGCGCGTGATGTCGACCCACTTGTCGGTGCCGCGCACGATGTTGACGCTCGGGTCGAAACGACACAGCGTCTCCACCGTATGCAGCTCCTGCAGGCCGAAGGCTTCGCAGTGGCGCACCAGCGCGCTGGCATTCTGCGGGTGGAAGGTGTTCTCGGTGAGTATGGTCATGTAGCGCGTACGCATCTCCAGCGTACGGCGCAGCACCCCGATACGCTCTTCGGTAAGGAACCCGCACATGTAGGCCGTGCGTTCGTCATACCACTCGGGCGTGTGCCCGCCGTAACGG
>CASFQF010000039.1 GCA_949296635.1 uncultured Alistipes sp. | reverse complement strand
TCGCTTGCAATAACCGATGACCTGAACGGCAACCTTACCAAGACATACTCGGATGACATCATGCAGTTCTGCGGTATGGATACTAACGCCCCTTGGTCGGGAGGTTTCTCGACGGCCTTCTCTTGGAAGGGTCTGGGCCTGAACGCCGACTTCTCGTGGATCGGTGAGCGCTGGATATTCCTCAACGAGCGTTACTACACTATGAATCCGGCCAACCAGTTGTTCAAAAGCAACTTCGAGACCAAGATGCTGGACATTTGGACTCACCCCGGACAGGTAACCGACATTCCTAAGTACGGTACTCAGTTCTACCACGATACGTCGCGTTTCTCTAACGCATCGTTCATCCGTATGAAGAACATCTCGCTGTCGTACACCTTCCCCAAGGAGCTCCTCGAGAAGAGCGGATTCCTTTCGGGCTTGAAGGTTTATGTTACGGGCCGCAACCTGTGGACCATCACCGGCTTCGAGGGATACGACCCCGAGGTAGGTTACTCGAACGCAACGTCGGGTATGTATCCCAACTCGCGTCAGATCGTTTTCGGCGCCGAACTGGTGTTCTAATTTTTAAAAAAGATGACAATTATGAAAAATACGAAAATATTTCTCGCCTCGGCTATCGCACTCTTCGCTGTTACGTCGTGCAATCTGGATAAATTCCCCGACACGGCCATCAACACCGAAGAGGCTATGGAGAGCGTTGCCGACTGCCAGGCTTTCCGCAACGGTCTCTATTCGGGCATGAAGTACTGTTTCACCGGAGCGTTCGTCTATGCTCCCGACCTGCAGACCGACCTGTACCACGCCGTAAAGAACTTCGGTAACTTCAACGGTTCATTCTATCATTACTCCGTTACGGCATCTGAAAGTATGGCCAGCACAGCATGGTTCGGACTCTATAGCTACATCGGTAACGCCAACTTCTTGATCGAAGGGACGAAGAAACTGCTCGCAGCAGGTACGCTCAGCGAGGCTGATCAGGCTCTCGTACGCCAGTACTACGGTGAGGCATGCTATATCCGCGCCCACATGTATTTCAACCTTACGCAGTATTTTTGCGAGGACTACGACCCCGAGACCGCAGCCAGCAAATATGGTGTACCGGTTGTAACGAAGTACGAGCCTACTGGCGATTCGAGCAAATATCCTTCGCGCGGTTCGCTTGAAACTACCTATGAGCAGATTCTCGCCGACCTCGCAGAGGCCGAGGCAAACATCACGGCCGCAGGCGAGCAGAACGCCATCTATGTGACTAAGGACGTCGTGACGGCACTTCAGGCGCGCGTTGCCCTGACGATGCACGACTATGACACGGCTTTCACGAAGGCTAAGTCGCTGATCGACAGTGGTGTCTATACTCTTGTAAGCGATCAGGACACCTATTCGAACGGTTGGATTAACGACAACCTTCCGGAGGCCATCTGGCAGGTAGCCATGACTGGTCCGGATGATACCGGAAACGCCTACTCATACTTTATCTACAACACCTCGGGCGAAGAGGGTGAGGACAACCCGCAGTATGTTCCCGAAGATTGGGCGCTTGATCTCTACGACAAGGACAACGACATCCGTTACGCCGCCTATTTCGACACGCGCGACATCACGACTCCGGTCGTAGGACGTCTGACGCTGCTGATCAAGTATCCGGGCAACAAAAAACTCTATTCAGCCGTGACGAATTACGTGAACATGCCCAAGGTGTTCCGTATCTCGGAAATGTACCTGATCGCCGCCGAGGCCGCCGCCAACAAGTCGGGACAGGAGAGCGTTGCTTCTTATTACCTCAACGAGTTGCGTTTGAGGCGTATTGCCAACTGGGTTGAGCAGGACTACTCAGGTGTGGAGTTGATGAAGCAGATTCGTGAGGAGCGTGTTCGCGAGCTCTTTGGAGAGGGACACCGCATGAACGACCTTAAGCGTTGGCATATGGGCTTCTCGCGTTCGGCAGGACAGGACCCCGACCTCGTACAGCAGGGTGAGAACTACGCATCGTGCTCTCGTGAGGCTGACGATCCGTTCTTCCTGTGGCCTATTCCGACGAGCGAGATTCAGGCTAACCCGCAGATCGAGCAGAACCCTGCCTACACGAATAACTAATTAGCCGGTAACACTTAAATTCGAATATCAACCATGAAAATATTGAAATATTCATTATTCACGGCAGCTTTGCTCTGCTTCTCTGGGTTGATGAGCTCGTGCGACGACGACTCTATCACGGGAGCAGGCGATGCGACTATAGGGTTTGCACAAGCTTCCTACACCTACAAGGAGAGTGCAGGTTTGGTGAAGATTCCGGTACAGGTTACCGGTGAACCCGAAGAGTATCCTATTACGTTCAACGTGGAAGCTCAGATCGAGGGTGACGAAGTGTCGCTCGACGACGTAGTTCTCTTCACGCAGCTTACCGGACTGAAATATGCCGGCAACGAGGATGCTCCTGCCTATGTTGAGTTCCAGCTGATTGATAACGAGGAGATAAACGATTCGCGTTTCATGACGCTGACCATAACTTCGGCTTCTGGCGCTACGATCGCCAACGCATCGACGCGTGTCGAGATTGCAGATAACGACAACAATCCCTACGAACGCCTGTGGGGAGAGTGGACCTACTCGGGAGTATCTATATCGGATGGTTCTACCTCGACTTTCACGTTTACTATCTGTGGAGGTCTGACCCCAGAGGAAGAGGCTGAAAATGCGGACAAGCGTCTTGTTTGCGTAGGATATGCCGGAAACTCTTCGATCGGAGGTATTCCTATCGTTTGGTATATCGATTACGACGGCGAGGCAGGTACTTGCTCGATTGCCGGTGGCGAAACGATGTTTGAGATTGCGGCAGATGCATTCGGTTTAGGCGTTAGTACAACGAAAGTTGTCACTTCAGTCTTGTTTGAGGACAAACTCTACGAAAATATGTCTATTCCGGGCTCTTGGAATGATGAGTGCACGGAGATGACATTCTCTTCTGAGTACGGATTAGTGCCCAAGATTTACGGTGACGGTGAATATACTGGTTACGTTTGGGGACAGGATGTGCAGATTGTTTTCCGCAAAAAGTAGCATCAACGAAATTAACAAAAAGAGATTATGAAAAATATCAAATATCTTGCGATGTTCCTCGCCGCAGCGGTTCTCTTTGTGGGATGTACTGACGACGATGAGCTGAGCAACCAGAATCAGAACAAGCCGAAGCCTACGGTTACGCTGACAGCAGGCTCGGTCAGCGATGCAGAGTTCTCGTTTACGATTGCCGCATCGGAGGGAGCTTCGCAGTATGCCTATGCTGTATTTGAGGGCGAAGACAACACTGCCCCGATTGCTCACGACATAGTTGTCGACGAGGTAAGCGGCGCTTATCAGACAGGTGCTTTCAACGTGGCGGATGCTGAATCGCAGACCATAAACGTTGAATGCAAGTCGGCTACGACCTACCAGATATATGCTGCAGCCATTACCTCTACGGGTCTGCTCAGTGAGGTCGTATCGCTCGACATTCAGGTAGACGATACTATTGCGCCCGTGGCTCAATCGTTTGATAACGAGGGAAGTACGGTGAAAATTACCTATTCGGAACCTATCAAGGTCGGAACTACGGGAAGCGCTACGGTTGCTTACATCCAATGGGTTATTGGCAATATAACCGATCCGGTCGCTATTCCGATGGAGAATATATCTACCGAAGGCAATGTGGCTACGATTGTCTGCGATAACCCGGGTAACGGTGCAGGTTATATCGTCAACATTACTGAGGGTCTTTTCGAGGATCTTTCGGGAAATAAGGCTGCTGCTATCAATTCAGGATGGCAGCAGGACAAAGGCTTCATCGGTCTCGGTTGGAGCACTGATTATGTGGAGTTCCCGATTGAGGACAGCTACTTCACAGCTCAGACCGAAGATGATGACTTCAACCAGCCGACGGCTACCATCACCCTTACCTTCCCGTTCGACGTATATGACCTCGAACTGAAAAACAGTGTTCAGGTCATATACAATGAGGCGTCAGGACTCTCGTACATGAACAGTACCTTTACGCTTGAGAGCGACTTGCGTACTGTAAAGGTTGCTCTGCCGAAAGTTCCCACGGGTTCATTCGACGTTCAGTTCGCTGCCGGCGCATTCGTCGATGTCTGGGGTAACAAATCGGCTGCCTACACGGTAAGTCCCGATGCTCTGCGATACTCTAACTATCAGGTTGAGATCAAGACCGGTTTATACTCAATCAGCTATGCGAGTGGCGGAGACGCCGTTATGAACCCGAACAGTGGAAAGCCGTTCAGTGCCTATCTCGAGCCTTATGGTGATAATGAGTATATCCTTCATGCAGACTGGTTTGGCATGTTCAGAGGCTTTGCAATGCCTGATCTCGTAGGTACGGTTGACTATGCAACCAATCAGATCGTCTTCGACGGCAGATTCCTTTTCAATGGATCGGTATATAGTGCTTCCGCTTTCGGTATGGGATTCTACGACTTCGATGCGGAGGGTAAATATTTCCTTGTGTTCTGGGGCGGAGGCCTGTCTGGAACAGATCCTATCACTGTAAAGTTTGATGAAGACGGTTATCTGACAGATATCAGCTATTGCGAGTATGCTATTCATGACAACGCATCGGGAAGCTATCTGGCACCGTACGACTTCTTATCGGAGGGCAGTATGACGTTCGTTCCGGAGAGCACAGGCGGTGCAGGAACTGCCGGCGCTCCGAGCGTTGACAAGGTCTACAAGGCCTTTACGACACCTCTGGCCGGATTCGCCAAGAAATAGACGGCTTGAAACCGCCAATAATCGATAACAAGCCCTTCCCGCTTTGGCGGGAAGGCTTTGTTGTCCCTAATACGAAGCCTATGAAATCAATTCTAAAGCCTCTGATTGCCATAATTTTGTTTTTTGTCCCTCTGATTTTCGGATGCTGCACCGCTACGCGAAAAGCAGGCGGAGTGGCAAGCAACGATTCATTGGTTACAATTTCCCGCAATGAGTATGCATTGCTGCGTAAACAGGCCGACGAAAGATATGTCGTCGTACAACGCCGGACGTTTGATTCGCTGTTGATGAAAACCCGGGAGCTGCAGGAATTGTGCGACGCTCTTGTCAAGCATCTTCCCGTAGAGGTACGCAGCGAAAAAAATGATTCCCAAAACCAACCAACCCAATAGCTGCAAACCTACGAATATGAAAAAGATCTTTTATGTGACTATTGTCACAGCCTGCACAATGCTATCGCTTGCAGTAGCATCATGCAGCAAGTCGGATGACGGTGCTGACACGCTTAACATCTCGGTTGACGAGTTGTCCTTCGCGGCTGATGCCCGCCCCTCGACCATCTCCGTTTCGTCGAATCTGCAATGGACTAGTACGGCTCCCGAATGGATTGCTCTCTCTCCGGAGAGTGGTAGCGGAAGTGCTTCAGTTACGGTCACAGCCGAGAAAAACGAGGGGATAGAGCGGTCTGGAACCATACGTTTTACGGCCGGAAGCATGGAAAAGTCGATCGAAGTAAAACAGGAGGGTGTCGATTTCAACATCAGCCGGTATACGTTTGAGTTCGATAGTGACTGCACGCCGATCGAGGCCACGATTTCGTCAAAATACGATTGGGAGATTGTTATGCCGGAGGGAGCCTCATGGCTTGACATCTCGCCGCTGGAGGGTACTATCGGTGAGACAAAGGTTACTTTCACGCCCAAACCCTTTACTGACAGAACACCGCGTAACAAGCAACTGTTGACGCTTAACTACGGAAGCACTTTTGTCATGCTCACCGTAAGCCAGGCGATGCCCAATACGGCCCCAGAAGCACCTGTGTTGCTGTCTCCGGCTGAAAACGCCAGCGATGTGAAAGTCAATGCAACGTTCCAGTGGCAGGCTGCAACGGATCCCGATGGAGACGAGCTGACATACAAACTGATGGTGTCAGGAAACAATGGCGCTACGTGGACCACTACCTCAACGTCGGAGACAAGCGTTAAGTTGACGAACCTGATGGATAAGAATACGGCCTACATCTGGAAGGTCGAGGCATCGGATGCCTTTGGCGGCAAGACCGAGAGCACTACGCGCACATTTACGACGGGGGATGGCGGTGCATATGCCGACGGAGAGATCACCCGTTGGCAGACTGAAAGTGCCGGAGCCCCTATGCCCGTTCAGCTGATCATCATGGGCGATGGATACGTCGCTGATGATTATGTGGCCGGCGGTGCATTTGACCAGCACGTTGAGCAGGCTATCGAAGCCTTCTTCGGCGTGGAGCCGTTTACTACCTATCGCAACTATTTCCGCATATCGACTGTAGCAGTATATTCTCAAGAGCGCGGAGCTACCGTATTGGAGGATATGACTGGTTGCAAGGCCCAGACTCGCAATACCGCATTCAGCGCCACACTCGAGGGAGGAAACAGTACGGGTACGTCGTGCGACTATGAAAAGGTTTTCTCCTATGCACACAAAGTCCCTGGAGTGACCGATGAGGTGTTGCGCAATACTACGGTACTGTTACTGATTAACCTCAATGTATATGCCGGAACCTGTATGATGGAAAGTACCGGACGTTCGGTATCTATGTGTCCCGCCGGGCCGACGTTCGGAGCCGTCGTATCGCACGAGGGTGGTGGCCACGGTTTCGGCCGACTGCTGGACGAGTACCGCTACTATAACGCTTCACTTCCGGAAACCAGCAAGTCTCAGATTACCCAATGGCGGGCGATAGACCAATACTATGGTTATAACATCTCGCTGACCAACGACCGTTCGCAGGTGCATTGGAAGCAATACTTCACTATGCCGGGATACGAAGCGGTGGGTCTCTTCGAAGGAGCCTGTCTCTATGGGATGGGTGTATGGCGTCCGGAATACATCAGTTGTATGGAGGACAACCGCTCCTATTACAACGCTCCGTCGCGTGAGGCCATTGTGCGCCGTATATGCCGCGCATCGGGAACCACGTTCAGTATGAGCACTTTCGTGTCCAACGACAAGGTCAAGAGCGACAACACGCGGACAACCCGTACTCCGGAATACTTCGTGCCGCTTGCGCCGCCGATCCTTATCGACAAATAGCGAAACAGATCCCAGAATCTCTGAATATGCGGTATCAACGGATACCGCATATTTTTTGTTAGAGCTCGGTTGGAAGCTGTAAAGGGTTTTTTGCCCCGGAACGTGGACTTTGAACAGCAACGTGTATTTGTATGGCGGCATCATTCATTTTACTGTCAGAATACATCCAGTGTGTGTCAAATTACATGGCAAATGACAACAGACGATTTTGCGGCAATTCGAATTTTTTTTCCGATGGGAGATTTTGTGCTGGCATATTTTCAGGTTAGGGTCAATCGCGAAAAACGTATAAGAATACAAATGTTTTCTTGTTAGTGCAATATATACGTCATGGCAGAAGAGGATAAAAATTTCCACGAACCATCGGAAAAGGGGTAATTCGAAGGAAATGAAGTGGAAAAACTTAAGGAAAAGATAATAAATCTATCTGAATTAAAGCAAACGATAGCATTTACGATGTTTGATTTTTATCAGTGATACGAGTATGGTTTTATAAGTTCTGAACTTGGACGCATCAAATCCCTTCATTCTCTTCGGGTGGTGTCCGTATCATTTGGCTTGAGAGAAGATAAGCCAAGGAGTCTGAAGATGAAGCGAGGCAGAAAGTCATTTTTTACTCCAGAAGGCAAGGCCGGGAAAGTTATTTAATTCCCCCGTTGGTACCCACACTGCAATGAGGCAATCTTGCAAGCCGATAACAGGTACAAGTTGCTCTTACAGCCTAAAGTTGGCCCCTCGGGAACTCTCTTTATTGGGTGTGTGGACTCCATGCATGAACGATAATGAAAAGACAGGTTCAAAAAATGAGCAGAAGATATAAAAACGATGGGCTTGATTGAAAAAACCAAGGAAAGTCAGTCGCCCGAACAAATCAGATCGAGGAAATTACGAGGAAATTAAAAGATTTATCCTATTTATGCGGGACAACAGAAAACAACTGTATGTTGGAAGAATGTATAAAGCCCAAACTTAAGTTTTGAGATGCCCTTAAAGATAGGACCGAACACGAAGACATATTGGACGCAGACCTGCAAATGGATGGTTTATGATTATGCCGTATAAGAACCTTTTGAAAACATTGAAATGTATCCATTGTAGGAACCGCCGTATGCCGGACGGCACGTACGGTGAGAGGCGGGAAAACGAAAGCAGGAAGAAAACTACTTCGTTTTCTTCCTACACGAGCGTATGGTTGGCGGAATAGTTTTATTGGGCTTTTTCTCCGTTGCGGCGGAAGATTACATGTTCGAGTATCATCACCGTGATAACGCCCATCACGAAACCGTTGCCTATGATCGGGCGCAGTATTGCGGGTACGACCTGCATGGGTATGTATGAGAAGAGCAGTGCCATCATCAGCGGCAGCCCTATGACAAGGCAGTCGTCGAAGCTCAGTGCCGAACGCGACGATACGGACATATGCAGTGCTGCGGCGAGCTGCGTGCCCATGAGGTATAGCAGTATGACTCCTATCACGGTGTCGGGTATGGCTGACAGCAGTGCTATGAGCTGGGGGACGAAGGCACAGACTATGAGCCCTATGCCCGGCGGCAGGAGGGCATAGCGCGAGGCGCATGACGACGAGGCGATCACACCCGGCGACATCGAGTAGTTGACGGGGCCTATTACGCCCAGCGCTCCTGACACCATATTCATGGCGCCCGTGATGCCTATACCGCGGCGGCACCGTTTGTCGGTGTCGGGCGTTTCGAGCATGGCGCCGAGCGACTGTATCGAGCCTATGTCGTTTATGAGCAGCGCAACGTAGCAGAAGAGGAAGGCGGCGATCATGCCCCCGTCGAATTTGAGGTGCGGCAGCAGAAGCGCTCCCTCGGATTCGGTGTACGATGCGAACACCGCGCCGAAACCGCCGTATATCGTGTAGTAGACGACGCTACCTATGACCAGCGCCGCAGGTATTACGGTCGACTTCCACACTCCGCGTGCCGCGTGCGACGCCACGGCCATCGAGAATACCCCTATGAGCGTAAACCACAGCCCGAATCCGTAGCGTGCCTCCTGCCCTGCGGGGAATATGAGGCTGCGGATGGTGGGCGAGAGGGTGAAGGCTATGAGCATTAGTATGACCACCACTATGCGGGGCGTGAATATGCGCTGTATTCGTTCGAGCAGGCGCCCTGCGGCCACGAGGGTGACGATGGCGCCGCCCACGATAAGCGAGGTGTAGATCTTGTCGGTATCGACCTCGGCGCCCTGCGAGGCGAGGGCCGTGATTATGCCTACCAGCAGGACGGCGGCGGGGCCTACCACGATCGGGAGACGGTGCCCCCAGAATACCTGCAGGATGGTGGTTATGCCCATCAGCGCGAATACCTTTTGCGCGTAGAGCACTCGCTCGGCAGGCGAACCGACGGCGATGAAGAGCGACGTAGTCACCACGGCTATGGCGAGCACGAACCATTGCAGGCTGTAGAGCATGAGTTGGCCGAAACGCGGGCGGTCGTCTATTCCGAATTTGAGATTCATATCTGACGTGTTTTGTGTTCGAGGAAGTAACGCTGCGACTTGACCAGATTGCGCGATTGCAGCACGATGGTCTTCGTCTCGCTGAGGATGTTTAGATACAGCATGTTGGCCTTTGTCGACGTCTTCTTCGTACGGATGCGCCGCAGCTGGTTGGCGATGGCATCGGATATTGACTCGAAGAGTTCGTCGCGCAACTCGAGGATAGTGTCGAAGTCGGCGTAGTCGTTGCGTTGCAGCATGGCGTTCATGCGCGAGAAGATGGTCTCCACCTCGTCGTTTATCTTCATCAGGTCCTCCACCTGCTCATTCGACAGCCCCTCGTGGTTGTTGTCTATATGCTCGAAGCAGGGGCGGGTGATGTGCAGCAGCGCCTTGGCTATCTCGCCCATGTAGTCGACCACCTGTACGTAGTATTGCGCCGTGTTCATCTCGTTCTCCTTCATGTGCGATAGCATGGGCATAAGGCCGTATTTGCGTTCGCGCGACGCTTCGTACAGCTCCTCGCTCTGTTGTACCACCTCCTTGAGGGCCTTGCGGTTCTCGCGGAAGACGGCGATCAGGGTGCGGTAGTATATCTTGGTCGTCTGGCGCATGGTCGTGGCGACGTCGTCGATGGTGGCCTTTACCGCTTCGTCCATGTTCTGCGGGTCCTCGGCACGGTGGTTCTCTTCCGCGGCTTTGCGGTTCTTGCGGCGGTTGCTGCGGTAGAGCATCCATCCGCACAGGAGCGTTACGGCGATGATGGCGGTGTTGCCGCCGTAGAAGAGGAGCAGCCCGACGCAGAAAGCTATCACCAACGCGCCGAGTCCCGTAATGAACCATCCCGACACGACGGTCATGACGCCCGATATGCGGTATACGGCGCTCTCGCGGCCCCATGCGCGGTCGGCGAGCGACGATCCCATCGACACCATGAAGCATACGTATGTGGTCGACAGCGGCAGTTTCATCGAGGTGGCTATCGAGATGAGTATCGCGGAGGTGGTGAGGTTCACCGTGGCGCGTATCAGATCGTACGACGCACCGTAGCGGCTCTCCTCGGGCAGGCGTTCGAACCGTGAGGCGAGACGCTCGCGCAGCGGGTGCGGGACGCACTTCTCGTATACGGAGTATAGGTTCATCGCTATCCGCACAAGCGCACGCGATACGGGGGTGGAGCCGTACTGTTCGCGCACCTCGCTCTGGTTCGACAGCGACAGCTCGGTGCGGCTGACCGAGAGGGCGCGGCGCGAGGTCCACAGCGTCACTATCATTATAGCGGCGGCGCCGAGCAGCAGGTATACCTTTGCGGCTACGGGGCCAGCCAGCGCACCCATGTGCATCGAGGTGTCGCCGCTCTCCAGCGCCATGGCGTAGGAGTCGAACCCGGCTACGGGCACGCCGATGAAGTTGACCAGATCGTTGCCGGCGAATGCCAGCGCGAGGGCGAAGGTGCCGGCGAGGATGTTTGCCTTGAGTATGTTTATCTTGAAACGCTGCAGGAAAAAAAGCACTGCCGAACTGACACACCATATCACGAAGAGCGAGAAGAGCAGGTTGCGGTCGACGTATTCTATGACGGCAGAACCGGCGAGGATGCCCTTGAGCCCCTTGAACAGGGCGAAATATACTATCGCCGTGACCGATATGCCGCACCACAAGGCTCCGAAACGGTTGAACATGCGGCGGTAACGGAACGAGAAGAGCAGGCGCGACAGATACATTACGACGGAACCGCAGGCGAAGGCTATGACGACCGACAGTACGATACCCGTGACTATGGCCAGCGCGCGGGCCGAGTTGATGTAACGGCCGAGGTCGGCGGCCGAGGCTGCGGGGTCGGCGGCTATCTGTGCCGTGGAGGCGGCTATGGCGGCGCCGAGCAGGCAGAATACCAATGCTACCGTCGTCGATGTCGGCAGCCCCAGCGTGTTGTATATGTCGAGCAGGATGATGTTGGCCAGCATGACCGACAGGTAGAGTATCATCACCTCGCGGAAGGTGAACAGTTCGGGGTTGAACATGCCGCTGCGCGCCACTTCCATCATGCCGCTCGAGGTTATGGCGCCTATGATAATGCCGCATGAGGCTATGGCCATGATGATCTTGAGGGGGGCTGCTTTGGATGCTATGGCCGAATTCAGGAAATTGGCAGCATCGTTCATGACCCCGATGAACAGGCCCGTTACGGCGAGCAGTATCATCGCCGCGAGCATGAATGTGTAGATGAATTCCATGCCGAATGAATCTTCGCGAAGCGGTGTCTCGGCCGCGCGCTGCAGGCGCCGCAGGCCGGGGCCTGCTTGTTGCAGTTGCATGCCGCCGTTCCGTGTCCTCAGCGGCCGCCGCCGTGGCGATAACGGCCGTGTCGGGTGTCGCTGCGGGGCGGGCTGTTTTACGGCATGGCTCCGGATTGTTACAACAAAGATAGCCCAATGCCCGGCGGCGGCCAATAACGGCCATGTTTGTTAACATAAATTTAACGTTGCGGCGGCCGTGTCTTTTGCGTGTGTCGGTTTGGGGCCGTACGGTTGTGGCGGCATACGGACATCGCAAAAACAGCCCGCCGTTTCGTGGCGGGCTGTTGTGCCGGAACGGGTCTGAGGCTTACTTGCCGAGCAGGCGGTTGGCCTCTACGGGGTTGTCTGTGGTGATGTAGTCTACGCCGTTGTCGATGCACCACTGCAGGGTTTCGGTGTCGTTTACGGTCCATACGTTTACGGTCATGCCGAGGTCGTGGCACTGCTTGATCCATTCGGGGTGCTTCTTCATCGTGGCGATATTGTAGTCGATGCCCGTATACCCGAGGCCTTTGCAGTATTCGGGCGTGAGCGATCCGTCCAGATAGGCGATCTTGGTGCCCTTGGGTGCGTATTTGAGCACCTCGTCGCATACGTGCTGGCGGAAGGCTATGTACTCGACGTCGTTCTGGAGCTTGTGGCGCTTGACGGCGGCGATGATGTTCTTCACTACGCGGGTCTCCTGTCCGGGTGTCGCGTGGTTCTTGATCTCGATAATGAGTTTGGTGGCGGTATTTTCGGCGGCCTGTTCGAGATATTCGTCCAGTGTGGGTATGCGCTCGCCGTTGCTCAGGGCTTGGGCATACAGGGTGGCGTAGTCGGTCTTCTGGACGTTCAGTTTGCCGTGCATGATGCCGTGGATGACCACGAGCACGCCGTCGGCCGTTTCGTTGACGTCGCACTCCGAGCCGTATACGCCCAGCTCCTGTGCGTTTTTAAGACTCGAGATGGTGTTGTCGTACGAGCCGCTCTTGGCATGGAAGCCGCGGTGGGCGATAACCTGTGTCTGGGCGCTTACCGCCGAGGCGGCGAGAAGGCATGCGGCAAGCATAAGGATCTTTTTCATGCTATGGTAGTTTTTGGTTGAGTCGTGGTTTGTCGCTCATCATGTTGCGAATCGGTTTCGAAACGAAATCCCAAAGCAAAGATAATACAATATTTTCCAAAAAAGGCATGTGCCGACATTATATTTTTGCGAAAAAGCGTTTTTCGCCGCCGCCGGCCTGCATGTCGCATAACGGAGGTGTCGGCGTGTTCCATCGCGTGTCAAGCGGGGGATGTCGGGTGCCGGCCGCATCGCAGGTTTCCGATTTTCCGTATCGGGCCGCGTGTGCGATAGAATGTTAGCCTAAAATGCGGATTTATCTTTCAATATTTTAGCTCGGCAGGCGGGGATATGAAAATAATTTCCTACATTTGCATATATGGCCGCGTGCCGGATACGTTATACGTTTGGATGCACCTGCCGGTGGGACGTGCCGTCTTATGTCGAGTGTGTTTAATATTAAATAAGTCAGAAATCATGAAAAGCAAGTATTCGTTACCTCAAGACGGTGGCCTGATCGTCGAGGGCACCCCGAAGGACATAATCCACCGCTACGAGAAGATTCCCACATCGATCTTCGAGTCGGAGAGCGACGGCGTGAATTATGTGGCCGACATGATCGTGGGGGCCATCCGCGAACATGAGCAGAATGGCGGCAAGCGCCTCTTCGCTCTCGGTCTTACTACGGGGCAGACGCCGTTTGGCGTATATCGCGAGCTGGTGAAACGCTACCAGCGCCGCGAGGTGTCGTTCAAGGGCGTCGAGGTCTACAGCATCGACGAGTTCTATCCCATCAAGGCTACGGAGCAGCAGAGCCGCAACTACCGTATACACGAGGATTTCTTGAGCCACGTGGACATCATGCCCGAGAACGTGCATATCATCGACGGCACGGTTCCCGTGGACAAGGTGTCGGAGTATTGCGCCAAGTACGACCATATGGCTCGCAATATCGACCTTATGGTGATCGGTTTCGGCGTGCAGGGGCAGATCGGGTTCAATGAGCCCGGGTCGTATGCCAAATCGACCACGCGCATGGTGCAGTTGACCTATCAGTCGCGCAAGGCGCAGTCGGGACTCTTCTTCGGTGTGGAGAACGCCCCGAAGATGGCCATTACGATGGGCCTCAATACGGTTATGAACGCCAAGAAGATCATCATCATGGCATGGGGCGAGGACAAGGCCGAGATCGTGCGCAAGGTTGTCGAGGGCGAGGCCACGACGCTCATCCCCGCGTCGATGCTGCAGAACCATCCCAATATCGAGGCTGTCGTGGACGACCCTGCCGCCGACTGCCTCACGGCCAAGAAGGCGCCGTGGCTGGTGGGGCCGTGCGATTGGACGCCGCGTCTTGTGCGCAAGGCCGTGGTATGGCTTTGCAGTGTGGTGCAGAAACCTATCCTGAAGCTTACCTATAAGGATTATATCGAAAATTCGCTGGGCGCGCTGCTCGATGCCGTAGGCATCTCGTATGACGCCGTCAACATCAAGGTCTTCAATGACCTGCAGCATACCATCACCGGCTGGCCGGGCGGCAAGCCCAATGCCGACGATTCGACGCGCCCCGTGCCGTCGACGCCCTTCCCCAAGCGCGTGGTTATCTTCTCGCCCCATCCCGATGACGACGTGATTTCGATGGGCGGTACGTTCATCCGTCTTGTGGAGCAGGGCCACGACGTACATGTGGCATACGAGACTTCGGGCAACGTGGCCGTACATGACGATGTTGTGATCCAGAACCTCGACACGGCGCGCGAGCTGGGCTTCGGCGACCATGTAGACGAGGTGCGCAAGATCATCGCCTCGAAGAAGAAGGGTGAGCCCGAGCCGCGTGCGCTGCTCGACATCAAGGGTGCGATACGCCGTGCCGAGGCGCGTGCCGCGGTGCGTTCGTTCGGCCTGAACGAGAATACGAACGCCCACTTCCTCAACCTGCCGTTCTACGAGACGGGCGGTATCA
>CASFQF010000038.1 GCA_949296635.1 uncultured Alistipes sp. | reverse complement strand
TGATGTTCCGCCGGCACGGTGTTCCAATAGCCTCGCGTGACGTTGAGCAGGCGGTAGGGCGGCGTGGTCGTCACGCCGAGGTAGTGTATCAGCTCCTTGCCTATGCGCACCATGTTGAGATCCTTGTAATGCGCCTCCCAGCAGGCGATCTCCTCGAGATGCGTCGGGTCGTCGATGTAGATGAGCGTATCCCCGGCAGAGATGTCCGCCGTAAGGAAACGGCGGTGCTGGATGCAGACGCTGTCCGACGGCACGGGCGAGCAGTCCTTCGTACCCGGCGCCATGGAGTTGGTTATCGTCGTGCGGCCCAGAATGATGCTGTCGCGCGCCAGCAGGCCGGCATACTCCCTGTGCGAGAGGTTCCCCGATGCCATGCGGAACGGCTTGCGCTCGTGATCCTTTCCGTCGATGTACCCCTCGGTGCCGCGGTCGGGGCGCAGGAAGCCCAGATCGTAGGCATGCACGCCGTGCAGCCCCATCTGCCGCGTATATGACGCTATGCTGTCGTAGCCACCGCCCGAAACCCACACGTCGGGCTCGAACGAAGTCGGGTCCTTCACCCACCGCCCCCGCACCGTGGGATAGGGCAGCCCCTCGGCCAACACCGCCTCGCGGATGACGTGCATGAGCGCCTTGTCGTCGGGAGCGCCCCACAGGGCGATCGACGAGCCTATGTAGTCGACACCCGGCACATCCTGCCGCAGCAGGTGGTTCGGCTCATTGTTCACGAATATGGGGGTACCCTCCGGCGAGTAGATCATCTTGCCCTTGCGCCTGTCGCGCGAAACGTAGCGTATGTCGATGCGGCCGTTGCAGTCCACGCCAGCCGAGTTGCCGTACATCATGCGGAAATAGGACTCCCGACGGTTGTAGAAGGCCACGTCGTTGTGGCCGTCGCCGCCCAAGGTAAACATGTCGCCCTCGTGCAGCGTCAGCGGCAGCGGGTGGCTCTTGGCGTCGGGCGTATGGACTATGTATCCGCCCCACCCCGTATCGGAGGTGTAGTGCGCCTCGCCGCCGATGGTGTTGTCGTCGAGGGCCAGCACGCCGATGGCATAGTTCACCGCCGCCGAGGTGTCGCGCGCCACGCCGATTATCTCGCCCACGAGGTTGTCGATGTTCGTGTAGTAGTTGCCCCACTGCACACTGCCTATATCATCTCGGTTTTCGAGCGCCTCGAGCGTGAGTTTCAGGTACCGCGGCTTCTCCTCGAGCCGCACCGTCGCCACCGACCCGTTATCGTATTCGAGGCGGTACCTGCCGCGCGCATACTCCGCATGCTGCGGATAGTAATAGCGTTTCACCTCCTCGTCGTATAGCGCCAGCAGGGGCGACGGACGGTCAGCGGGGCTGAAGTTGCGGCTCCCGTCCGCACGGTTCCACATGCCCACGATATAACCGCGGCCGTCGACCTCGATCTTGAAATAGTCGGTGCGAAAGCTCCGCGTCTGGGCCTTCGCCACGCCGCCGCAGAGCAATGCGGCAAACATGCATGCCAGAAAAAAACGTTTCATATTATGGTGTCGTATAATTTATACCCGCTCCGTCCCCTAAAATCCGGATACGCCCTGCATACCTTCCCCGCTGCCGCACACGGCGCAAGGCCTGCATACGCTTGCAGGTGTCAAAAAAACAAAATCACGACCGAGATAAGGGTCAGCAGTTCATTCCATCGGTTGGTCTCACAAAAGTAGGCAAGATTGCCATAAATAGCACCCTGTGGCGGGAAATAACGTTAACTCCGGCCGGCAAAGCGTGTAATATCGTAAATATCTGCCCATTGCGCCGGCAGGCCGTTGTCAGGCATAAAAATCATTTTTCGGTTTGGACCGAATGTTTTAATTTTAAATCACTATATTTGTAACTTCGAGGCGGTTTCCCCGCAACAGCACCGTTACTGCCGCCGGGCCCACGCCGCGGAACATATCTTGCAATAGAACACAAGAAACCGGCACGGGCTGCGCAACAGCCTGCACGGCAAAACATAATAAACTATGGATCAGAAACCTACCGTAGCCCTCATATACGACTTCGACGGCACGCTCGCCCCGGGCAACATGCAGGAGTACGACTTCATCCCCGCCGTGGGCAAGAGCAACAAGGAGTTCTGGAGCGAGGCCAACACCCTCGCCGAGAAGCAGGATGCCGACCCCATCCTCGCATACATGGCCCGCATGATACAGGAGGCGCAGAGCAAGGGCCTCTCGCTGCGGCGCGAGGCATTTCAGGAGTCGGGGCGCAACATACGCTACTACGCCGGCGTCGAGCAATGGTTCGCCCGCATGAACCGCTACGCCGACGAACGGGGCCTGCGCCTGCTGCACTACATCAACTCGTCGGGCCAGAAGGAGATTATCGAGGGCTCATCCATAGCGCACGAGTTCAAGCACATATACGCCTGCTCGTTCCTCTACAACGTCGACGGCATAGCCTACTGGCCCGCCGTGGCGGTGAACTACACCAACAAGACGCAGTTCATATTCAAGATAAACAAGGGCGTCGAGTCGGTCTACGACACCCACATGGTCAACCGCTACATGGAGGAGGACAAGCGTCCCGTACCCTTCAAGCGCATGATATACGTGGGCGACGGCACCACCGACATCCCCTGCATGAAGCTGGTGAAGAACTACGGCGGACACTCCATCGCCGTCTACAACCCCGAGGACCGCAACAAACGCCGCGAGATGGCCACGCTGATACGCGACAACCGCGTAAACTACGTCTGCGAGGCCGACTATACGGAAGGGTCGGAGATGGATACCGTCGTGAAGACAATCATCGACAAGATCGCCGTCGACACGCGGCTGGAGCACCTGCAGACGGCCAAACCATGATAATGACAAATACACCCGCAATCATTTAACCCCGAAAAACCGAAACGCCGAAAGAGAAGAGAACCGAAACAACCGAAAAACAACCGAAAAACAACCGAACACCCGAAAAAATGGAATTACACAACGCTTTCAAACCGATGCTGCCCGTCATGCTTGCGGCCGCGATGCTCTTCACGGCGGTGGCAGCAACGGCGCAGCCGCGACGGCCGCGCCACCTGAAGCTTGAGCAGCCCGAACCGCACCGCAAGAAGGGTCCCGACGCATGGCGCACCGGACCGCGCCACGAGGTGTCGCTCAAGGCGGGGGCATTCCCCTTTACCGGCAACTGCGGGCATCTGGGGCTCTCGATCGGGGCCGAACGCCTGCCCCTTTACCCCGGCATCTTCGCCACACCCGACGCCGTCGCGGCGTTCAAGGTGCGGTACTCGCCACGCAAGACATCCGGAGGCATCACCGCCGCGTATTACTACCGTGCGACATACGCCCTATGGGTAGGCGTCGCGTTCACATACACGGGACTCTACGGCGACATATTCGACACACGTACCGGCCGCAAGATCTCGTCGAACGACATGACCACCATATCCGTCGCCCCGGCACTGCGGCTGCAGTGGCTCAACCGGCCGATGGTGCGGTGCTACTCCGCCTTGGCGATAGGCCCCGCAGTCGACATCACCGCCATCGACGACGGCCGCCAGACATACCTCGGACTCTCGGGCACCATCGTCGGCGTCAGCGTCGGCCGACGCCTATACGGCTTCGGCGAGATCGGGGCGGGAATGCAGGGCATATTCTCGGCAGGCATGGGATACAGATTCTGAGAACAAAAAAATATACGACATGAAACACCGGATCATATCGACAACCATACGCATGGCCGCCATCGTCATGGCTGCGGTCGCGGCGGTCGCCTGCCGTGTCGAAGACGGCAGCGGCGATATCGACAGCACGGCCGTGGGATACACGCTCTTCAACAATGCCAACGACGCCATGCAGGAATTCGCGCAGGCCATAGACCGCATGCAGGGCCTCGACCTCTATATCTCCGCCGCTGACGACGCCACGCGCGAAGCCATCCGCAACCGCTTCTTCTACGACAAGCGCATCGTATCCGATGCCGAGCACGAGGGCGTGTGGCTCATCATATCCGAAAATACCGCTATGGAGATAGACACGGGCCGCAAACGTCTCGGCGACGAGGGCGCCGTGTGGAGCTACTCATACATTGACCGCGAATATGCCGACGGCAAGCGCCCCACGCTGCGCCGCACGGCCCAAAGCAGCTACATCTTCTCGATGCCTGCCCCCGCTGACACCGTGGGCGACTTCCTTTATGCCGTAGCGGACGGTTTGGAGGTGAAACTGACGTTCGAGCCCGACGATCCGCTCAAGGGCTACTCGACAATCCTCCTCTCGGGGCGCTTCACCAGCTTCTGCGGCTACGGCCCCAAAAAACTCGTACTCGAAGTGGAGATCGGCGGGAATGTCACCTACTCGGCCGAAAAGAGCGGCATCACGGGCGGCAGGATGACCCTCGACGGCATAAGCAACGGCTCCGTAGACCGAGCCGCTGCATCATACCTCACGCCGCATACCGTCGAGATCGAGTACGAAGGCAACGCCTCGACTTGGGTATACTGACATGCCGGCACCCGCCGCGGCATAACGACGCCCCGCAACGGCGGCGGCATGAACAAACGGCCCGCCGGTGCATCAACCGGCACGACAACGCGATAGGATGAAAAAAAAGATACGGTTCGGACTGCTGCCCCGCGTGCTGGTGGCCATAGCTCTCGGAGTGGCCCTCGGGGGTGTGATGCCCGCATGGTGCGTGCGCATATTCGTCACCTTCAACGCCCTGTTCGGGCAGTTCCTCGAGTTCGCCATACCGCTCATCATCGTGGGCCTCGTCGCCCCCGCCATCGCCGACATAGGGCGCGGCGCGGGACGCATGCTCCTGCTCACCACGCTGCTCGCGTACGCCGCCTCGATAGCCGCCGGATTCGCATCGTACTTCACCGGCGAGGCGCTCTTCCCCTCGCTCATATCATCCCACATAGAGGTCGAGACCGCCGCCGAAGCCTCGGGCCTCGACCCCTATTTCACCGTGCAGATACCGCCCCTGATGAACGTCATGACGGCCCTCGTGCTCGCCTTCATGCTCGGCCTCGGCATGGCGCACCTGCGGGGCGACGTCATGCGCCGCGCCGCCGTCGAGTTCCGCGACATCGTCTCCATGACCATCGAGACGGTGATACTGCCCCTGCTGCCCGTATACATCTTCGGCATCTTCGCCAACATGACAGCCTCGGGCGAGGCGTTCCGCGTGCTCGGCGTCTTCATCAAGATCATAGGCGTCATATTCGCCCTGCACGTGGTGTGGCTCCTGCTGCTCTACGGCGCCGCCGGCGCCATCTCCCGCCGCAACCCCCTGCGGATGCTCGCGCGCATGATGCCCGCATACTTCACCGCCCTCGGCACGCAGTCCTCGGCCGCGACCATACCCGTCACCCTCGCCCAGACCCGCTCGATGGGCGTGAGCGAGCAGGTCGCCGGCTTCGTCATACCCCTCTGCGCCACCATACACCTCTCGGGCAGCATGCTCAAGATCGTAGCCTGTGCTCTGGCGCTCATGATAATGCAGGGCATGAGCTACGACCTTCCCCTCTTCGCGGGCTTCATCCTCATGCTCGGTGTGACGATGGTGGCCGCCCCGGGCGTCCCGGGCGGCGCGATCATGGCAGCACTCGGCATCCTCGCCTCGATGCTCGGCTTCTCACCCGAGGATCAGGCCCTCATGATCTCGCTATACGTGGCTATGGACAGCTTCGGCACCGCCTGCAACGTCACGGGCGACGGCGCGCTGGCCGTAATCATCGACACGGTGACGGCATCCCGCCGCCGCACACAGCATAACGATGCAGATTAACCCTACCCCACCATGAAGATAGTTTTCGCAACCAACAACGCCCACAAACTGCGCGAAGTGTCGCAGACGCTGGGCGCAGCCTTCACGCTGGTGACGCCGCGCGAGTGCGGCATCACCGAGGATATACCCGAGAACGAAGCCACGCTCGAAGGCAACGCGCTGGCAAAGGCGCGATACATACGTTCGCGCACGGGCCTCGACTGCTTCGCCGACGACACGGGGCTCGAGGTGGAGGCCCTCGGCGGCGAGCCCGGCGTACGCTCGGCGCGCTACGCCACCGACGGCCACGACGACGCGGCCAACAAACGGCTGCTGCTCGAACGCCTCGCCGGCATGGAGAACCGCCGCGCACGCTTCCGCACCGCCATAGCCCTCATCGACGACGCCGGCGAGCACATCTTCGAGGGCGTGGTCGAGGGGCGCATCGCCCGCGAGGAGCACGGCGCCGACGGCTTCGGATATGACCCGCTCTTCGTGCCCGACGGCTGCGGCCGCACCTTCGCCGAGATGTCCGCCGACGAGAAGAACGCCATCTCGCACCGCGGCCGCGCCGTGCGCCGGCTGGCCGAATACCTGCAAAACAAGGGATAACAGCCGCGGCGCACGCCCGTAATCCCGCTTACGGGCCGCACACACCCCGAGGAAAGCCGCCCCGCGAATTGCTTTTTACGACGAAGAGCGCTAACTTTGCCCCGTCATGGAACAAATAGAGAATTACAGGCGCGAAGACATCTACGATGCCGAGCGCATCGAGAAGCTGAGCTACCACTACCGCGAGATCCTCTCGCTGCTGGGCGAGGACCCCACGCGCGAGGGGCTGCTCAAGACCCCCGAACGTGTGGCCAAGGCCATGGCTTTCATCACCAAGGGCTATGCGCAGGACCCCGTGCAGATAGTGACTTCGGCAGTCTTCCGCGAGGAGTACAAGCAGATGGTGCTGGTCAAGGACATCGAGCTCTTCTCGCTCTGCGAACACCACCTCATGCCCTTCGTGGGCAAGGCCCATGTGGCGTACATACCCAACGGCTACATCACGGGCCTCTCGAAGATCGCCCGTGTGGTGGAGTGCTATGCACGGCGGCTGCAGGTGCAGGAGCGCCTCACAGTACAGATCCGCGACTGCATACAGCGCGCCCTCAACCCCATAGGCGTCGCCGTCGTCATCGAGGCCAGCCACATGTGCATGCAGATGCGCGGCGTCGAGAAGCAGGGCTCGGCAACGACCACCTCGGCATTTACGGGCGTCTTCCTCAAGGATACCCGCACGCGCGAGGAGTTTCTGACCCTCATCAGCAACCGGTACCGTTAGCGGCCCGGCATACGCAGGAGCGAAGCCTGCCCGCACGTCCCGGACTCCCGCGCGCCCCCGAGATACAAGAGATACCCGAAAGGCCCGGAAAGGACCCGAAAACCATAAAGATACCATGAAGAAAATCCTTACGCTTATCGCATGCGCCGCCGCCATCGTCTCGTGCGGCAAGGCGCAGCAGCCGACCCCCGTCAAGGTCATCTCGTACAACATCCGCATGAGCGCCGCACCCGACGCCGACGGCGACAACCGCTGGGAGAACCGCAAGCAGGCCTCCATAAACATGATAAACGACCAGCAGCCGACGCTGCTCGGGCTTCAGGAGGCGTGCCCCGACCAAGTGGCCTTCCTCGACGAGAACCTGCCCGACTACAAACGCATAGGCGTGGGCCGCGAGGACGGCAAGGCCGAGGGCGAGATGATGGCCATATACTACCGCGCCGCCGAGCTCGACCTCGAGAAGGGCGGCACCTTCTGGCTCTCGGAGACGCCCGACAAGGTGTCGATGGGCTGGGACGCCGCATGCAAGCGTACGTGCACGTGGGCCCTGTTCCGCAGCAAGGCCGACGGCCGGCGCATAGCATACATGAACACACACCTCGACCACATGGGCCCCACGGCACGCCGCGAGTCGATAAAGCTCATCACGGCCAAGATCGCCGAACTCTTCGACGGGGATGTGCCGCTCTTCCTTACGGCCGACTTCAACTCACCCGACGACGACCCCATCTTCGACCCGCTCAAGGAGGTCATGACCGAGGCCCGCAGCGCCGCCCCCGAGACCGACAACCGCTCGACATTCAACAACTGGGGCCGTGTGAACGACGCCGTCATCGACCACATCTTCCTGCGCAACGCCGAACCCCTCACATTCAAGGTCCTCTGCGACGAGAACTACGGCGCACCCTACATCTCGGACCACTATCCCGTCGTCCTCACGGCCGAGTATTGATCCCCGGAAGACATGCCGCACACTGCGGCCCGACGATACAGGAGGCCGCCACTCGCAATGCGGGTAGCGGCCTTTCTCATGCCATGCGCGGCCCCTACCTGAGGTGCTCCCTGTAAAACGCCTCGATACGGTCGAACGGGATCGCCTCCATATTGTCGTACAGGTCGACGTGCGAGGCGCCCGGGATGATCAGCAGCTCCTTGTTGTCCCCCGTAAGGCGGCGGAAGGCATCCTCGCTGAAGTAACGCGAATGGGCCTTCTCGCCGTGGATCATGAGCACCGCGCTGCGGATCTCGCCGCTGTAGGCAAGCAGCGGCATGTTGATGAACGACAGCGCCGACGTGACGTTCCAGCCGTCGTTCGAGTTGAGCGACCGCACGTGGTAGCCCCGCGGCGTCTTGTAGTAGGCGTGGTAATCCTTCACGAACTGCGGCGCATCCTCCGGCAGCGGGTCCGCAACACCGCCCGCACGGGCATACGAGCCGCGGCGCGCATCCTCCGTACGCTGGGCGTTGAGCTGCTGCCGCAGGGCGTAGCGCGCATCGGCGTCCATCGAGTCGAAGTAGCCGTTCGCATTCACGCGGCTCATGTCATACATCGTCGAAGTGACGGTGGCCTTTATCCGTGTGTCGATAGCCGCGGCATTTAAAGCCATGCCGCCCCAGCCGCAGATGCCGAGGATGCCGATACGCTCCGGATCCACGTCGTCACGGGTCGAAAGGTAGTCCACCGCAGCGCAGAAATCCTCCGTGTTAATATCCGGCGAGGCCACATAGCGCGGTTCGCCGCCGCTCTCGCCCGTATACGAGGGGTCGAACGCTATCGTGAGCAGGCCGCGCTCGGCCAGCGTCTGGGCATAAAGGCCCGACGCCTGCTCCTTCACCGCCCCGAACGGGCCGCTCACGGCCACGGCCGCCATCGGCGCCGCCGCCCCGTTCGGGATGTAGAGGTCGGCCGCAAGCGTTATGCCGTAACGGTTGCGGAACGTAACCTTCGAATGTTTCACCTTGTCGCTCTGCGGGAAAACCTTGTCCCACTCGGCCGTCATCTTCGGATTTTCCATATCGTTGTTCTGTTTTGTGCCATTCCCGTCCGATATGCCGCATCCCGCCGCAAACATGGATACGGCCGCAAAAACGGCATGCAAAGTCATACGTCCCATTGTCTATCGAGTTAGGGTTGATACGCAAAAATAAAAAATACCCTGCAGGAAAGCAAATCGGGAACGCGGATTTCGGAATTTGGCCGTGCCGAGACGCGCCGTGAAGGCCGGACCGCCCCCCCTCCGGAACGAAAAGCCGCCGCAACCCCTGCGGGCTGCGGCGGCACGTTTACGGTGTCGCGCTCCGACTAATCGTCGAGGCAGTCGACGTGTATCTCACGCTGGAACGACTCGTTGAGCGAGATGTAGGTCTGCGTACTCGACACACCCTGAACCTGAAGTATGTGGTCGAAGATCGTACGCATCAGGTGCTCGTTGTCCACACAGTAGAGTTTCACCATCAGGTTGTAGGAACCCGTTATATAATGACACTCGACGATTTCGGGGATCTTGCGCAACTGATCCACGGTATCCTGCTGGCGCGTAATATCCGATACGCGGATGCTGATGAAGGCACACACGTCGAAACCCAGCGATTTGGGCGCCACAACGAGGCGGCTGCCCATGATCACGCCCATATCCTCCAGCTTCTTGATTCGCTGGTGTATCGCCGCACCCGAGATGCCGCACTCGCGCGCGATCTCGAGATAGGGCATACGGGCATTCTTTATCAGGAACCGAAGTATCTTCCGGTCGGTAGCATCCAATGTCGTCTTTGCCATAGGTCCCTATTTTAATACACCCAATTCCTTTCCTATCTTGACGAAAGCATCGACGCAGCGGTCCAGCTGCTCGGTAGTGTGACCGGCCGACACCTGCACGCGGATGCGCGCCTGTCCCTTCGGCACGACGGGATAATAGAAACCCGTGACGAAGATACCCTCCTCCTGAAGGCGTGCGGCAAAGTCCTGTGACAGCTTGGCGTCATAGAGCATTACGGCGCAGATGGCCGACTGCGTGGGCTTAATGTCGAAGCCCGCAGCCATCATCTTCGTGCGGAAGTGCTCGACATTGGCCACGAGGCGGTCATGCAGCTCGTCGCTCTCCTCCAGCATGCGGAACATCTCGATGCCGGCACCTACGACTGCGGGCGGCAGCGAGTTCGAGAAGAGGTAGGGGCGCGAACGCTGGCGGAGCATGTCGATGATCTCGGCATGGCCCGTGGTGAAGCCTCCCACAGCGCCGCCGAAAGCCTTGCCCAGCGTGCCGGTGAGGATGTCCACCTTGCCACGCAGGCCGTACAGTTCGGTGATGCCGCGGCCCGTCTTGCCCAGAACGCCGGCCGAGTGGCACTCGTCGACCATGACCATCGCGTCATACTTCTCGGCCAGAGCGCATATCTTGTCCAGCGGGGCGGCGTTGCCGTCCATCGAGAAGACGCCGTCGGTGACGATGATACGGAAACGCTGCGCCTGTGCTCGCTTGAGGCAGTCCTCCAGCTCGTACATGTCGGCATTGGCATAGCGGTAGCGCACCGCCTTGCACAGACGCACGCCGTCGATGATCGAGGCGTGGTTCAGGGCATCCGAGATGATGGCGTCCTGCTCCGTCAGCAGCGGCTCGAACACACCGCCGTTGGCATCGAAGCAGGCGGCGTAGAGAATAGTGTCCTCGGTGCCGAAATAGTCCGAGATGGCCTTCTCCAGCTGCTTGTGTATATCCTGACAGCCGCAGATGAAACGCACCGACGACATGCCGAAGCCGCGGGTCTCCATCGCCTTCTTCGCCGCCTCGATAAGGCGCGGATTGTCCGAAAGGCCCAGATAGTTGTTGGCGCAGAAATTGAGCACCTTCTTGCCGGCGACGTCGATCTCGGCGCGCTGCGGCGAGCAGATCACCCTTTCATTCTTGTAGAGGCCGGCAGCCTTGATGTCGGCCAGCTCCTTGCGGAGGTGTTCCCTGATCTTTCCGTACATGATAATTATGAATTTGTTGGTTACATTTTTTCCATGTAACAAAGGTATGAATTTATAACCATACGGCAAATAAAAACACCGTTATTTTTATCATTTTGGTTATAAACCGTAATTCCGCACCCCCGTTTGGTGTCATTCGGTAGCGTACGGGGCGCTTTTTCGCCGCAGGCGGAAGTTTTATTCCATAACCTGACGCCCGAGCATGCCGCCACAACGGGCCCCGCCCGCTTCTCTCCGCCGTACGCACGGCTCCGCACATACCCGTCCGGCACGCCGCGCCCTGCACCTTGCGCCGCGCCGAACGCACCAGAACGCACATCCCGATACGGCACGGCCGCACCCGTCCATACGCCCGCAGCGCCGCCGCTTCCTTCCTCGGCAGAGGATAGAGGATGCCCCGGCCGCGTGGTATGCGGCGGCGCCCCCGGGAACAATGGCCCGGGCCTCCCCTGCCCGCCGCCACACGCAATACACAACAAAACGGGGAACCGCCCTCGGCGATTCCCCTCCTTCAAAATTAACCCTTAGCTTATCTCTTTCCACGAAACAGCTCCCGAAGATAACAGTCGATGTAAAAAAGGTCCGCTTCTTCACATATGACCTCTTTCAACAGTAGTTCGTAGTCGTCAGAGACCGATTCCGATGATGCTTTTCTGTCTAAATCTTCCATAGGCTGCTTCCGTTTCCTATCAAACGGCAGCCCCGTGCGATTTATTGTGCCCGTCAGCTCAAAATCAGATTATTTTCCTTGACCATCTTCCGCAGGTTGATCAGCGCGTACCGCATGCGCCCCAGCGCCGTGTTGATGCTCACGTCGGTCTGGTCGGCGATCTCCTGAAAGCTCAGACCCGAATAGTAGCGCATAATCACCACCTCGCGCTGCTCGTCCGGCAGCCGGTCCACCAGACGGCGCACATCCTCCTCGATCTGCGACGTTATCATCGCGTCCTCGACCGTACGTTCGGCGAAGCGCAGCGTCCCCAGCATGTTGTATCCGGCATCCGACTCGCTCACCGTCTTGGCATTCTTCTGCGAGCGGAAATGGTCGATAACCTGATTATGTGCTATGCGCAGTATCCACGACAGGAACTTGCCCGTATCGGCATAGCGTCCCTCGTCGATGACACGTACGGCCTTTATGAATGTCTCTTGGAGTATATCGTCAGCCACGTCGCGGTCCTTGACCATCATGCGGATGTAGTCGCGGACACGGTGCGTATGTCTGTCGATAAGTTGCGATATGGCAGCGCGATCACCTGAAAGATAGTTATTAAGCAATACTTGGTCGCTTAACACTCGTGTGTTCATACTCTTCTCCTTTTTTAATTAATCTTCAAAGAGCAGAATTTTCTCAATAGGCAATCAACTTTTTAATTAAAACACCATTTTTGTGAACGCAAGGTAAGAACTTTTTTTCAAACGTCAAAATTTTTCACCGTTTTTTCTCTTCCGCTCTCCGCGCATGTCACTCCTGCGCCGCAGCGGAAAACAACAAATATCATGCCGCAAAACGGCACCGCATACGGCCGCAACGAAACGGGGCGCGCTCCGAAGAGTGCGCCCCGCACAATATGGCATCCGCCCGCAACGCCTACTTCTTGGGCGTCAGCTTAACGGTGAAGCCGCCGCCGTTGGCCATGCGGACCTTGAGGCTCTTCGACTTGTCGGTCGTGCCGCTGACGATGCGGAAGTCGCGCGCGATCTTGTCGGCATTGTAGCCGTCGCCGATCATCGTCATCTCATACTCGCCGTCGCCGAGGAACGAGAGGTCTACCTCAACGTCGCGGCCCTTCCAGCCGTTCAGACCGCCGACATACCACTCGTCGCCGCTGCGGCGCGCCAGAACGGCATACTCGCCCACCTTGCCCTCGAGGGCTACGGTCTCGTCCCATACGGTCGGGATCTCGGCGATGAACTGCGTGCACTCGGGCTCCTTCTCATAGTTGGTCGGAGAGTCGCACAGCATGTTGAACGGAGACTCGAAGATCACGTACATCGCCAGCTGGTGGCACCGCGTACCCTGACTCATGGGCTCCGAGTTGCTCGGGTGGTAGTTGTAGAGCTGGGCATTCATCATGGCGCCCTGCGTATAGTCCATCGGGCCCGCCACCATGCGGATGAAGGGTATCGTCACGTCGTAGGTGACCTGATCGACCGAAGCGTCCGACCACTTCATCTGCTCCAGACCGTGCACGCCCTCGTAGTTCACAACGTTGGGATACTTGCGCGACAGGCCGCACGGCTTGTAGGCCCCGTGGAAGTCGCACATGAGGTGGTACTTGGCGGCCGTGGCGGCGGCACGCTCGTAGAAGTCCACCATCTGCTGGTCGTCGCGGTCCATGAAGTCGATCTTGAAACCCTTGACGCCCATATCCGAGTAATACTTGAAGACGTTGTCCATGTCGCGGTTCACGGCCCAATAACCTCCCCAGAGGACGATGCCCACACCGCGCTCCTTGCCGTAGTCCACGAGGTGCTTGATGTCGATCTCGGGGATCACCTGCAGCAGGTCGGCCTTCAGGTTGACGTTCCAGCCCTCGTCGAGGATGACGTACTCGATACCGTTGCGGGCGGCGAAGTCGATATAATACTCATAGGTGCGGTTGTTGATGCCGGGCTTAAAGTCCACGCCGTAGAGGCCCCAGTCGTTCCACCACTCCCATGCCACCTTGCCGGGCTTGATCCACGACGTGTCGCCAATGACGTTCGGATGGCTCAAACGGAACACCATGTCCTCGTTCAGAAGGTCGGCGTCGTTGTCCGCAACGATGCATATGCGCCACGGGAACGAACGCTCGCCGCTCACCTCGGCTATATAGGGCTTGCGCGTCTGCACCTCGCCCTGAAGCATGTTGTGGCCGCCCTGCTTCACCTCGTCGGGGACAGGGGCGTAGTTGCCCTTAAGCGCGGTGCCGCCGTCGGGGTTGTAGAGGTACATGCCCGGGTACGACATCAGGTCCGACTCGGTGATGCACACCTTGCGGTCGCCCAGATCCACCAGCACGGGCAGGAACATGAGCCGGTTCGAACCCATCTTGCTCATCGGCTCCTCGACGTAGGTGTTCTCGAACGAGTTGTAATACTGCTGCTCGATGCTCTTGTTGGCATTGCCGCGCACGTACGAACAGTAGACGTTGTTGTCGCCCTCGAAAGCGAACTCCGCAACCTCGTCCTTGACCGTATAGCCGCCCTTGCGGGTCGAAACGAAACGGTAGGCCGCAGCCTCGTCGTAGGCGCGGAACTCCACGGCATAGTCGCCCTTGAACTGCAGCGTCAGCGTGGTGCACTTGTCCACCACCTCGGCCTTCTTGTAGAGCGGCGAGGGGATCACCTCGTCGATCTCGCCCGTAACGGCCTTGCGCAGGCGCGGAGCCACGCCCCACGTCTCGCCCTCGCCGATCTGCATGGCGATCTGCGACGGCGCCAGAACCGTACGGCCGTCGGCCTCGACGCTCCAGCGTATGTCATCGGCGACGGTGACCGTCACCACAAGCTTGCCGTCGGGCGAAGCGATCTTCTTCACCGTCGGCTTGGCCTCGGCACCCCACACGGCGCACACGGCCAACATACAGAATAATATTCTTTGCATAACAGGATTTTGGTTAGTTACGTTATATTTACAAAATTATAACCCTCAAAGATAGGCATTCTTTGGCTATTCTGAAAATTTTTTGGTTACTTTTGTTCGTACAGTAAAGACACATACCGCACCCATGAAAAGGATTATCGCCGTTTTATCGCTGTCGTTCGCACTGCTGGCCGCATGCGGCCGCGGCGACACCCGCGTCGTCGGAGGATACACCGACGAGCGGCGCCTCACGGACGAGGAGCGCCAACTATTCGACGCGGCCGTCGCCACGATCGACGACGTCGAGTACAAACCCATGAGCGTAGCCACGCAGGTCGTCGCCGGTACCAACTACCGCTTCATCTGCAAGGCCCGCGAAACGAAAAAACGCGGCAAACGCTTCGACGCCGTAATCGTCGTATACAAGCCCCGGCCCGGGCAGGGCGAGCCGCACATAACATCCATCGAACGCAGCACACGATGACGGCGATGGACAACGGCGCCATAATAGAGCGTTTCACGGCCTACCTCGCGGG
>CASFQF010000037.1 GCA_949296635.1 uncultured Alistipes sp. | reverse complement strand
TATCTTTAACAATCTTGCTCTGACGGGCAGCGACTTTCTCCTGCCCCTGCAACTGCCCTCGGTGCTCTCCCAGGGAGCAGCGGCTCTCGCCGTGATGTTTAGAACCTCCGATCTGAAGATCAGAGCCCTCTGTCCTCCCGCCGTGGCCTCGGTCTGCTGCGGGATCACCGAGCCCTCCATCTTCGGCGTCAACCTGCCCTTAAAGACGCCCTTTATCTGCGCCTGCGCCGCCGGCAGTCTTGGCAGCGCCGTGGTGAGCTGGAGCGGCACGCTGGCTTACGCCTACGCCTTCCCCTCTTTCATCACGCTGCCCATCTTCATCGCCCCCGACGGCTCTTTTGGACTCCCCTTCACGGGCATGCTCGCAGGATCGGCGCTCTCCATGGTGCTCTCCTTCATCTTCACGTGGGTATTCTTTAAGCCCCGTGCCCGCTAAATTACCGCCTGCCGTTTTAAGGCAGGCCCGTTCTAACGGGGCCAGAGCTTTACCCCGGCGTGACATAAGGCGCCCCCACATAGCACGACGGGGCCTCAGGCCCCGTCAGATGTGTGCGATAAGCTTAGCGCTTACTTCTTTTTCTTTAAAGGCTTACCTAAGACCATGCCCTTCCTGGAGCCTTTCTCGATCTCCCGCTGCAGCGCCTTTTCACGCTTTTTAGCGTTGAACTCCTGCATGCGCTTCATCTCCTCCTCACGGCGCTTAGCGCGCAGCTGCGACTGCGTGAGGCGCTTCTGGGCGGGCTTTAAGTTGGCAAAGGGATTCTCGCCTTCCTTGCACTCAAGGATAATGGGGGTACCCATCATCTTTAATGACTTGCGGTAGCAGTTGATAAGGTAGCGGCGATAGCTCTCAGGGAGCTTCCTGACCTTGTTGCCGTGGATGATGATGCGCGGGGGATTATAGCCACCGGCATGAGCGTACTTGAGCTTGATGCGTTTGCCGCCGGAAATGGGAGGCTCATGCTCCTGTACGGCCGCCTGCAGGACGCGGTTCAGCTCGGTGGAGGTGTGACGGCGCGTGGCGCTGTCGTAGGCCTCATTGATGGACTCAAAGAGATTACCCACGCCGGTGCCATGCAGGGCGGAGATAAAGTGCACGCGCGCGAAGTCGACGAAACCCAGGCGCAGATCGAGCTCCTTTTTGATCTCCTCCTTAAACTCCTTCGTAAGACCGTCCCACTTGTTGACGGCGATGACTAAGGAGCGGCCGGACTCGATGATGAAGCCTAACAGCGAGAGATCCTGATCGGTGACGTGCTCGCGGGCATCCATGACGAGGATGACCACGTTACTGTCCTCGATGGCCTTTAAGGTCTTGACGATGGAGAACTTCTCGATGGCCTCGGAAACCTTACGGCGACGGCGCACGCCGGCAGTATCAATGATGATGTATTTACGATCGTCGCGCTCTAAGGGGATATAGATGGAATCACGGGTGGTACCGGGCATGTCAAAGACCACCACGCGCTCCTCACCTAAGAGGCGGTTAGTCAGCGTGGACTTACCGACGTTGGGCTTACCCACGAGGGCTATCTTGACGGGCAGATCGTAATCCTCGAAGCCCTTTATGTAATCTATTCCGCAGTATCCTGCCGTCAGATTGTTCCAGAAATCGGCGACGTTGTTGCCGACGGGCGATATTACGCCCATACCTGTGATGACTACTCTTCTATTTTCCATGCCTGTTTGTTTTATTTTGTCCATTCGATAATACATGCGCCGGTGGTGAACCCTGCTCCGAATGCGCTCAATACAAGTTTGTCGCCCTTCTGCAACTTGCCGTCGCGGTTGAGCTCGTCGAGAAGTATGGCAACGCTCGCCGACGACGTATTGCCGTAGTGGGCGACGTTGGTGGGGAAGTGCGACATATCGAGTTTGAGCTGTCCGCAGATAGCCTCGATGATACGCATGTTTGCCTGATGGAGTATGTAGTATTTGATGTCGGCGGGCTGGAGTCCTGCGGCGTCGAGCAAAGTGCGGATGTCGCGCGACGACGACAGCACTGCGGTCTTGAAGACCTCGCGGCCGTTCATGTACATGGGTTTCGACTCCTCCTCCTTGGTGATGTAGGGCGTGGGCTCGAGCATGCGCACATAGTGCAGGCACTCGGTCTTGCTGACGGTGGTCAGGCGCGAGCCGATGAGGGCGTCGCCTTCGGTTACCACGGCAGCGCCCGCTCCGTCGCCGAAGAGGACGCAGATGCTGCGGTCCTTCCAGTCGACCATGCGCGTGGGCTCCTCGGCCGCAACGACAAGGATGGTCTTGGCCTTGCCGCTCTTGATGCGGTCGTCGGCCATGTCGAGGGCGTATATGAATCCCGAGCATGCGGCATTCACGTCGACGCAGGCACACTTGGCCCCGATGGCGCCCTGAATTATGCAGCTGAGTCCGGGAGTGATGTATTCGTTTACGACATTCGAGCAGATAATGTAATCTATATCCGCCGGCGTTACGCCTGCATTCTCGATTGCTTTGAGAGCTGCCTCGGCAGCCAGATCCTCGAGTTTTTCAGATGAGATGACGTGGCGCTCGGTCATGCCGGTGCGCTCTCTGATCCATTCGTCGCTCGTGTCGAGAAATTCTTCGAGCATTGCGTTGGTAACGATCTTGGCGGGGTTGGCCCTGCCCGTTCCGATAATTTTCATTTACTCAAACTTTATTTTATAGTAAAACCATTCTGCCATGTCTCGCGCCGGCGTGCATTGCCGTAAATCGCGCGATGCAAAAATATTCAAAACCTTATAAATTACCATTTACAAAGCGGCAAAAACGATATTTTGTGACGAAAGTGGCATTATCTGTGGTAAAAATTATGCGCTTTGAGGATATTTTACGATCTTTGCTCAACCCAAAGTGTGAAAAAATCATGGCAAAAATAGATAAAAGCAGGGAAATTCCAAAGTTTCTACTCGACAAACAGTATCTGCTGGGGTCGGTGTTATTCATCCTTACTTTTTCGTTTCTGTTCATGGCCATATACACGCCTTTTTCTTATACCGTATGGTTCAGCCTTACCGACATGAGGCATCTGGGGCTGACGGCCGTGTTCTATGCCGGAGCGCTGTTGATTATGCTGGTGAGCAAGCGTCTTATGTACCGTGTACAGGACCGTGTACGTTTTACGTTCGCCAAGTATGTCTCGTGGCTCTTGGCCGAAGTGGTGGCAATATCGCTTTTCTACACCTTGTTCACCTCGGTGTTCATAGCACCATTCGAGCAGCCGTCGTGGGTGATACTGCTCAAGGCCGTGTGGTGTGTGCTGATGATAATGGCCATACCCTATATTATACAGACGCTCTATGCGGCGTACAAGGCCAAGACCGAGGAGCTTCAGATGCTCCAATACGAGATGTCGCTCGGCAGCGAGCAGACGGTGACATACCCGTCCCTCATAAATCTTTATGATTACAACGGTACGCTGAAGCTCACCATAAATGCCGATTCGCTCTATTACATGGAGTCGCAGGACAACTACGTCAAGATATTCTACAGCAACCACGGCAAATTGCTTTCGTACATGCTGCGCTGCCGTACAAAGGCCATCGAGGAGAACCTTGCCGAGACGAGCATGGTGCGCTGCCACCGCTCATATATGGTGAACGTGATGAAGATAAACAACATCCGCAAGAAGGGCAAGGCGCGATACGTGGTTCTGGACAACAGCGACATAAAGCCGATTCCCGTCTCGAAGAGCTATTTCAAGAATCTCATCGGCAAGATCGACCGTTTCAATGCGTCGGGCCGCGGCGTGGTGGAACAGGAGGAGGCCGCGGCGGTTGCAACGCCGCAGGCTGCCGAGCCGGCCGAATAGGTGTATGGGCTGAAAATAAGTCGCGGGGCCGTATCTGTCGTACGATAGCGGTCCCGCGACTTTTATTATGTCGAGGCTGTCATGCCTTTAGCGGCGCGTGAGGATGTCCACGATTTCCTGCCGCGGTTTGCCGTCGGGGGCCACACCGAAGTCGCGGCTCTTGTAGTCCCATGCGGCGTAGGCTATGTCCCGTTCGTTGCAGAGCGATACCACATCCTCGAACCACCGTACGCGGTCCTCTTCGGCGGTGGTGGCCAACGTGCCGAATTCACCGAGGTATATGCTTCGCCCCATCTTCGCGGCGGCATCGGCGGCACGCGCGATCTGTTTCTCGAGCGTAGCGCGGTCGTTGTATCCGCTCTCTCCCGCACCGTATCCAAAGCGGCCCTTCATCTCGTCGCTCATGGCTTCGTAGTCCTCGTCCGAGATAAGCGATCCCGGGTAGCGTACGGCGCACGGTATATCCTTCATGTCGGTCCATGAGGCATGGTAGTGGGTGAACATGAACGGGTTGTAGAAATGGAAGCTGAGGATTATGTTCTCGTCGCCGGCCGGTACCTTCAGTTTCTCAACCATGTCGAACGACTGCCAGCGGTTGGAGCCTATGACGACGGTGCGCTGCGGCTCGGTTTCGCGTACCGCCGCAAGGCATTTCCCCACCACGTCGTTCCACTGTTCGGGATCGTCCGCCACGGGTTCGTTCATGAGTTCGTATGCCACCATCGACACGGGGTATTTTTTCAGCTCGGCCGACAGCTTGCGCCAACAGTTGCAGAATGCCTCCTGTGCTGCGGGATCGGTGAAGAGAGGCTTCTCCGCGGCGTTGAAATGGTGCGAGCGCAGGATGTGCAGGTCGACGACGGCACGCAGGCCGAACTCGCCGCACCAGCCGAGGGCGTCGTGCAGCAGAGCGAAGGCTTCGGGCTCGGGGTTGAGGGCGGTATCGAACATCTGCTCCTCGTCGATGGGGATGCGTATGTGGTCGAATCCCATTTCGGCGATGGCCTGTACGTCGTCGCGTGTGAAGTAGGCCTTGCGGGCCTCGCCGCGGGCGTCGCTCTGTGAGAGCCAATGGCTGATGTTTACGCCCTTACCTATGGTGAAGGGCTCGTTCGATGTGCAGCTGACGATACACGCCAATGCCGCAAGCAATAAAATTATTTGTTTCATCGTTGGGTAGTGAATTATGTTTTGGACGTTATGGCAGTTTCGACTCTCCGCAATTTCGGCAGCGCCTGTTCCGGCACGGTATCCGCCGATATGCAAATATACGCATTCGCACCGTCATATGCAAACATCTGCCGGTCGTGCGATTTTACAGTTGCGGACGCCGGTTTTTTGTCACGGCTTTTCATTTTCCGAAAAAAGTATTACTTTTGCGCCGACATTCGATGTGGAAGGATTTGGACTGCTTGCAACCACTAAAAAAATGCTAAACCAGCAATGTTGTTTTCAACGACAGTCTCGTCTTCCATACGTTTAACGGTTTTACTTTATAAACTTTTAATGTATGGCAAATTATCTGTTTACTTCGGAATCGGTTTCGGAAGGGCACCCCGACAAGGTGTCGGACCAGATTTCGGATGCTATCCTCGATGAATTCCTGCGTCACGACCCGCAGTCGAAGGTGGCGTGCGAGACGCTCTGCACCACGGGCCTCGTGGTCGTTGCGGGCGAGGTGCGCTCGGAGGCGTATGTCGACATACAGAATGTCGTACGCCGTGTAATCGACCGCATAGGATACAATCGCAGCGAGTATCAGTTCGACGCCGCCTCGTGCGGAATACTCTCGGCCATCCATGAGCAGTCGCCCGACATCAATCAGGGCGTGGTGCGCGAGGAGGCCGACGAGCAGGGCGCGGGCGACCAAGGCATAATGTTCGGCTACGCATGCAACGAGACGCGCGAGTACATGCCGGCGACGCTGATCCTCTCGCATGTAATACTCAAGGAGCTGGCGGTAATACGCCGCGAGGGTGAGGTGATGCCTTACCTCCGCCCCGATGCCAAGAGTCAGGTGACGATGGAGTATGGCAGCGCGACGCACAAACCCCTGCGCGTACACACCATAGTGGTGTCGACGCAGCACGACGAGTTCATCAAGGCCGGCGGCGGCCTTACGGAGAAGGAGGCCGAGCGCCGTATGCAGGAGCGCATCCGCGAGGATGTGCGTACGATCCTCATCCCGCGGGTGAAGGCCCGTCTGGAGCGTGCCCACGACTGCCTTGCCGGGCTTATCGGCGACGATTACATCCTGCACGTGAACCCCACGGGCAAGTTCGTCATCGGCGGCCCCCACGGCGATACTGGTGTTACGGGCCGCAAGATCATTGTCGACTCGTACGGCGGCCGCGGTGCCCACGGCGGCGGCGCATTCTCGGGCAAGGACTCGTCGAAGGTCGACCGTTCGGCTGCCTATGCGGCGCGTTACATCGCCAAGAACATGGTTGCGGCAGGTGTGGCGGACCAGATGCTGGTGCAGTTGAGCTATGCCATAGGTATTGCACAGCCGCTGTCGATATATGTCGACACCTATGGCTCAAAGCGCCCTGCGGCGCTCGAGGGCATGACCGACGGCGAGATTGCCGAGCGTATCGGCCGCCTGTTCGACCTGCGTCCCGCCTCTATCGTACGACAGTTCGGTCTCAAGAACCCCATCTTCGAGGCGACGGCTTCGTACGGACACTTCGGCAACCGCCCCTATACCAAGAGCGTCAAGGTGTGGGAGAACGGCTGCGAGACGGAGCGCGAGATCGAGTTCTTCGGTTGGGAGCGCCTCGATGCGGTGGATCGCATCAAGGGCGAGTTCGGCCTGTAAAAGGTATTGCATAACGGTTCGATCGGGCCTTCCGTGCTTCGGCACGCGGAGGCCCGATCCGTTTTTGCGGGGATGGCGGTATGATATGGAAACGGACCCTCGCGCATGGCGGAGAGTCCGTTTCTTTGTGCAATGCTTTGACGGGCTATTTCGTACGGGTCACCGTATGCAGGATGTTGCCGTGCTTGTCGAGCATGTAGAGCGTAAGTTCCCTGTCCGAGGCCGATACTACCGAGAACCCGGGTTCCGAACTGCAGAATACCGTGCCGTCGGTGGGCGAGACTTCGCGGCTGAGCGATCCCGACGAATTGACCACATAGTCGATGTCGCTGTCTTCGGGCTTGATGTGCTGGAAGTTGTGTATGTGGCCGGCGATGTACATGTCGACGCCGTGCTTGCGCAGGATGGGGTCTACGCGGCGCTGCATGTCCTCGCGTTCGACGTCGTCCTTCGGTGTCTGGGCGTAGATGGGGTGGTGGCCTATGACCACGGTCCATGTCGCCGTCGAGGCGTTGAGCGTCGAGTCGATCCATTGCAGCTGCCGGTCGATCTCCTGTGAGGCGACGTCGCGGTATGATTCCTCGGACTCCTTGTGGTATTTGTCGATGAGGGGGGTGGTGTCGATGAAGAGCAGGCGCAGCGTGGCGTCGTTGTCGAGGTCGAAGTTCATGCTGTAGTAGCGGTCGGGCATGTTCCAGCGGCGGCTCACGTTGTCATAGTCCAGCACGGCCTGCGTGTTGCCGCGGTACTCGTGGTTGCCGAGTACGGGGAACCAGTCGATCATCAGTTCGGGGTGCGAGTATATGAGCTCGTAGTTGGTCATCCACAGAGGGTCGTCGACGCTGGCGACACCCTCGAAGTGATGTACGTCTCCGGCCGCGGCCACGAACTCTATGTCGACGTTCTCGGCCAAGCGGCCCATCTCTTCGGCGATCGTCTTCTGGTCGTAGTAGCCGTTGCGGCCGAGGTCGTTGGCCACGATGAAATTGAAGTTGTCGTCGGGCAGGGAGTCGAGGTGCGCTGCCTGTCGTGTGCCCGCAGTGCCTGCCGCGGGCGAGCACGAGGGTGTGAAGGTTGCGGCCGCGAGTGCTGCCAGCACCGCAAAGGCCGGTATGATGGCTTTAAGTCTCATGATGGTGTTTTTTGTTGTCGTTTATATCATTCCCTAAAAATCCCATTTTATGCCTATGTTGAACGTAGGCTTGTAATACTCCAGCTGCGCCATGCGGCTGCGTATGCCCTGATAGTACCGCAGCGGCTGGTTGGTGAGGTTGTTGGCCTCGACGAAGATGCGCAGGTCGCGGTATATGCGGTACGAGGCGTTGGCATCGAGGAAGAGCTGCCCGCCGTAGTAGCGGTCCTCGAAGGCGTCGCCCGCAACCTCGTCGAGGTAGCTGCCCGTGTAGTTGAGCGATAACCGTGCCGAAAAACGGGTGTTCTCCCATGCCAGCGAGGCGTTGAACATGTGGGGCGCCGTGCCCGGGAATTCGACGTCGGTACGCTCCTCGCCGTCCTCGTTATAGATACCCTGTGCTATCGAGTGCGTATAGGTGTAGTTGAGCATCAGGCTGAAATTGCGCAGGAAGCGCGAGGCGAAGAAGTCGAACTTGCGCTGCAGGGCGATCTCCACGCCGAACAGGTCCACATGGTCCCCGTTGAGCGGCCGTACGAACTCCCACTGCTCGCCTGCGGGGATCGGGTTGGGCAGCGAGGGGAAGTCGGCGGCGAACTTGTCGGCGGTGTAGCCCGAGTCGAGGTAGTTGTATATGAAATTGTTGAGGTGCTTGTAGAAGATACCGCCAGAGAGGATGCCCACCGACTGGAAATAGTATTCACCCATCAGGTCGACGTTGTACGAGTAGGTTGCCTTCAGGTCGGAGTTGCCGGCCGAGATCTCGCGGTTTTCAGCCTGTACGTCGGCGAAAGGTATCAGTGCGTAGTAGTTGGGGCGTGCCAGCGCCGTCGAGAATGCGCCGCGGGCGACGAAGCGGTCGTTTACGTTCCAGCGGAGCGTAAGGCTGGGCAGGACGTTGGTATAGCTGTTGCGGGCGTCGCGGCTGTCGGCATTGTCGTAATCCTCGTTGAGGACATAGTTGCCTTCGTAATCGACGCGCGTGTGTTCGATGCGGGCGCCGACGATGAAGGTAAGGTCGGGCGTGATGTCCTGATCCCAACGCAGGTAGCCGGCATAGATCTGCTCGTTGGCGTTGTAGTTGCTGACCAGATATTCCGACGGATCGGCCTCGGGTGCGAACATGACCGGATCGTACAGGTTGACGTTCCCGAGCCACGTGTTGGATACGAATGTCCCGGGGACATAGCGGCCGCCCTGCGAGAGGGGCTTGTCGTAGACGACGTTGCCTATGCCTGCGAGCGACGGCATGCCGTCGACGGGGGTGTATTCATAGAAGTTGTTGTTGCGCTGCTTGCTTTTGATGCGGGCGCGCAGGCCGAAGTGCAGGCGTCCCTTCTGTCCGCCGATTGCCGAGAAGGGCACGCGGGCGTTGACCTTGGCGGCATACTCCGTCTCGTCTGTGTAGTCATGCTGCTCGGTGAGCTTGTCGAATGCGAAGAGGTCGGGGCTCTGCGCCGGGGCCGATACGTAGGGCAGATATGTGTCCGACAGGTCCTGCGAGAGGGCCACATCCTCCTGAACATACTCGATGTAACGTTCGTGGGGACGGTCCTCGCTCGCCTTCGAGTAGCTGAGGTTCCAGTCGAGGTCGAATTTTGGCGATATGAGGTGCGTTCCCGTCAGGGCGTACGACTGTACGCGCTGGTCTTCGAGGCGGCGGCGTTTGTTGCGCGAGTCGTCGATACCGCCCTTCGTCTCGCGCGATATGGCTCCCGTGTATCCCGTTATGGCGGTGTTGTCGTATATGGGTTCAATATCTTGGAACGTCGTGCGGTAGCGGTTCTCGCGGTCGTCGCGCCAATTGTACATGACATCGGCGGCGATGGTGTTGTTGGCGTCGATTTTCCAGTCGAAGTTGAGCGAGGCGCTGCGGCGTACGCGCTGCACGTCGTACTTGCGAATATCCATCTCCTCGACATATACGTTCCGGTAGTCGTCCTCGGCCCACACGGCCTCGATGTTGTCTGAACCGTAATCCTTGTTCATGTACGAGGCGCTGAGGACGATGCCCACCTTCTCCTTGGCAAAGCGGTTCGAATATACGAACGATCCCGACCCCGTAGCGCCGCTGCGTATGGGGTTGTAGCCGCCGAGTGCCGTGAGCGATATGCGCTGCCCGCCCGAGGCGGCGCGCGTTACCAGATCCACCGAACCGCCTATGGCGTCGCCGTCCATGTCGGGCGTGAGCGTCTTGTTCACCTGTATGGTCTGGATCATGTCCGACGGTATGAGGTCCATCTGCACCTTGCGGTTGTCGCCTTCGGCCGAGGGTATGCGGTTGCCGTTGAGCGTTACGGAGTTGAGTTCCGAGGCAAGGCCGCGTACGATGATATTGCGCGCCTCGCCCTGATCGTTCTGCATGGTTATGCCCGGTACGCGCTTGAGCGCGTCGCCTATGTTGGAATCGGGGAAGCGGCCTACCTGATCGGCCGATATGACGTTGGTTATGTTGCGGTTGGTGCGCTGTTGGTTGAAGGCCTTGGCCTGCCCGCGCAGCATGTCGCCCATGACTACGACGGCGCCGACCGATACGGCGTCCTCCTCCATTACGATTGAGACGGAGGTGTTGCCGCCCGCGGTGACCGTTGCGGGGGTGTAGTTCATCTTGTATCCGAGATACGAGGTCTCTATCTCGTATGGTCCGGCGGGCACGTCGAGGAATTCGAAGTATCCGTTCTTGTCGGAAATGGTGTAGCGGTTGAACTTGTCCAGACGCAGGATCGCTCCCGGGAGGGTACGGCCGCCGCTCTTCTCGGTTACGGTTCCCGACAGGACACCGGTATTCTGCGCCGCAGCTACGGCCGGCGACAGCATTGCGAATAAGAAAAACAAGGGTAAAAGTTTTTTCATCTCTCCAAGTATTGGTTAATGCTGCGGCAAAAGTACCGGCCATATGTTACGATTTTGTTTTCGGCCGGTTAAAATCGTATTAAACGGAGCATGCGGCGCTGCCGGCTGAAGGCCTTTGTGCGGCATGAGGCGTTAGGTGGAGAGTGTATGAAGAAGAGGCCGCCCGTTTCGGGCGGCCTCTTCGTTGCGGCGGATATTTGTCAGGTATCTTTGCGGGCGTTATCCCATGATGCAGGCGCGCGCATACTCCATGCAGCGTGCCACCTCATCCACGGGGGTCGACCCTTCGGGAACGGGGTACTCGAGCTCTATGTCGCAATGTACGGGCCAGCCTTTCCTGCCGGCGTTCGAGGCGACGAGGTCGAACAATTGCGGCAGCGGTGTCTCCCCTTCGCCCCACGGCATGTTGCGGTTGCCGTGCCGCGGCGAAGTCTTGTCCTTGACATGTATCGATACGATGCGGTCGTGGTATTCGCGTACGATGTCGCAGGGACTGTTGCCCGTACAGCCGAAATAGTGGCCCGCGTCGAAGTTGATCATTATCCTGTCGCTGTATTTCAGATACGTGTCGTAGCCGCGCCAGTCGCGCTTGGCCGCTTGGAAATGGTTGTGGAAGATCAGATACAGGCCGTACTTCTCGGCGAAGGGGGCGACACGCTGTGCCGTCTCCTCACTCAATTCCGTCGTTACGCCCATGGCGCCGATGGCACGGCATGCCTCGAATACATGTCCTATCTGCTCGTCCGTCATGGCTGCCGAAAGGGGATACTTTATAATATGTATGTCGACGCCGGCACGGCGGTACAACTCTCCCAGACGGGTATATGGGGCATAGTCGGAACCTTGTTCCGGAGATTTTACGCGCATCTCCCCCTGCGCTAAAGGTTGTGCCGGTATGGGGCCCCTCGCGTGTTTGGCGTGCGGCATTGGCGGCATTTGCGGGCGCGCGGCATAACTCTCGGCGACGCCGCCCATGAGTTCCACCGATCCTATGCCCGCACCGAGCGTATATAGCAGCGTATCGCCGGCCGTGGATGACGGCATGTCACGGAAACTGTGGGTTATGGCGCCCATTTGCACCCCCTTGAAGTTCGAGCGGTTGTCGCTGCGGCCGCGCAGGGCGTCGCATGAGGATATGAACGGCGTTACGGCCAGCGCTCCTGCGGCGGCCGCCCCGATCTTGAGAAAATCGGCCCTGCTGATGTTGTTTTTGCGTGATGTCATCCGACGGTTGGTTATTCCCTGCCGTAAAAGTAATAAAAAGACGATGTTACGGTACATCCGTCAAGGCGAAACGGACAAAATGAGGGGTGAACCGCTGCCGTGGTAAAAAAGAACAGGCCGAAGGTGATAATTTTTCAAAAAAATCATAATAAATACGGCATGCGGTGCGTTATTAGGGCGTAACGATAAAAGGAGGATATATGGGATAAATTGCCTAATTTGGAAATAAAAACAAAAAAGTATTTAAACTTATCTGTGATTATGAAAAAGACGGCATTTGTATTTTTAGGAGCAGTCATTGTATCGGCAGCCGTAGGCGGCTTGGCCGGTTGGAGTATAAACAAATATTCGGAAGGCGGATCGGCCGATGCGATATACCATGCGGCCGCTGGTGATGACGGCGCTGTCGTGCGTGACACCATGCCCAAGGCAGGGACCCACTTTACGGCCTATCAGGCGGATCAGTATCCCGACCTGACATACGCCGCCGAGAATGCGGTCAAGGCCGTGGTCAACATCGAGTCGATACGAGAGGTACAGTACGGCGGCAGCCGTTCGTATGATCCCTTCTTCGACTTCTTCGGCATACCTTACGGTTACGGCGGCGAGCCCCAGACGCGCGAGCAGCGTGCCGGCGGTTCGGGCGTGATCATATCCGCCGACGGTTATATCGTGACCAACAACCATGTGGTCGAGGAGTCAACGAAGCTCAAGGTGAAGCTCAATGACGGGCGTCTCTTCGATGCTGAGTTGGTGGGAACCGATCCCACGACGGATATCGCCTTGATAAAGATCGACGGCGAGGACCTGCCGACGTTGCCGTTCGGTAATTCCGACGAGCTGCGTCTGGGCGAGTGGGTGTTGGCGATAGGTTCGCCCTTCGACCTGCAGTCGACCATCACGGCGGGTATCGTGAGTGCCAAAGCCCGCGATCTGGGCGTGATACCTAACGAGGCGCGTATCGAGTCGTTCATACAGACCGACGCGGCCGTCAACCCGGGCAACTCGGGCGGCGCGCTGGTGAATACGCGCGGAGAGCTGGTGGGTATCAACACCGTAATCAAGTCGTCGACGGGCAGTTATGTTGGTTACTCGTTTGCCGTGCCCGAGACCATCGTCCGCAAGGTGGTTGTCGACCTGAAGGAGTACGGTGTCGTACAGCGTGCTATACTTGGCGTATCGTACCGCGCCATCGACCAAGCCTTCATCGAGCAGTTGGGCGAGGAGACGGGAATCAAGACCCCGGGAGGACTCTACGTCGCATCGGTTGTGGATGGCAGCGCGGCTTCGGAGGCCGGTATCCGCAAGGGTGATATAATAGTGGCCATCGACGGTGCCAAGACCGACGACGCCTCTACGATGATGGAGAAGATGGCGCAGCACCGCCCCAATGACAAGGTCAAGATCACGCTGATGCGCGACGGCGACAAGAAGGCGGTTGTGGCTGTGCTGAAGAACAAGGTGGGCAAGAACGAAATGATGACTCGCGATATGGTGGATGTGGCTGCCGAGCTGGGTGGCAAGTTCGCCGATGCGGGCAAGAAGATATGCGACAAGCTGGAGATTCGCGGCGGTGTGCAGGTAGTAAGTGTCACACGAGGCGGCCTGCTCGAGAGGGCCCGTGTACGTGAGGGTTTCATTATCACCCATATTAACGACCGCCAGATCTCATCGGTGAGCGACATGCAGCGCATGACGGACAGAGTAGAGTCGATCGACGGAATCTATCCCGACGGCCGTGCGGCAAGTTATGTGATCGTGCAATAGACGATTTGTAATTAAATATTGATTTTCATGTAAGGTTAGGTTAGGTGGAGAGCCCCGGCACCGTTGGTGTCGGGGCTCTCTCGTTTTTCGGGGGGGGGCTGCACGTGCAGCATGCATGAAGAAGGGGGCCTGCCGTTGCGGCAAGCCCCCGACCGTGTGCCCGATGGCTCGGAAATGGATTCCGGATTATCCTCTGGCCTCTTCGTTGTCTTTTTCGGCTTTCTCGTCCTCCTCCCAGTCGAACATCTCGAAACGGCGTTGCCCGCCCAGCGAGAAGCGCGTATATGTGATGGGCAGGCCGAGCTGCAGGAACCGCGTCTCGTACGCCGTCTTTACCGATAGGGTCTCGTCGGCATACCCGGTACCGTAGATGTCGTTGTTCGACACTTCGCACGGCAGGCAGAAACGGCGTATCACCTCGTTGGTGTAGCCATAGAGATGCTGTGAGTCGGTCTTGAGGTTTATCCAGCCCTCCGCCTGAAGGAAACGGGCATAGTATTCGAGGAACAGCGGCGAGGTGAGGCGTTTCTTGGCGCGGCGCGTCTTGAGCTGCGGATCGGGGAAGGTGATCCATATCTCCGACACTTCGTTTTCGGCGAAAAACGAATCTATGAACTCTATACGTGTGCGCAGGAATCCGACATTGTCCATCTGCTCTTCTGTTGCAGTCTTCGCACCCCGCCACATGCGTGCCCCCTTGATGTCGACCCCTATGTAATTGTATTGGGGGTTGCGGCGGGCCAGAGCTATGGTGTATTCTCCCTTGCCGCAGCCGAGTTCGAGTATAATAGGGCGGTCGTTGGCGAAAAAATCGGTATTCCAACGCCCCTTGAGGGGGTGATCCTTATGGAATATATCCTCGAATTCGGGTTGTACGAGGCATTTGAATGTGAGGTTTTCGGCGAATCTTCTCAGTTTGTCTTTTCCCACGGCGGTGCTTTGTTCTATTGTGTTACGGGTTGGAATGTCACTCCGGCCGATTCTACGCCGGCGACGGGTGCGCGCGGCGTTATGTTGACCGTGTAGCCTCCTTGGCTGTGCAGCCGTACGCGGCGGCGGTAGGGGAACTCCACCTCCCTGCCGTATGATACGGGCGACGGCTCCGCGTCTGCGGTTGCGAGCGTCAGCTGTTCGCGCATGCGCATCGAGTCGGGCGACAGGATCTCCATGTCGAGGGGCAGCTGCCACATGTCGAAGCCGGGCGTGACACGCAGCACCACAGACATGTCGTATAACGATACCGTGTCGGCATTCTCATAGACTACCGTCACCGATTCCTCCCAGCGTCCGCTGTCGACATCCGTCATCACGACACGGCACGGTTCCGTTCCGCAGGCCGCAAACATGGCGAGGCATGCGGCCGCGACGGGTATGGCGCCTTTATGTCGGTTCATGCGCGGCACAGGTGGTACGTTTTTTATTCTTCCTTATTCTGTCCGGGCTGCTGCGATTGTTGTCTGGCTGCATCGCTGCGTTCGCGGCGTTCCCTGCGGCGGGACGACGCATTCTCCCGATCGCCTTTTTCCGCCTTGTCTCCGTTATCCGGCCGGCGGCCTTGGTTCTGGGCTTGGCTGCGGGGCTGTTCCTCTCCCTGACCTTGGCTGTGGTTTTGGTTGCGCCCGCGACGCCTCTCGTCGCGGCGTCGCGGCGTCTCACTGTCTGCCGGTTGATTCTCCTGCCTGTTCTGGCGCCTGTTGTCATTTGCGGCTGGTTCGGCGCCGGCCGGCCGTGCGTTTCGGTTGCGGCCTTCGCCTCGGTTGCCGCGGCCGCCGGCGTTGCCGTTATTCCTTGTCTGCTCGTCGCCGGTGTCGGTTTCCGCACTTTCGGCACTGCCGTTCTCTT
>CASFQF010000036.1 GCA_949296635.1 uncultured Alistipes sp. | reverse complement strand
AGGTAGACTTCATGCTGACGGTAAAGATGCCCATCAGCGTCGAGAACCCCGCGCTGAAGAGTATCGGCGTCACCTTCACCGACGTGGCTACGGGCGGCAAGACCGCCGTGACGGAGTTCGCCGCGGCCGGCGGCGGAGCCTATACCGTGACGGCGCCGCTTCTGCCCGGGGCGTACAACGTGGCCCTGTCGGGCGTCATAGCCTACACGTCGGGCGGCGCCGAGGTGGAGAGCTACATCGAGGCGTCGCGCGAGGGCGTGGCGGTGACCGCCGGCGGGACGGCGGCGGACAACAGCCTCACGGTCGAGACCACCGTGTCGACGATCGCCTCCGACGACTTCGTCATCGAGGAGATATTCTTCACCGGCTCGCTCACGCCCGAGGGTATGCAGTATTACGGCGACCAGTACATCAAGATCACGAACAACTCCGACCGTACGCTCTATGCCGACGGGCTGATGATAATGCAGTCGGCATTCATGACCGTCGACAAGTACGACTACGACCCCGACGTGATGGACGAGTATTTCTCGATAAACAGCTCGCTCATGATCCCCGGCGCGGGCACCGATTACCCCGTGGCGGCGGGCGCGTCGGTCGTGGTGGCCATAACGGCCCTCGACCACACGCAGTACAACGCCAACTCGATGGACCTCTCGAAGGCTGACTTCGAATATTTCAACCCCCTCGACGACGAGGATGTCGACAACCCCGAGGTGCCGAATGTCATCTGTTCGTTCCTCGAGGAGGGCGACTACTGGACATTCCACAACCGCGGCTTCAAATCCTACGCCATAGGCCGCTTGGGCGAAGGCGTCACGGCCGAGAAGTTCGCCGCCGACTACTACTATGCCCCCAAATACGAGCTTGTGGTGCCCGGCTTCGGCTCCTTCCCCATGGATACCGACGCTTGGAAGTTCCCCAATTCGTGGGTTATCGACGCCGTGAACCTCAGCATCGAGGAGCAGTTCGCGTGGGTCGTGACCGATCCCTCGCTCGACTCGGGCTGGACATACTGCGGCAAGGTCGACGGCGACCAGACCCGGTACGGCAAGAGCGTGCGCCGCATCGGCGTGACGCTGCCCGACGGCCGCACCGTACTCAAGGATACGAACAACTCGACGGCCGACTTCACCCCCGAGGCCGTGCCGTCGCTCATGTAACGGCCCATGGGAGATTCGGTAATCGTATGCCGCAACCTGACGCATTACTATGGTGAGCGGCTGATATACAAGGACCTGAGCTTCGAGGTTCCGCGCGGGCGGATCCTCGGGCTCTTGGGCAAGAACGGCACCGGCAAGACCACCGCCATCAACATCCTGAGCGGCTATCTGCGCCCCCGTGCGGGCGAGTGCCGCATCTTCGGCGAGAGGTCGGAGGCCATGTCGCCCGCCACGCGCGCACGCATCGCCCTGCTCATCGAGGGGCACGTGCAGTATTCGTACATGACCATCGCGCAGATCGAGCGTTTCTACTCGCGCTTCTACCCCCGTTGGAACCGCGACGCTTATTACGGCCTCATGGAGCTGCTCAAGGTGGCGCCGCGGCAGCGAATATCGCGCATGTCGTGCGGCCAGCGGTCGCAGGTGGCGTTGGGGCTGATCCTCGCACAGGATGCCGAACTGCTGGTGTTGGACGACTTCTCGATGGGGCTCGACCCCGGGTACCGGCGCCTCTTCGTCGAGTATCTGCGCGACTACGCCCGCAGCGGCGCCAAAACCGTATTCCTCACCTCGCACATCATACAGGACATGGAGAAACTCGTCGACGACTGCATCGTCATGGACTACGGACGCATCCTCGTGCAGATGCCCGTGCGGGAGTTGCTCGGCTCCTTCGCGCGCTACACGTTCACGACGGGGGCCGCGGAACTGCCGCCCATCGAGGGGGCATTCCACCCGGGCGTGATGAACGGCCGCGCCGAACTCTTCTCCTTCGCGCCGCAGCGGCAGGTAGAGCAGGCGTTGGGCGGCGCAGGGATCGTATTCGACGGCCTTGTGCGCGAGAGCCTCAATCTCGAGGACGCATTCATAGGTTTAACGGGCAAATATTGATCGTACCATGATAAAAGCTATTCTGTACAAGGAGTGGATCAAGATGCGGGCGCTGCTGCCCGTGGCGGCTGTCGCCGTGCTCGGATTCACCGTATACGCGCTTCTGCGTGTGGAGCGCGCCGTCGACTTCCGCGGCGCGGCGCACGTATGGCAGATAATGATCGACAAGGAGACCGTCTTCATCGAGCCGCTGCGGCTGCTGCCCGCGCTGGCGGGAATCGCCACGGCGCTCGTGCAGTTCATCCCCGAGATGTCGCAGCGGCGGTTGAAGCTCACGCTCCACCTGCCATTCCCGCAGCGGGGCATGATACTCGTGATGGCGGCCGCGGGGCTGGGGGCCCTCGCCGTGCTCTTCGCCGTGCAGGCAGCTATGGTGTGGGGGTACATGCACCGGCTGCTGGCGCCCGAACTCACGGCGCGCGCAATGATGACGGCCGTGCCGTGGTGGGCCGCGGGGCTTACGCTCTATATGCTCACGGCGTGGATATGCCTCGAACCGACATGGCGCCGCCGTGTCCTGTACCTCCTCATGACGGCGGGCGTGGCCCGCATGTTCTTCCTCTCGGATGTGCCCCGCGCCTACGACGGCATGCTGCCGTGGATGGCCGTGCTGTGGCTCTTCTCGCTGCTGCTGCCGCTGCTGTCGGTAGACCGTTTCAAGCAGGGATGTCAGGATTAACCTTAAAAACGATTCGCATAAAATGATAAGATTCTTGAAAACGGGTACGGCCCTCTTGGCGGCGCTGCTGCTGGCATGGCTCCTGCCGTGGCTGTTCTCGTTCGTCACGGCGGAACCGGCGTGGCGGCCGTTTACCCTTTACAGCTGCGTGGTGCACTCGTTCGCCTCGCTCGACCACGGCGACGACGGCAGCGTCGTGGGCCGCGACATGCGCGGCAACACATACACCGAGAGCCAGTTCGACAGTATCCTGCCCATGTTCTACTATCGCCAGCTGGCCGCCGAGGGGCGCTTCCCCTCGCAGATTGAGGGCGTCCCCGTCACCGTGCGCGACGCCGAGAGGTCGGGCTTCATATTCCGCACCTCGCCCTCGGATGTGAACCGCCCCGCCGTGGGGATATACCAGATTCTGGAGTCGATGCCTGCACGTGTCGATTTCGACGCCCCGAGCGACGTATTCCGGATCACGGAGAGCGGCATCGAGTTTGTCGATATGGAGACCAACACCACAGACGAGGCCAAAAGCAGCCTCTTTACCGAAGTGATGCGGCGCAAGGGGTTCCGTTTCCCCGCGCGGATGGTGGCCGGAAACCCCACGCCCAAGAAGGAGTATGACAACGGTTGCCTTGTGGTCGACGCCGCCGGCGCCCTCTACCACATGAAGCAGATGCGCGGCCGTCCCTTCTTCCGTGCCGTGCCGCTGCCCGACGGCTTCTCTGTCGGGCGAATCTTCGTCACCGAGTATCCCGACCGGCGCCATCTGGCCTTCCTGACCGACACCGCAGGGCACTTCTACGCCATGCGGGCCGACGACTACTCGCTGCACGAGGTCGCCGTCGGTGGCTTCGACCCGACGACGGAGTCCATGATGATCATAGGCGACATGTTCTACTGGACGGTAAACATCGAGAGCGGCGGCGCCGAACGCCTCGTTGCCGTCGACGCCCGCGACTATTCTGTCGTGGAGGTGCGCGAGAGCCCCGCGGAACCTTCGCGCTGGGAACGGGCGGCACGTTTCGCGTTCCCCTTCGAGCTGTCGTTCACTTCTGTCGACGACGCCTTCGTGCGGCCGCGCGTTGCGGCGTTCTCGCCCTCTGCGCTGTGGGCGGGGGCCGTGCTGGCGGCGCTCTACCTACTGTTGCGGCGGCGGTCGCTGCGCGGCGGCGTGTGGCGCGCAGCGGGGATAGTGCTGCTCGGCATATACCTATTCATCCCGCTGCTGCTTTTGGAGCCGCGGCGTTGATGCGGTTGACGCAGTGAAAAGGAGCGGGCGGGACCTTATGGTCCCGCCCGCCGTTTCATGTCCGTGCGCCGCGGCTATGTGAGGAAGATGAAGAGCAGCGGCACGAGGATGCCTGCGGCAAGATAGAGGGCGCCGCGCCCCGCGAGCCCCTTTCGCCCGCGCACCATCACGAGCCCCGTCACCACGATCACCAGAAGCCCCGCGAGGAAGATGTCCGAAAAGAGGGTCCACCACCGCGAGGGGTTGTAGTGCAGGCGGTTCAGGGCGCTCAGCACGGGGCGCTTGCGCACCGACTCGAAGAGGCCGCGCCCCGTCGTGAGGTCGAGCGTGAAGGTGCTGCCGCCGCGGATGAAGACCTTGAGCGTACCCTCCTCGGGGAAGTAGTGCTTGAGGTAGGCGTCCGCACCGCCGTAGGGCGCTATCGCCTCGGCCACGCGCTCGCGGCTCCATGCCTCCCGCCCCTGCGGCAGGGGCGCCGCGAGCGTACGCTCCTCGCGCACGATGGAGTAGTCGGAGTTGAAATCCTTCTTGTGGTTGAGCATGAAGCCCGATACGGCGTATACCACGAGCACGCCCGTGAAGAAGTACGACAGGTCGCGGTGCAGTGTCCGGCTCCATTTGCGCACCCGCTGCATGAGTTCGTCGGTTTTCATGGCGGAGCCCTACTTCAGTATCTCGTACGTGTCGCCCTCGATGTGGTAGAACGAGAGGTATTCCTTGCCTTCGCGCGCCTTGCGGTCGGCGATGCGGGCGCGGAAGTCGGCTATGCGCTGTGCCGTAGAGGCTGTCTGCGACTCGCCCCGCGCCTGTTTCTCGGTCGTGCAGCCGCCTTCGTCCGTGCCGTGCTGCTGCTCCGTGGCGGCGGCGACGCTGCGCTCCCACTCCGCAAGGTAGGCCTCGTCGATGCGCTCCTCCACGAGGCGGCCCGTAGCCCGCACGACGTTGTTCACGCAACCCGCGTCGAAGGCGCCGATGGCATCACCCGCCTCGATGCGGATGACCTGCGTGTCGTCGGTGCCCATAAGGAAGATCTTTTTGCCGCCGTGCTGGCAGATGTGGGTGCAGATGCCCTCGACGGTGATCTCCTTGCCTGTGAGCTTGGCGGCGTCGGCGAGCAGTGCGTCGACCTCGACGGCCGCCGCGGCCTGTTCGTGTGTCGTGTTCTTGGTGCCTGCGCCGCCCCCGCACGAGGCCGCGGCAAATGCGGCGATGACGACGGCCGCGAATGCGATGACTCTGTTCATGGTTTTCTTGGTTTTCATGGTTTTTCTTCGATTATATGTTGTTGATGTTTTTGCGGCGTTCCGGCGGTTGTGCGCCTTATCGTTGTCATTATCCGTGCAAAGAAACTAAATTCCGCCCAAACGGTCAATCCCCAAATGTAGGGATTCTGCGGCCGCCGCGCCCTGTTGGAGGATTTTTTTCGTAACTTTGTATGGGAGGTGCGCCCGCGCCTCCGGATGTTGCACATAAACCCATCGTAAATATGAAGAAGATACTTATCGCAATTCTGGCGCTGGCGGCAATGCCGCTCGCGGCGCAGGAGTACGGGCAGGACCGTACGGTCAGGATCTGGGACAACGCCTCGGCGCCCCACTCCAACGGCATCACCGAAGCCGAATACGAACAGAGTCCCAGGATCATCGGCGGCACGAGCGAGGCCGTGCTCTACATCTTCGAGGCCGACCCTGCCGCGGCAACGGGGCAGGCCGTGGTTATATGCCCGGGCGGCGGCTATGCCGTCGTCTGCATGGGGTACGAGGGCGTCGACGTGGCCCGCTGGCTCGCATCGAAGGGCGTCACGTGCGGCGTGCTCAAGTACCGCATGCCAAACGGACACCGCGAGGTGCCCCTTGAGGATGCCGTCGAGGCGCTGCGCACGATGCGCCGCATGTCGTCCGACCTGAAGATAGACCCCGCACGTGTGGGCATCATGGGATTCTCGGCCGGAGGCCACCTCGCGGCCTACGCCTCGACCTTCGCCGACGATGCCGACAAACCCGCATTCTCGGTGCTCTTCTATCCCGTAATCACGGGCGAGGCGTGGCTCTGCCACAAGGGTTCGTTCGACAACCTGCTGGGGGCGGATGCCTCCGAGGCCGAGCGCGCCGAATACTCGCTGGAGACGCGCGTGACCGCAACGACGCCGCCTGCCATGCTCCTGCTCTCGGACGACGACACCGTCGTGCCCCCCATAAGCAGCACCCGCTACTACAACGCCCTGAAGAAGGAGGGTATCGAGGCCTCGATGCACATATATCCCACGGGAGGCCACGGCTGGGGCATAGGCGAGGGTTTCCGCTACCGCGAGGCGTGGCAGCAGGCCCTGCTCGACTGGCTCTCGCTGCGGTAGGCGTACGGAACGGTGATACGAAAAAAGGATTCGCCCCATGTCGCGGGGCGAATCCTTTTGTTGTGCGGGGCCGTGCCGCGGGGCCGTTAGCGGCGGCGCGCCTTGGGGGCCTTGCCCTGTACGATGTCCAGCTCGTCGATTATGTGGCTGCAGCCGGCGTACTTGTCGATGATGAAGAGCACGTAGCGTATGTCCACGGCGATGCAGCGCTGCAGCTCCGGCTCGAAGGCTATGTCGCCCGACATCGCCTCCCAGTTGCCGTCGAAGGCGAGGCCTATGAGGCGGCCGTCGCGGTCGAGCACCGGCGAGCCCGAGTTGCCGCCCGTGATGTCGAGGTTGGCAAGGAAGCAGGTGTGGATGCGCCCGTCGGCATCGGCATAGCGGCCGTACTCCTTCGTGCGGTAGAGCTGCTTGAGCTTATCCTCGACGGTGAACTCCGTGGGGTTCTCGGGATCCTCCTTCGCCAGCACGCCCTCCAGCGTGGTGAAGTAGTTGTACGTCACGGCGTCGGCAGGGTCGTAGGGCAGCACCTGACCGTAGGTGAGGCGTATGGTGAAGTTGGCGTCGGGGTACCACGCCCGCTCGGGCTGCATGCGCATGAGGCCTGCGATGTAGAGACGGTGCCCCTCGTTGTAGAGCGCCGTCCACTCGCGGCGCGCCGCGGCCAGCTCATTGTTGCGCGTGATGACCGATACGGCCAGCTCGTAGGCCGGGTCCTGCTTGCGCGTCTCGGCCGTGAGCGTCAGGGCCTTGTCGAGCGATGTGTAGGCCGACGTCTCGTACAGCCAGTCTACATAGGCGTCGGTGTCGCCGCCGAAGCGCGCGTCGATCACGTCGGCATAGACCGAGGGCAGCTCCTCGGGACGCATGTTCTCCTTGGCGATGCGGAACATGCGGCGGGCGACCTCGTGGTCGAGGGCCGCGTCATAGTCCCCGAAGAAGGACTCGAGGCGTGCGGTGTCGAGCGCCTGCGCGGCGTTCGCGATTATCTCCACCGAACTGATGAAGGCCTCCTGAAGGTACTGCATCGACGCCGAAACGGGGGTCATCCCCTCGACGGCCTCGCGGATCTTGGGCAGGGCGTCGATGTAATGTTCCCCGGGCAGGGTGTTCTCTTCGGCCCAGCGCTGGAAGGCCGCCTCCTCGGCCTGCTTCTTGGCCTTGACGTTCAGGCGCTCCAGACCGCGCGACATGCCGATCGAGTTCTTCCAGTAGTTCGACGAACCGGCGTACTTCGAGGCGTACTTGATGCGCACCTCGTCGCTCGCCTCCATGTGGCGGCGCATGATCTCCTGACGCTCGCCGCGGATGAAGATGCGCTGCGGGTTCGACACCTCGAGCGTCTGGTCGATCTCGTACGAGGTCATGTAGCGGTCGGTCGAGCCCGGAAAGCCCATCACCATTGCGAAGTCGCCCTCGCGCACCCCGTCGAGCGAGATCTCGAGATGGCGCGGGGCCTCGTAGGGACGGTTGTCCTTCGAATACTCGGCGGGGCGGTTCTCGGCGTCGGCATAGACGCGGAAGACCGAGAAGTCGCCCGTATGGCGGGGCCACATCCAGTTGTCGGTGTCGCCGCCGTACTTGCCTATCGACGAAGGGGGAGTGCCCACGAGGCGAACGTCGCGGAAGACCTCCATCACGAAGGCGAAATACTGGTTGCCGCCGAAGAAGGGCAGGATCTGTATGCTCATGCCCTCGTTCTGCGCCTCGAGCTCCTTCCGCAGGGCGGCGATGTTCTCGTCGACGATCTTGGCGCGCTCCTGCTCGCCCGAAATCGAGGGTACGTTGCCCAGAATCTGCGCCGTCACGTCCTCGATGCTGCGCACGAAGCGCACCGTGAGGCCCGGCACCGGAAGCTCCTCGTCGTACGACGAGGCCCAGAACCCATACTTCAGGTAGTCGTGCTCCACCGACGAGAGCTGCTGTATCGAGCCGTAGCCGCAGTGGTGGTTGGTGAAGATGAGTCCCTTGTCAGAGACGATCTCGCCCGTGCAGCCGCCGCCGAAGACGATCACCGCATCCTTGAGCGAGGAGTTGTTCATCGAGTATATGTCCTCGGCCGTGAGGCGGCAGCCCTTGGCCCGCATATCCTTGATGTTCATTTTCTGAAGGTAGGGCAGAAGCCACATACCCTCGTCGGCGCGCACGGCCCACAGCGTGCAGAGCAGCACCGATGTCAAAAGAAGTCTTTTCATTTTCGCGTTATTTGTTATATGCTTGTTGTATGCTTGTCATATGTTCGGTTGTTCGGCAAAAGTCCGTGTCACTGCGCCGTCCGCACCTCGTATACCTCGGTGGCGGGCTCCGCGGCGAGCATGGGCCCGCGCCGGAGCCTGTATTGGACCATGTACTCCTGCCGCCCGTGGTACTCCTTGGCCGCGGCGTCGGCATACTCCTCGTAGAAGAAGAATATCTCGGGCCGCTCGGGGTCCTGATAGAGCTCGTAGCGCAGGCATCCCTTCTCGCGGCGCGTCTCCTCGATCAGGGGCCTGCATAGCGCCGTGAACGCCCCGATGCTGTCGGGCTTGACCGTTATGCGCGCCGCGACCACGACCGTTCCGGCGCCGGCACTGCCGCCGCGGCCGCCGCATGCAAGGGCAAGGCCTGCGGCGAGGAGCGGCAGCAGGAGCCGCAGCGTGTGTCCCGTAATCGTTTTTATCTTCATGCCGTACCTTTATTACGTCTGTGCGGGCGGGCCTTCGCTGCCGCAGGCCCCTGCGGCGGAACCCGGCAAAGGCCCCGCACCGGAGTGCAAAGTTACGAAAAAATGGTTTTTACGCAACCGGCGGCGCCCCCGCTCCCCATATTGCGGCCCGTTTTGCGGCCGCAGGGGCCCGCAACGGTAAAAATTACCCCGCGGCGGGGATTTTGCCGCGCGCTTTTCATATCTTTGCATTATATTTCCGGAAAGGGATCGTAACGAATAAACAGAACAATATGGAAGAGATCGTAAGAAAGGAGAGGCATCTCTCGTTCGGCAAGGTGTTCCTTGCCTCGCTGCTGGCCGTCGTCGCCGGCAGCGTCCTGTCGGGGCTGTTCTGGCTCGGGATATTCTCGAGCCTCTCGAGCCTCATGCAGTCGGAGGTGGTGACGGTGCCCGAGGAGGCCGTGCTGCGTATAGATCTGGCCGAAAACCTCGTCGACGCACCCTCGCGCAACCCCATGTCGCAGTTCGACCTGACGACAATGAGCATGGGCGGCCAGCTCACACTCTACGACGCCCTGCGCGCAATCGAGGCGGCGCAGTCCGACGACCGCATCAAGGGCATATACATCAACCTCGCGGGCATGGGCTCGGCCGAGGTCGCGGCATTCGAGGAGCTGCGGCAGGCGATCCTCGAGTTCAAGGCCGCGAGCGGCAAGTTCGTCGTGGCATACAACTCGGTATACAGCCAGTGGGGATACTACCTCGCCACGGCGGCCGACCGCATATACATCGAGCCCGAGGGTAGCTTCGAGTGGGCGGGCCTCTCGATGAGCTCGCTCTTCTTCAAGGGGCTGATCGACAAGCTCGGCGTCGAGATGACCATCCTGCGCCCCACGGCCTGCAAGTACAAGAGCGCCGTCGAGCCCTTCACCCGCACCGACATGTCGCCCGAGAACCGCGAGCAGATGCAGCAGCTGGCCGACAACATGTGGGGCGTGATCACCGGCGCCGTAGCCGAGGCGCGCGGCATCGACACGGCCGAACTCAACCGTCTGGCCGACAACCTCGAGGTGATGCTGCCGCAGGAGGCCGAGGAGCACGGCTTCGTCGACGGGCTGATGTATGCCGACGAGGTGATGGATGCGATGGAGTCCGATTACGGCGTCGCGGAGCCGCAGTTCGTCTCGCTGGGCGACTACGCCTCGACGCTCATGTACGACGTGAACAACCTCACGGCACCCAAGGTCGCCATAGTGTATGCCGACGGCATGGTCATGGACGGCAGCGGCCCCGACGACAACATCTATGCCGACGACTTCTCACAGACGCTCCAGCAGGCCATCGACGATGACGACATTGCGGCCGTGGTCGTGCGCGTCAACTCCCCGGGCGGCAGCGCCCTTGCCGCCGACATCATCTGGCGGCAGATGGAGCTGCTGCGACAGAAGAAGCCCGTCATAATATCCATGGGGCAGACCGCCGCAAGCGGCGGGTACTACATCTCGGCCCCCGCCGACGCCATCGTCGCCGACCGCACGACCCTCACCGGCTCGATCGGCGTATACGGCCAGCTGCCCGCATTCGGCAAGGCCCTCAAGGATAAGCTCGGCATAACATACGATGCCGTCACGACGAACCGCTATGCCGATGCCGCCAGCGGCATGGAACCGCTCAACGACGCCGAGTATGCGGCCGTCATGCGCGGCGTGGACCGCGTCTATGCCCGTTTCACGGCCCTTGTGGCCGAAGGCCGCAACCTCCCCATAGAGAAGGTGCTCGACATCGCCGGCGGCCGCGTGTGGTCGGGTGTGCAGGCACAGCAGATAGGCCTCGTCGACACGTGCGGCGGCCTGAAGGCCGCGCTGGCCGTGGCCATCGACAAGGCGGGTCTGGGCGACAACTACCGCATCGTCGAACTGACCGACGAGATGACGGGCCTCATGGCCATGCTCCAGTCGTTCAACATCAAGGTGCGCGAGCAGATCACCGCCCGCAATGAGCTGGGCGAGCTCTACGGCGAGTACCGCCGCATCGAGAGCATGATCGGCCGCAAGGGGGTATACGCATACATGCCCTACGTCTTCCGCTTCGGCGACCGTTAGGCCGCGCGGCGGCGGTACGAAACGGGCCGGCATCCTTCCCAGATGCCGGCCCGTTGCCGTTTTACCGCGCCGCCCCGTATCCTTCCCCGGCAGGGGGTGCGGCGGTGGAATATGTATGCCGCGGCGCGGCGCACGCGGCAGCCGCACCGCCCGCGGGCCCGTTAGTCGAACGTGGTATCGAGCTTGACCGTGCCTTCCATGTCGGTAACCTTGACATGTATGCCCGCGCCGTCGCAGCGGACCGTCATGGCGCTGCGGTTGTCGTTTATGACGATCGGGAAGTCGTGCACCCCCTTCAGTGCGGGCAGCAGGTGGAACGAGTGCTGGTGCGCCGTGACCATGAGGTCGATGCGCGTGCGGCCGAGCAGCGGCAGCAGGATCTCTCCCCAGTGCACGTTGCCGTGCCACTCCATCATCTCGCTGACGAGGGCCTCGTCCTGCGGCGCCATGCGTTCGTCGACGGGAGGTATGTGCAGCAGCACGATGCGGTGGCGCGCACGCCGGAACTCGCGGCTGCGGAGCACCTCCCGCAGCCACTGTACCTGTTCGAGGCGGTAGGCGTCGAAGGCCGCAAGCCCAGCATATACCTCGTGGCTGTCGGGTTTGTCCTCGCCGCAGTCGAGCATCACCACGGCCGTGTCGCCGAAGGTGTAGAAGCCGTAGTAATGCCCCTCGGGGGTGTTGTGTATGTAGCGGTCGTAGGTGCGCGCCAGCCGCCCGCGCGTCTCGTGGTTGCCCCGAACCACGGCGAAGGGCTTGTGGCGCGCGAAGAGGTCGACGGAGACGTCGATGAAGCTCTCGTAGGGCTGTTCGGGCCGCTCGAAGTAGTTCATCATGTCGCCCACGTAGAAGACCATGTCGATGCTGTCGAGCGGCTGACCTTCGAGCAGGCGCCGGCACAGCTCGGGCGTGTCGTGTATGTCGTTCATCGCAACGAACGAGAAGCTCCGTGCCGCGGGGTCGGGCGTGCGGAAGGCGTACCACGGCGTGGTGACGCTCTCGCCGTAGGTGATGCGGTAGGGTTCGAACGAGTCGATGCGCGTCGAGACGATGCGGTACTCGTACTCCGCGGCCGCCTCCAGCGAGTCGAGGCGTATGGCGTTGCCGGTGTCGTATGCCGCGACGAGGCCGTCCTTCACGGCGACGCACGTGCGGGCTCCGTCTGTGCCGCGGCGCCGCACCTCCACGCGCGAGAAGCCCCGCTCGGAGGTGGTGAAGACGACCGTCACGCCGTCTGCGGTGAGCCCCTGAAGGTAGGGGCCGTGGGTTATGCGGTAGGTGCCGCTGCCGCCGCGGTTGTCCGCCGCGGCAATGCTGCGGGGAACGGATGCTGCCGCCGCCGCGGCGCGGGCGTCCCGTGCCGGTACGACGATCGCCGCCGAACAGAGGAGTGCGGCGGCGATAGTGTTTCGTAGGTTCATCTCTATTGTCGTTTTGGTTATCGTGCCTGTGCCTCGCGGATCTGCGTGCGTTCCTGCTCGGTAAGGGTCATGCCCGGGCGCTCGGGGCGCGCGATCGTCACCCTGCCCGGGACGAAGCCGCGCGTGACGGCCGCAGGCGCCGCAGTCCCGGTCTTGAGCGTGCCGCCCGTGACGCGCGTCATGGCCTCGTGGAGGGCCAAGTCGTAGGTGGCCATGCCCCACGGCGCCAGCGGCATCGGGAACATCTTGGCGTTCTGGACGTGGTTCTTGTCGGCGTCGTCGGCGAAGTAGGTCGTCATGTCGACATCGGCCTCGAAGCCGTCGGCATAGTCGTTGAAATCCTTGGCGTTGTAGTTGAGGAAAGTGATGGGGGCGAACTCGTAGTCGTAGCGGTCGATGGTGCGCACCATGACGTCCATGCCGCAGTTCTTGCCCTCGGTGCGCGTGCCGATTATCGTGACGGGCACGTCGAGGCCCCGCAGGCCCGCTATGACCATCTCGCTGGCCGAGGCGGTGCTGCCCGTGGCGATGATGTAGAGGTGCTTGATGCCGAGGTTCGTCGCCTGTCCGGTGATCAGGCACTCCTCGTCCCCGTACGGGTTGGCGGGGTTGCGGCGCAGCTTGGCGTATACCTTGCCCGCATAGCTGGCGTCGAGGATCATGCTCGCCAGCTTGATGCTCGAGTTGACCGAGCCGCCGCCGTTCGACCGCAGGTCGAGGATCAGGTCCGTGGCGCCGCCGGCCTTAAGGTCGGCCATGGCCGCGGCAAGCTCGTCGTCATACTCCGCCTCGAAGCCCAGATACGACAGGTAGCCGATCTTGTTGGGCTGGCCGGCAATGTTGTCGGGCATGTCGAGGATGCCGTGGTAGGCCACAGGGCTCGCATAGTAGGAGCCCGCCGTGAGCGACACGTCCATCTGCGAGGCCTCGTCCTCGAGGTCCGTGGCCCACCAGTTGATCTTGTGCAGCGACACCTGCGAGTATTGGTTGTAGTAGATGTTGTACCACAGCTCCTCCATGTTGCTGCGCGTGATGTCCATGCCGTTGACCTGCGAGATGATGTCGCCGCGCTGTATGCCCGCCTTCTCGGCCGGAGAGCCCGGGTAGACATGTTCCACGGCAAAGCCCATGCGCAGCTCGTCGAGCGTCCAGACGATGTTGCACAGGTAGAGTCCCAGACCCGTAGTCTGCAGCGCGGCGCGCGTACCCGATGCCGAGCCTGCGGGGCCCGTGCGGACGATGTACGAGTATATGTAGCGCGTACCGTCGTCGTAGCGGCCGCCGTCCATGCCGTTGGTGGTGAGGCTCAGCAGCGACGACGAGAGGAACTTGTCGTAGGTGAGCGAGAAATCGAAGGCCGGGCGCTTCTCGTTGTACTCGTCAAGCCAATAATACTCCTTGCTCAGGCGCTCGTCGATCCACGTGACCACGGGGTCCTCGGCGCCCGCCGACTGCACGAACTCGTAGAGGATGGTGCGGTTGTAGCCCTTGACCGTGATGAGGAGCTGTGCCGTGCGCTCGTCGGGCGAGTCGTTGCGCGTGACGGTGACGCGGGCCGAGTGCTTGCCTGCGGCGTCGCCCGAGGCGTCGGCCGTGTTGAGGACGAGCATCTCGGGATCGCTCACCTCGAGCGTGTAGGCCTCCTTGGTCTCGAAGGTGACGGTTATGTTGGCCTCCGACATCGAACAGTCGGAGACGTTGTTGGCGGGTATGATAACTCCCTCGACGAACTTCTTCTCTTCGTCGGTCTTCTTGTCCTCCTTGCACGAGGCGGGGAGCGACAGCGCTGCCGCCGCCGTAAGGGCTATGGCGAGGAGCGCGGCCGTGCCGCGCAGTTTGGCGGTGAGATTCGATAATGCTGTGTTCATAAGTCGGAAAACTTGTTTAGGTTTAACGGCTGTTTTCGTCCCGCCGCGGGCGGGTGTGTAGAAGATATGCTTTTATTCCTGTTTTTGGGGTGCGGCGGCGGATTTTTCCCTCCGCAGGGCCTCGGCCCGGGTGCGGCACCACGCCGCAATGCCGCACTCGCCGCACTTGGGCGCCCGCGCCGTACAGACATAACGCCCGTGGAGTATGAGCCAGTGGTGCGCCACGGGAAGCAGGTGCGGCGGGATGTTCTTTTCGAGCTGCAGTTCCGTCTGCAGGGGGGTCTTGGCGCCCCGCGTGAGCCCTATGCGGGCCGAGACGCGGAAGACGTGCGTGTCCACAGGCATCACCTCCTTGTTCCAGATCACGGCCCCCACGACATTCGCTGTCTTGCGCCCTACGCCCGGCAGCCGCTGCAGCGCCTGCAGGTCGCTCGGCACCTCGCCCCCGAATTCGGCGCAGAGCATCCGCGCCATCGCCGCGAGGTTGCGGGCCTTGTTGTTGGGGTACGATATGCTGCGTATGTAGGGGAAGATCTCCTCGGCCGTGGCCGCGGCCATCGCCTGCGGCGTCGGGTAGGCCTCGAAGAGGGCCGGCGTGGTCATGTTCACCCGCTTGTCGGTACACTGCGCCGAGAGTATCACCGCCACCAGAAGCTGGTAGGGGTCCTTGTAGTGCAGCTCGCTTCCGGCCGCCGGCATGTGGTCCGAGAACCATCCGATGATGCCGTCGTATCGTTGTTTGAGTGTCATGATCGCTCGTTTGGTCAACAAATGTAACGATTTTTTTCGAAATGTGTCCGGCAGCGCACCCCGCGGCACCGCTTTTGGCGCCCGAAGGTCTCCTATGCGACAGTTTCGGTGACGTATGGGACGCTTTTTCGGGGCGGCGTCATAGCTTGCGCAGCTTGGCGAACTTGGCCAGCAGCGTCTTCTGCCCGTACTCGCCGAAGTCGACCACAACCTTGTGGTCGGTGGTGAGGCTCTCGATGCGCACCACGGTGCCCGCGCCGAACTTCGGGTGCTCGACCCTGTCGCCCACGGCATAGCCGCAGGCCGCGGCGGGGGCGGCGTCGTCGCGCTGCACAACGGGTATGCGCCGCAGGCTCTCCGGCTGCCGCGGCTGCGCCACAAGGCGCGTGTCGGG
>CASFQF010000035.1 GCA_949296635.1 uncultured Alistipes sp. | reverse complement strand
GGCCTCGAAGTATATCTCGACGTCGTGCTGCGCGCCGTCGTTCGACGCGGCCTCGTAGGTTATGTAGTTCACGGGGCGCGATACGAGGTCGAGGTTGTCGAGCAGCAGCGGCGCCGTGAAGCGCAGCGTGAGGTTGACGCCGCCGCAGGCGAACTCGTATGTCGTATTTGTGGCCTGCACGTCGGCCGAGAGTTGTTCGGCCGTGGCGGTCATCACCTGCGAGTTGTTGTCGCGGCGGTAGAGGCCCATGTCCACCAGCGCGCCGCCCGTACGGTTGTTGCAGTGCGCCGCCAGCACGATGCGGCCGTCGGCGGCCGTCGCGGCCAGCTCGGCCGGTATCTCCACCCAGCGGTCCTGCTTCCACTCGTAGGGTGTGGCGACGATCTGCTGCCCGTTGAAGTAGAGCTCGAAGGTGTCGTCATGCGAATACTTCACGAAGAGCGTGCCGCCGGCCAGCTGTGCGGGGTCTATCTCTATCGTACGGCGCACCCATATGTCCTTCGTGGGCCAGAGTGTCTGCACGTTGGGCCCTTCGGGCGTACCGAAGGCGGCCGCACCGCCCTTCCACGCACTGTCGTTGAAGTCGCGGCTCTCCCAGCCGGCGCGGGGCGCGTCGAAGGTGTAGCGTCCCTGCCACGGCTCCTCGTACGAGATCGGGGCCAGCGGTTCCATGGGTATGTCCTCGGCGCCCATGAAACGGTAGAGCTTGCCGTCGACGCGCAGCGTCCCCATAAGGGGGAAGTCGCGCCCCGTCCAGTGCTTCACCTGACTGTCGTATAGGCGGTCTGTCGTCGACCACGCGCAGGTGTAGGGGTCGATCGTGACGAGCGGGTATGCCGGAGCCCGCAGGTCGTTTTTCACGGCCTCGGGTGCGGAGCACGAAGCTACGAGTGCCGCCGCAGCGGCAGCCATCAATGTCTTTGCTGTCATAATATAAGGTATATGGTTCTCTCTTTTATCCGCAAGGGCTTTGTAATGGCAAAGATATATAAAGGTCCGGGGATAGACAAATGAAAAATGCCGTATAATATGCCCGGCGGCAGGAGGGGGGGGGTGGCGTGGAAACGCGGCGCAGGCGGCGGGATGCGAGAAACAGGCATAAATATGCGCCTTATGCATGTTCCGGCATGCCGCGGGCGGGTGCCGCCGCAACGGCTTTATGTCGTTGCGGATACCATTGTGCCGGCATGCGGCAGATGCGATGTGCCGCAGGCATGAGGGAGCGCCGGCAATGCGGGGGTATAAGAAATTGTAATGTATAAATATATGTTGTAAGATAATTTTTACTACTTCTGCGGCGGGAATAGCGATTTATTGTCCGGAAGGCATAAGTGCAAACAATCAATATATAAATTTTTAGGAACGAACGATAGACAAAATCGGATCGTCGTGATGGTTACTCGACGAGTACCGCATCGTGCGGTCTGTGGCAATCGTTTTTTTGCAACGTAAGAAGAAGGTATTTTCACCATGCAAAAACCCAAATCTCTACTCATGAACATCGCGCTGCTGATGTTCGCGCTGCCTGCGTTGGCGCAGAGCGGCGGGACAGTCACGGTAAGCGGTGTCGTAACTTCGGCAGAGGACAAGCAGCCTCTTGTCGGAGTACATGTGATTGCGGGCGACAACAGCGGTGTGAGTACGCTCATCGACGGCTCGTACTCCGTGGAGGTGAAGCCCGGCGACGTGCTCACCTATTATTATGTCGGATACGAGGTTGTGGAGTACACCGTCCCGCAGGGCGCCGCAACCCTGAAACACAATGTCGAGCTGAAGCCCGAAACGCAATCGCTCGAGGATGTCGTAGTGATAGCCTACGGCGTGCGCAAGAAGGGCACCATCGCCGGCTCGGTCTCGACGGTCAAGGCCGAGAAGATCGAGAACACCCCTACGGCGGCGTTCGATCAGGCGCTGCAGGGACAGGTTCCGGGCCTGACGGTACTCTCGAGTTCGGGCGAGCCGAGTGTCGCCGCGACGCTCAGCATCCGAGGCACCAACTCGATCAACTCGGGAACGGCCCCGCTCTACATCCTCGACGGCGCCGCGATCTCGAGTGCCGACTTCAACACCATCAACCCCGCCGACATCGAGTCGATTTCGGTGCTGAAGGATGCCTCGTCGACATCTATCTACGGTGCGCGCGCCGCGAACGGCGTGGTCGTCATCACGACCAAGCGCGGTCAGATGGCCTCGAAGCCCAATATCTCATACCGCATGCAGCTCGGATTCTCGCAGTTGGCGCAGGGCAACTGGGACCTGATGAATACGGCCGAGCGAATCCAGTACGAGAAGGAGATAGGCCTTACGTCGGGCAAGAACTACGACCTGCTGAGCAAGACGGACGTCAGCTGGCTCGACGCCGTATATAACAACGCGGCGCTGCTGCAGAACTACGAGCTCTCGGTCTCGGGCGCCAACGACCGAACGAACTACTACGTCTCGGGCGGCTACTACAATCAGGACGGTATCGCCGTAGGGTCGTATTTCGACCGCTACTCGCTGCGCGCCAATGTCGAGCAGCGTGCCGCCGACTGGCTCAAGATCGGCACGAACACCATGCTCAACTACCAAGGCATAGAGCAGGCCGACGAGGGGTCGTATACGCTGGTGACACCCATCTCGGCCGCGCGTTTCATGCTCCCGTACTGGAATCCCTACAACCCCGACGGGTCGCTGGCTTCGGTCGACGACGGCACGTGGAAGGGCGACGGCCAGAACCCGCTCGAGTGGCTCGAGAAGAACCGCCGCGAGTACAAGAAGTACAAGCTGGTGTCGAACCTCTTCGCCGAGGCTACGCCTATCGAGGGGCTGACGATACGCTCGCAGTTCAGCATAGACTACTCGCACATGACGGGCTTCGGCACCTCGACGCCGAGCTACGGCCCCAATCTGGGCGAGGGCAGCGCACAGCGCATCTCGACTGACGGCATGTCGCTCTCGGTGACAAATACGGTGAACTACCAGTTCCGCAAGGGTGCCAAGCACTCGTTCAACTTCCTCGTGGGACAGGAGGGTGTGGACTACCACTATGAGGACTTCTCGATCCTGACCGAGGGGCAGAACAACGACCGTCTGGTCAACATATCGACCGGTACGCGCGCCTCGTCGTGGAGCGATACCACCGATGACGACTACGCCTACCTGTCGTTCTTCGGCCGCGGCGAGTACAACTACGACAACCGCTACTATGCCGACTTCTCGGTGCGTACGGACGCCTCGTCGCGTTTCGGCGCCGACCGCCGCTGGGCCGGATTCTGGTCCGTGAGCTTCATGTGGAACCTGCGGCAGGAGCGGTTCATGGACGAGGCGAGCCGCTGGCTCACCAACGCCCAGATCGCCGTCAGCACCGGTACCTCGGGCAACTCGTCGATACCCAATTACGAGCACCTCGCTCTTGTTACGGGCGGCTCGGACTACTACGGCGATGCCGGTATCGCGCCTTCGCAGCCCGGCAGCGACAACCTCGGATGGGAGAAGCTCTGGACGACGAACCTCGCCTTCCACCTCGGGTTCTGGAACCGCCTGAACGTCGACCTCGAGTTCTACAACAAACGTACCTCGGACATGCTGATGCTCGTGCCCGAGCCGTATGCCAACAAGGGCTACGGCTACCGCTGGGACAACATCGGCGTGATGGTCAACCGCGGCGTCGAACTCAACGTTACGGGTACGGTATTGACGGCCAAGGACTTCATGTGGTCGGTAAATGCCAACGTGTCGTACAACCGCAACCGTATTCTTGAGCTATACAACGGCGTGCAGGAGTACGAGATGTCGCAGACGTCGATGAAACTCGTCGTGGGCCACGACTCGGGCGAGTTCTATATCAACCGTTTTGCGGGCGTCAACCCCGTCAACGGCGACGCCCTGTGGTATACGAAGGACGGCGAGCTGACGAACGAGATGCGCGACGAGGACAAGGTGCTCGTCGGCAAGAGCATGACGGCGCCGTGGATCGGCGGTTTCGGCACCAACCTCTCGTGGAAGGGACTGTCGCTGTCGGCGCAGTTCTCGTGGGTGGCCGACCGCTGGATGATAAACAACGACCGCTACTTCGACGAGTCGAACGGCCGCTACAGCTCCTACAACCAGTCGCGGCGCCTGCTCGACCGCTGGAAGGAACCCGGCGACATCACCGACATACCGCGTCACGGCATCTATACGGAGTTCGACGACCGCCTTCTGGAGGATGCCTCGTTCCTGCGCCTGAAGAACGTCATGCTCAGCTACAGCCTGCCGACGAAGCTACTGCGCCGCACCCGTTTCATCGAGGGCGTGCGTATCTACGCGCAGGCGCAGAACCTGTTTACCGTAACGGGCTTCTCGGGTCTCGACCCCGAGGGCGTGGGCAACATGTATCAGGCACAATATCCCATGTCGCGCCAATTCACCTTCGGCCTCGATCTTATGTTCTAAACGCATGACAATGACTATGTTAAGAAGTATAAAATATTATCTTGCGGCCCTTGCGCTGATGGCGGGGCCCACCTCGTGCCTCGAAAAAGTGCCCGGGTCGTCGATCCCCGAGGGTGAGGCCATGCATACCTACAGCGATGCCGAGCAGGTGGTTACGGGCATCTATGCCGGCCTGAAGAGCAGCGCTCTCTTCAGCGGCTCGCTCACCGTCATGCCCGACATACAGGCCGATCTGGTATATGCCGTCGAGAACTTCACCAATGTCTACGGCAGCATCTGGCAGTGGGATATTCTCTCTACCGACAGCGATGTGGAGTCGGTCTATGCGGCTCTCTATACGATCATCGCGCGCTGCAACTTCTATCTCGAGAATATCGACGAGGTGATGGCGCAGGAGACCGATGTGGCGAACCTCGACAACCTCGACATGTACACGGGCGAGGTCTATACGGTGCGCGCGCTCTGCTACTCGAAACTGCTGGAGTGCTTCTGCAAGGCGTACGACCCCGCTACGGCCGAGAACGAGCTCGGCGTGGTTATCCGCACGAAGTACAGCGAGCCCGAGCCCATGAGGCGCGCATCGCTCAAGGATTCCTACGCATTTGTCATAGATGATCTGGAGCAGGCGGAGGAGCGCCTCGACAACGACTATGACCAATACAACTCGATTTATGCTACGGCGGCTGCGGCACAGGCGCTCCATGCGCGCGTGGCGCTCAACATGCAGGATTGGCAGACGGCCATCGACTACGCCACGATGCTTATCGACAACGACGCCTTCGAGCTGGCCGACGGCACGGTGAGCTACTCGTCGACGGACACCTATCTGACGTATATGTGGAACTACGACTCGAGCTTCGAGATCATCTGGGAGCTGGGCTTCACGACCACATCATACGGCGGGGCCCTCGGACAGGTGTTCCTCAATGCCGACCGCGACTATATGTATACCTATCCCGACTATGTTCCGGCGCAGTGGGTGCTGGACGCATACTCGGACAGCGACCTGCGCTACGGGGCCTACTTCTATACCTACATCACGGGATATGCCAACGGGCTGACGTGGCCCCTGCTGATAAAGTATTTCGGCAACCGCAACCTCATCTCGGCGGCCAACATGTACATGTACTCCATGCCCAAGCTGTTCCGTCTTGCGGAGCAGTACCTTATACGCGCCGAGGCATACTGCAACCTGCCCACGCCCAACTATACGGCTGCGAGCAAGGACCTGACGACGCTGCGCTCGAAGCGTTACAGCGGCGGCGCCGGCGCCATAACGGTCGGCAGCGGCAACTGGCTCGAGACCATCTCGGAGGAGCGCGTGCGCGAGCTCTACATGGAGGGTTTCCGCCTGAACGACCTCAAGCGCTGGCATATGGGCTTCGAGCGTACGCCCCAGACCAACTCGCTCTACGAGGGCAGCTCGCTCAAGATCGAGGCCGACGACCCGCGCTTCGTATGGCCCATACCGCGGCATGAGCTGGAGGCCCCGGGATCGGAGGTCGAACCCAATGAAAGCAATAATTAACGAAATATCGACAAACAGATACGAATCATGAGACGAATTACCGCATTGTTGTTTGCCGCCCTGACGGCGGGCCTGCTCGCCGTGGGGTGCGACTCGGGTAAAACGATATACTCGGATGCCGAATACATCATGTTCACGGATACGCTGTCGACGAACATGGTCTTCCCCGACGAGGAGTATTTCATCGTTCCCATAGCGTCGACGGTGGCGTGCGACTACGACCGCACCATCGGTGTGGAGGTGGTGGACCGCGGCAGCAACGCCATCGAGGGCTACCACTACCGCCTGCGCTCGAATACGGTCACCATCAAGGCGGGCGAGCGCACCGCCAACGTGGAGGTGGCCGGCATATACGACCATATCGAGGCTACGGACTCTCTGGGCTTCACGCTCAAGCTGGTGATGCCCGGGCAGGTGGTGTGGGACGACCTCTACAAGGACTACGACAAGACGGATGTCGTGTTCTACAAGGGCTGCCACTGCGAGGAGGATACCTTCACGGGGTGGTGCGTTGTGACCTCGATGCTGCTCTACACCTATCCGAGCGCGCTGGACATGAACTACCAGCGGCTGATCCTCACCGAGAAGCACCCGACGGAACCCAATACCATCATCCTGCGCGATTTCCTGTATGACGGCTACGACGTGACGATGCGCCTGAATACGGACGATCCGGAGAATCCGGCCATCGAGATGGACGAGGACCAAGTGTTGAGCGACGAGCAGACGGTCTTCGGGCAGATCAATGCCGACGACAGGATACTGGGTACGGTCAGCCCCAATAACTTCTCGTACTACAATACGTGCCAGCGTTTTGCCGCTGTATGGCTTTATGTCTACCTGAAGGATATGGGCACGATGGTCGGCACCGTGGGCGACTACTACAATATTCTGGAGTGGGTGTCGCTGGAGGAGGCCGTGCGCCTCAAGCAGGAGGAGAACATGTCGGGCGCCCGCGATCCGCGCGACTATATGTGACGTATAATGCAGAGAAAATGATCAAACCCCCATTCTCTTTAATTATAGTATTATAAGTACAACAAAAACCAAAGCCTTATGAAAGTTTTACAATGGACTTCTATTCTGTTGGGAAGCGCCGTAATGCTGTTCACATCGTGCAAGTCGGACGATGATCCGGTAATACAGCCCGAGTTTCCCGAGAAGGTAGCCGTATCTATCCCTGCGGGAGAGACTACATGCAATATTACGTTTACGCCCAACCTCGATTGGACGGTAAGCATTCCTACGGACGGCGAGACGGCCAAGTGGTTCGACCTGCTGGACGGCGAGATGGCCGTAAGTTCGATCTCGGGCAAGGCCAGCACTACGCCGGTAACGGTTACCGTGGCCACCTCGGAGCAGGAGCTCTTCGACGAGGCCCCCGTATGCGAGGTGTCGCTTACGATGGGCGGCGAGACGAAGGTCATAGCCACGGTTACGCGCGGCACCACGGCCCGTACGTTCGACCTCTATGCATCGGTTTATGACGAGACCGAGGACGACTTCGTCATGCCGTTCGAGTATTCGGAGACGGCTCTGGAGAAGTACAGCGGTGAGGATGTTCCCGAAACCGCTCCCGAGAGCGCTATGGCACTTCGCTGGCCCATACGTGTCGGCGGTTACATGTATGTGTTCAAGACGACGAGCAACTTCGAGTGGCTGGCATCTGCCCCTGCATGGCTCGAGGTGACGCAGACGCCCATCGAGGGTGAGGACGGCGCCTATCAGGTTATGGTAAGCGGCCTGTTCACCGAGGAGAATATCGACGGCGGCGTCGGCATTGTCGACTTCTACGACGCCAACATAGACAAGGCCGAGGATCCGGGCAACAACGCACACAACAAGTATTGCGTGACGATGCCGGCCTTCCGCGACCTTGTAAGACACAAGCAGGCCAATGCCGTCTTTTCATTCAACGCCGACGGACAGTATATCTCCGGCCTCGACGGCGGCACCGCCGAGAATGCCGTATCGAGCGTATCGAGCACTGCCGGCCTGAAGTTCCTTGTGCTTCTTCCCGACGGTTACGGCGGTTACTATACGGCCAAGGAGATGACCGACTGGGTGACCATTGCCGATACGTGGGATGAGGAAGGCGGAATCTTCCAGAGCCACAACTATACCGTTTCGGTTACGCCCAACATTGGTGAAGCCCGCAGTGCCGTGCTGGTAGCCCTGCCGCAGACGCTGGCCGCCGAGATCGACGAGAACGGCGACTTGGACGGACAGCTGCTCAAGGATGACTACAGCTTCGACCTGAAGGAGGAGTACAAGCCCTATATCTTCGCTACGGTCGAGCAGGAGAAGGCCGGCGGCTCGGGCGACGGCGGTTTTGAGATCTCATACTCTGCGGAGGCCGAGTGGTATCTCAACAACGGTTTCTTCTCGCTGGAGGACCTTACGGGCGTTGACCCCGAATCGGATCCCGACGTTGCCGAATATGCCGGCGAGATCGAGATGGGAGGCAAGCTCTACCGTCTGACCTACAACAATCAGAGCATGAGCGAGGGCTCGCTGCAGCTGCAGATCTCGGGCGATTACAAGACGACCATGATATATCCCTACGGCAACGAGTGGCTGGTATTCTACGATGCCGCGTCGGAAATGGTTGGCCCGGGCTATTGCATCATAGGCATGTCGGGCGAGGATCTGTCGTCGGGCGAGAAGGGCAGCAAGGGTTCGGTCGCATTTTACGATTCGAACTACCAAGTAGTGGCACGTGTTATTTGTGTGCGCAATTACTAATGTGACGGGATGCCGGCCGCGGCCGGTGTCCGGATGATTGACGGTGCCCCGTTGAATGGGGCGGGGCGCCGTTTTCATTGAACTATAATTAAAGAGTTTTCAAGACAAGGTTTTTTATGAAACTTTTCAGACACAATGCAATAATCGCCGTTATGACGGCCGTGGCCGCGCTCTTTGCCGCGGGCTGCGCCGATGACGGCGGTGTAGACAATCGCGAGCTGGACTACGGATACGTACAGTTCAAGCTCTACAAGGAGGCGTCGGCGCCCGCATCGCAGCAGAGCGCGGAGCGTAACGGCACACGTGCCGTGGTCGAGGAACTCGACTATCTGTCCGATGCCTGCAAAATAGAGATACGCCTGCTGTCGGGGAACACGACCATCGCGCAGACCCTGACGCTCAACTATGCGGACAGGGAGAGTGCCGAATACGGCATCCGCAGCGACAAGTTGCAGCTTCTGGCCGGAGAGTATCAGATTGTCGCCTTCATCCTCTACGACGCGGGCGACGAGCCGCTCTACCGCGGCACCACCGAGAACACTACCCTCAATGTGGTGGCGGGCGGCCTTACCGTACATGACCTCACGGTGAATGTCACGCCGCGCGGAAAGGTGCGATTCAATTTGAAGAAAAGTTTCGAGGGTTTCGACGGCGAGCTGGACTACGATCCCGCGCCGACGCGCACGACGCAGGTCTCGCGCGAGTATACCTTCGATGAGATAAAGACGTTCGACATGACCATACACAAGGTCGACTCGGACGAGGCGGAAATTACCTTTACGGGCCTTGAGGCCGATTTCTCGATCCACTTCGACGAGGAGGATGCCGAGAGCGACGAGTTCGGCTACCAGACCTCGTCGATCACGTGCGACTCATTGCTGTCGCTGCCTGCAGGTACGTACGAGGTTGTGGGGTATGTGACCTACGACACCAACGACATCATGCTCGAGGAGCGTTACGACGAGGTGGTGGAAGGGAGCCGGTTCACGGTCGAGGACAACGAGACGACGGATGCATATGTCGCCGTCACGCTGCGCGAGGCCGACGAATACATGAAGGACAACTATGCGCTGAAGGCCATTTGGGAGGCTCTCGACGGCCCCAATTGGTATTACGGCGGACAATCGTACAGCAAGGGCTGCAACTGGGACTTCAACAAGTCGCCCGACCTGTGGAGCGACCAGCCCGGCGTGGAGGTGCACTCCAACGGCCGCGTTGCGAAGCTGGTGTTGAGCGAGTTCGGCATCAGCGGCCATATGCCTGCGGCCATAGGCCAGCTCACGGAGCTTGTGGAGCTGTATCTCGGTACGCACAACGACATGAACACAGGTACGTTCGATCCGATGCTTGACATGAGCAAGTCGCTGGCCGACCGCAACCGCAACCGTCTGGAATACAACAAACAGTACCTTGCGGCGACGCACCCCGTGACGCAGATGTCATATCCGTGCGCCTTGGCGCTCAAGGAGCACGGGCTGACGAGCCCCGCCATGGCGCTCTACGAACAGGGCTACACGGAGGCCGAGGTCATCGACCCCAAGACGGGCCGCCATCTCGAGATCGAACCGAAGGATGTGATCGCGGGACGCTTCTGCAACAACCTGCTCTCGCTTCCCAACGACATAGGCCGCCTCTCGAAACTCGAATACCTTTATATCGGCAACAGCCCGATCGAGATGCTGCCCGACTCTATCGGCCGTCTGAAGTCGTGTACGCTGCTGGAGATATACAACTGTCCCAACATGCACGGTCTGCCGGCCACGGTAAAGGACCTGCCGGCCCTCGTGCAGGTAAACGTATCGTGCAATGCCGGCACGGCGGCCGTGCCCGGATGGACGCATGAGGAGCTCTCGCAGGCCATAGACTATTTTGCGCAGGGCGCCTCGAAGAACGTCATACAGATGCTCTATGCCCGCGACAACAACCTCGAGTCGGTTCCGGCCTCTATCGGAGGCATGGAGCGCCTCGGTCTGCTCGATCTGGCATACAACAAGATTGCGGGCGAGGTTGAGCCCTTCGGGCCCGACTTTGCACCCGAGGAGGTCCATTTCGAGCATAACCGGATCACGGGCTTCAAGTCGATGGACCACAACGGCACCCGCCTGTTCTGCAGTCTGGACAATCTGGATTCGTTCTCGGCCTCGTTCAACAACCTGACGCAGGTGCCCGATATTTTCTCGAGCAAGTCGGACTATGTGATGTCGAGCGTCGAGCTGGCATACAACAATATCACGGGCTTCGAGAACGGCGACAACGGCAAGTATCAGGGCATCAACGTCACCACGTTCACGCTCTCGGGCAACAAGATAAGGCAGTACCCCGCATGCCTCGCCAAGAGCGCCTCGCAGATCAGCTATATCATCTTGAGCGGCAACGGCATGACGGGCTTCGAGGAGGGCAGCTTCACGCCTGCCAAGGCCGAGAATATGGCCAACCTGATCTCCATAGACCTCACCTACAACCGTCTTACGGAGCTGCCCAAAGACTTCCATGCGGGCAACATGCCGTATCTGTACGGGGTGGACCTGTCGTACAACGCCTTCGCGTCGTTCCCGTGGGGCCCGACCGACGCCCTCGGCCTTACGGTCTATGCCGTCCGCGGACAGAGGGCCGACGACGGTACGCGCTGCCTGCGCGAGTGGCCTACGGGCATATACAAGCATACGGGCCTGCGCGGACTCTTCATCGGGTCGAACGACCTGCGCAAGATCGACGATACAATCTCGTATATGATATACAACCTAGACATCAGCGACAACCCCAACATCACCTTCGACGCCGGCGATATATGCTACTACTGGCAGGCGGGGGCCTACAACCTCATATACGACAAGACGCAGAATATAGTGAATTGTCCCGAAATGCTCGAATAACACGCAACTATGAAAATACTGAACTATATCGTATTGTCGCTTCTCGTGGCATCCGCATGGGTCGGGTGCAACAATAGCGAGAGCCTCGTTCTCGACATCGACAACAACTCGATCGAGATAGATGCGGCGGGCGGCACCCGCAGCATCAAGGTGTCGTCCTCGGACAACTGGGTGGCCTCGGCATCGGTGCCATGGGTTACCGTAACGCCGGCGAACGGCTACGGCTGCCGTGAGTGCAGGATCGTAATCGACTCGGCACTGACGACGGAGGTGCGTACCGGCGTGGTACGCATTGCCAAGACGGAGAACAGCTCCGAGTTCAAGGAGATTTCTATCCGTCAGGATGGGGTCGACTATTCGATCACGCTGGACAAGCCCGAGGTGTCGATAGACAACTTCGCAACGCTCGACGACCGCCATCTGGACATCAAGGTGCTGTCGAATGTCGATTTCGACATCAAGATCCCCGATAACGTGACCAGCTGGGTGCGTGCGGACGATTACGACCTTACGCTCGACCGCGGCGTGCGTCCGCGCGAGGTGACGATACGTTTCAACTGGGGCATCAACTCGGTGCCGCAGGAGCGTATCGCCGAGATCGAGTTCGTCCCCAAGGAGGAGAGCGGCATCACGTCCGACATGCTTGCGCGCAACGACAAGCTCACGATACGGCAGAATGCCGCGGAGGAGATCAAGCGCGGCACGCGCGAGGGCGACTCGGTGGCGCTGCTGGGCATGGCCCGCACGCTCGAGGTGTGGAGTTCGAGCTGGGAGAGCTCGGGCGAAAGGATGGAGAACTGGGACAATGTGGTTCTGTGGGAAGAGGGTATGGACGGCTATGTCGACTCGCTCAAGGGCCGTGTCAAGTACGCGCGATTCTACATGCTCTCGACCAAGGAGGGCATACCCTACGAGGTGCAGTATCTGACGGGGGCCGAGGAGCTGCAGTTCTACAGCAACGTCAATACGTTCCAGCTCAGCCTCAGCACGGGCGAGTATATCTGCAAGCTGGAGCACCTGAAACGCCTTACCATCGGCGCCTACGGTTTGACCGAGCTGCACGAGGACTTCAAGAACCTGAAGGATCTGGAGTACCTCGATCTGGGAAGCAACAACTTCCAGACCGTGCCCGACATGATCAATCCGCAGAACTTCCCAAAGCTGCACGTATTCAAGATGCCCAACAACCAGCGCAAGCTGATATATGACCTGAGCAACAATATGGCCACCGATTTCGGCGGTTTCTACGACGAGACGGCATACGACGGCGAACGGTTCGGCCGGTTTCCGGAGTGGCTGCTCAAGTGGACTGCGGACGAGAAGAACGGCGTGGCCGGCCTCGATACCCTTGTGCTTTCGGTGAACTACCTTCAGGGGAGTATCCCCTCGTTCGAGGATGACAACACGGTAGGGTACTATACCGAGCAGGACATCATCAACAGTGCCGACACCCTGCCGCGCAAGATGCTCACGGTGAAACGTGTGATGCCGCAGCTCAAGATGTTCACCATAAACCTGAACCGTCTGACGGGCGAATTGCCGGAGTGGCTGCTCTACCACCCGTCGCTCGACTGGTGGGATCCCAGCACGCTGATATTCACGCAGGAGGGCAAGGACGAGCTGGGCAACCTTGCCGGTTTCAGCAACCAGCCCGCCAATCTGAACTACTACTACGAGGTCTACACGAAGAAGAAGTTTGCGAACGGCGTCGGAGATGACGGCGAGACCGACACTTCGGGCAAATAATCGAATGCAGAGATGAAAACGAACAGACATATTCTAATGATTGCGATCGGCGCATTGTCGTTGATCCTTTTCGGAGCCTGTACCAAGGATGACGGTCTCGGCACGACGCCGGCGGCACCCGTCGAGCCGGCCGAGATGACAGGCGAGGTAATAGTAAAGTTCGCCCCCTACGTGAGCGATATTCTCGACAGTGCCGGCGTGGCGGCCACGCGCTGCGGCGCTCCGGCCACGCGCAGCGGCATATTGTCGGTCGACGAGGTGTTTGACCTGCTCGGGGGATGCCAAGTGGAGCGTATCTTCCCCGTCGATGCGCGCAACGAGGAGCGTACGCGCGAAGCAGGGCTGCACCTGTGGTATGCGGTGCGCTTCAGCAAGGATTTCACGGTGGATGAGGTCATCTCGCGCCTCTCGCAGATAGGCGAGGTGCAGACGGCCACGCCCAACCGCGTCATCAAGCGGGCCTACCGCGACGACCGCAAGGCGATCCCCGTGTCGCGGCGCATGATGGAGCGTGCCGTGACGCGCGCGTCGGGCGATTACGCCTACAACGATGCCCTGCTGCCGTGGCAGTGGCATATCATCAACCGCGGCTATCGCGACAACTTCGTCATCGGCGACACCGACGGCAAGACCGTGGAGGAGGTGCAGGCCAAGTACAGGGCCGGAGCGGATGTGAATTGCGAGAAGGCATGGGAGCGCACCACGGGCGACCCGTCTATCGTGGTTGCGGTACTCGACGAGGGCATCTACTGGCGCCATCCCGACCTTGTAAACAACATGTGGGAGAATGAGGACGAGCCCTATTACGGCGATGCTGCCGGTGAGCACGTCTCGTATGAGGACCGCGACGGCAACGGATATGCGGGCGACCATTTCGGCTACGACTTCATCAACAATACGGGCGTGATCTCGTGCGACGCCTCGGCGGATACGGGCCACGGCACGCACGTTGCGGGCGTCATCGCCGCACGCAACAACAACGGCAAAGGCATCGCCTCGATTGCTGGCGGCACGGAGGATGCGCCGGGCGTAAAGGTTATGTCGTGCCAGATATTCTCCGGCGACAAGGCCAGCAGCACGATAAGCCTTGTGCGCGCAATCAAGTATGCGGCCGACAACGGCGCCGTGATCCTGCAGTGCAGCTGGGGCTATGCCTCGCCTGCCGCTAACGCTTATGAATACGCTCCGAGTTTCGCCACGGAGGAGGAGTGGGAGACATACTGCCCGCTCGAAAAGGCCGCTCTGGACTACTTCGTGCACAACGCCGGTTCGCCCAACGGTCCTGTCGATGGCGGCATCCCCATCTTCGCTTCGGGCAACGAGTATGCGGCCGCGGGCGGTTTCCCGGGCGCGGCGGAGTATTGCGTCTCGGTGAACGCCACGGCCGCCGACTACACAATCTCGACCTTCTCGAACTACGGTGAGTTTACCGATATATCGGCTCCGGGCGGCGACCAAGACTACTATTACGAGTACTTCGATGAGGACAATGCCCGTGGTGCCGTCGGATGCGTGCTCTCGACGCTGCCGCTTCAGGTAAGTAACGGTACGGGATACGGGTACATGGAGGGCACGTCGATGGCCTGCCCGCATGTGTCGGGCGTTGCCGCGCTGGGCCTCTCGTATGCGGCGCAGCTGCGCAAGCACTTCACGGCGGAGGAGTTCCGGCGTCTGCTTGTAGAGAGCGCCTCGTCCATCGACGAATATCAGGCGGGTACGAAATACTACTACATGTATGTCACCGACCTTGACAAGACGCGCTATACCTCGATACCTCTGTCGCAATACTACGGACGTTCGGGAGGCATGGTCGATGCCGAGAAGCTGCTGGCGGCCATTGCCGACGACAGCGCCGGCACGAAGATGTCCTTCCCCAACATATATCTCGCTCCGGGTGAGGAGAATGCCGTCACGGAGACTCCGGCACGCTATTTCGTGGGCGGCGAGACGTTGAGCTACACGTTGCAGGTGACCGATACGGCGGTGGCTACGGGCGTAATCACGGCCGAGGGCAAGGCTCTCTTCACGGGTGTGGGCGAGGGCGTCACGACGGCTTCGATTACGGCCTCGAACGGCGAGACGCACAACTTCAACATCACCGTGCGCAAGGGTGCCAGCGGCAACGGCTGGCTCTGATCAATTGAGGCGTGGCGATGCGTAGGGGCGGAGTGACAGGCTTTCTGGTATGTGCGGGCGCGGTGCTGCTGGCTGCGGCGCTGCCGGTGCAGGCGCAGTGGCATACCGTTTCGCGCAGCCGCCTCGACAGCCTTGCCAACCCGCCCATGGCGGAGGGGCGCGAGGCGATGGCCTTCGAGCGGACGACGGTGACGGCGGAGCCGATCGAGGAGGACGGCGGCGCCAAG
>CASFQF010000034.1 GCA_949296635.1 uncultured Alistipes sp. | reverse complement strand
CTTGAACTGTTCGTAATCAAATCTTTCGCTCATAATAAAAAAGTGTGTCTAAAGTTATTATTTTTTACCTTACTTGACACACTTTAATTTACGCTCTCTGTTTTTCTCAATTATTCTCTCACTTTAAGATATAATTATTGCTCATCAGATAATATTCGTTTAAGAGTTTTCTTTATTTTCATCACTTGAGTTTTTATCAGAGTTTGCACGTAATAAGTAATATATCGTCCCAAACACATTTCCTAATGCAATACCTACAGCCAACTTATCCATCGCAGCACCAAAAACTATTCCCCATAACATTCCCCATATCAAACAAGTTGCAAAACTTTGCTTTTTATTTCCTTTTTTGTTCATATAATTTAGTAATTAAAGTAAATTGTTTACAGCTTCTTTTAATGCTTTCAGCTTATAATGATATTGTAGTACATTCATATTTTTCACTTGTAGCCTGATTATTTTTGCTTGTGCTTGTTATAGTGAGATATTATTATTCCTGTCCTCCAAATAAATACGGCAACGGCAACAAAATTATAACTTTTTCAGATGACAAGACAGATAAACCATTAAATTAAAACTTCAATCCTCTGTTTTTTTCTTGGTTCTTCTGTCGGCCTTCGTAAACCATGCCGCAATCGGTTAGACCGCTCTTTACCCCGTTCATGGCCGTAAACCTGTGTGCCTCTTCCCACTACGTGCCGGTCTCATGGCATATCGGGTGGCGCGGTCGTCCGCATTAGTGCTGCCGGAGAACGGCTCTCCGGCCGGGCTGTCATGCACTCTTTCTTCCTGCCGCCGCTGCCGCTTGCGATTCTGCATTATTATGCTTATCATTGCATGCCGCGGCGGAGCACGCGGCATGCAATGATAACATCCGAACATTCCGACCATGACAAGAAAACTACTGCTGGCCGTGTCGGCGTTTCTTCTGTCCGCCTTTTCCGCCTCCGCCGCAGGCCGCGGAGCGGACGGCGACTCCCTTTTCGTATTCCGCCACGGCGGCATGGAGCGTCATTACAGGCTCTATGTGCCCGACAGCCTCGCGGCCGGACGGCCCCTAGTGATGATGCTGCACGGCTATGGCGGCCATGCCTCGCCCGAGGCGTTCGGTATTCTGGATGCCGCGCGCCGGTACGGCTTTGCGGCCTGTTTCCCGCAGGGGGCCGAGGATGCCCGCGGGAATGCCTGCTGGAATGTGGGTTACCCGTTTCAGGAGGGGCTGCGGACCGACGACGTGGATTTTATCTGCAGCCTTGCCCGCTTTTTGGTGAAGGAGTACGGGCTCGACGCCCGAAACGTGTTCTGTACGGGGCATTCCAACGGCGGGGAGATGTGCTATCTGATGGCCTATCGGCGGCCCGATCTATTCGCCGCCGTCGCCCCGATAGCGGGGCTTACGCTGGAGTGGATGTACCGTGAGCTGGAGGCCGTGAAGCCCGTTCCGCTCATGGAGCTGCACGGCACAGCCGACAGCACCTCGCTCTGGTGCGGCGACCCCCGCAACGAAGGGGGCTGGGGCGCCTATATCGCCGTGCCGCTGGCGGTGGGTTATTGGGCCGCGGCAGGCAGGTGCACTTACGAGGAGACCGAAGAGCTGCCTGCCGGCGCGAGCGGGCTCCGCGTCACGGCTCACAGGTACCGTGGCGGCGCCGGCGGGTGCGAGGTGTGGCTCTATGAGATAGAGGGCGGTTCCCATTCATGGTCCGGCGACGTGATGGATACGGGGACCGAGATATGGCGGTTCTTCAGCATGTATGTCTCAAAGTAAAAACAAGTGTGCGGAATATGGAAGATAACAGCGGGAAAGTGGCGGTGGTGACCGGCGCCGCCGGCGGTATAGGGAAGGTGACGGCCCGAATGTTCGCCGCGGAGGGGTATACGGTCGTTGCGGTGGATCTGAACGATGCGGTTTTCGAGGATGGCAATATACGCTTCCTGCGGGCCGACCTCTGTTCCTACGATGACATTTGCGGCGTGTTCGAATATGCGAAGCGCAGTTTCGGGGGCGTGCATGTGCTGGTGAACAACGGCGCGATAAGCAAATTCTCGAAGAGCGTCTTCGAGATCACGCCCGAGGAGTTCCGTCGGGTGATAGATACCAATCTCTGCGGCAGTTTCATGTGCTGCAAGCAGTTTGTCGAGGCGAACCGGGGCATGGGGTATGGCCGCATCATCAATATCGCCTCGACGCGCTGGCACCAGAACGAGGCCGATTGGGAGGCTTACGGCGCATCGAAAGGCGGCCTTGTGTCGCTTACCAACACGCTGTGCGTGTCGCTGGCCGGCACACGCATCACGGTGAATGCCGTCAGCCCGGGATGGATAGAGTGTTCCGACTACGGCTCCCTTACACGGGAGGACCACCTGCAGCATCCGTCGGGCCGCGTAGGCGTTCCCGAGGATGTTGCGAGGATGGTGTTGTTCCTTGCGGCGCGGGAGAACGACTTTATCAACGGCGCCAATATCGTCATCGACGGCGGCATGACCAAGAGGATGATATATTACTCCGCGGAGGATTCCCGCAAGGAGTAGCGGCGCGGCCTTGAGTGTCTGGGGGCTCTGATCCTTAAAGGGCCTACGCTGCGTGCGGCTTCGGGCGCAATTTTTGGCATCATTACCCGATTTTTTCTCACCGGTTGTCCCGTGCGGCATTTTTATGCATGCGGGACCCGTGAGGGGAGAATAAATCTGCGCCAAAACGTCATTTTTATCGCTTTTTTCCATAACTTCGCATCAGTGCTTTAAAACTGAGATGGCCATGTATTTGCATCCGGAATTTGAGAAACTCACCCGATCGGAGATCGAAGCGTTGCAGACGGAACGTCTGAAAAAGACGGTAAGGCAGTGTATGAACACCGAATTTTACCGCAGGCGTTTCGCCGAAAGCCATATCGCCCCCGACGACATACGGTCGTTGTCCGACTTGGGCAGGATACCCTTCACCACGAAACAGGACCTGCGCGACAGCTATCCGTTCGGGATGTCGGCCGTGCCGTTGAGCCGCGTGGTGCGCCTGCACTCGTCGAGCGGGACAACGGGTACGCCTACGGTGATACTGCATACGCAGCGGGATCTCGACGAATGGGCCAATGCCGTGGCGCGCTGCCTCTATATGGTGGGGCTGCGCCCGGGCGACATCTTCCAGAACTCGTCGGGATACGGCATGTTCACGGGCGGGCTGGGATTCCAGTACGGGGCCGAGCGGCTGGGCATGCTCACGGTGCCCGCCGCGGCCGGCAACACCAAGCGCCAGATCAAGTTCATCACCGACTTCGGGACTACGGCGCTGCATGCCATCCCGAGCTATGCCGGCAGGCTGTACGAGGTGATGGAGGAGATGGGTATCGACCCGCGCCGCGACACGCACCTGCGCACGCTCATCATAGGCGCCGAGCCCCACTCCGAGGAGCAGCGGCGGCGTATCGAGCAGATGCTCGGCGTAAAGGCCTACAACTCGTTCGGCATGTCGGAGATGTGCGGGCCGGGTGTGGCCTTCGAGTGTACGGAGCAGAACGGGCTGCACATATGGGAGGATTACTATATCGTTGAGATAGTCGATCCGGTGACGCTTGAACCGGTGCCGGAGGGGGAGGTCGGCGAGCTGGTGCTGACGACCATCAACCGCGAGGCCATGCCTCTGCTGCGTTACCGCACGCGCGACCTTACGCGCATCCTGCCGGGCGAATGCCCCTGCGGGCGGCACCACCTGCGGCTGGACCGCATGAAGGGCCGCAGCGACGACATGATCATCCTCAAGGGTGTAAATATCTTCCCGATACAGATCGAGACCGTGCTGATGCAGTTCGCCGAACTCGGCAACGACTACCTCATCACGCTCACCAACGAGGAGGCGAACGACCTGATGACGGTCGAGGTCGAGCTGAAAGCCTTCTCCGACGACTACCACCGCCTGCAGGCGCTGACCAAGGAGATCACGCGCCAGCTGAAAGACGAGATCCTCATCACGCCGGTCGTGCGTCTGGTATCGAAGGGGTCGCTCCCGAAGCAGGAGGGCAAGGCGGTTCGTGTCCGCGATTTACGTAAAACATTAATATAACAGAGCCATGACGGTACAACAAATATCCATTTTCGTGGAGAACAAGTCGGGGACGCTGCTTCGGGTGCTCGAACTCTTCAAGGAGGCGCGCATACAGCTTATCGCCTCGACCATATCGGACACCGTGGAATACGGGATCTACCGCATCATCTGCGCCGAGCCGGCGCGGGCGCTGGAGACGTTGAGACGGGCGGGCATCTCGGCCGACGTGTCGGAGGTATTCGCGATCGAGCTGGACAACATCCCGGGACGTGCCGCCGATGCCGTACGCATGTTGAGCGAGGCCGGTATAGGCATCTCCTACCTTTATTCGTTCCTGCTGGCGGGGAAAGGCATATTGATCTTCCGCACCGACAACCCCGTGAGGACGGGGGAGGTGATTGCCGAGAAGGGCGTGCAGGCGCTCAACGACGACTCGCTGCGCAGCCTCGTATGACGGCGCCGCCATCTGCGCGGAGGATGAAACAGCGGCGCCGCACCTGTGTTCGGGTACGGCGCCGCTTTGTTTGCGCCATACGGGTCTGCCCGTATGCTGGCGGCTCATTACAGGATGTCGGGATGTTTCTGCCTGAGTATTTGCAGGCACTTCTCCCGATCGTTGGGGTTGATGATGACGTCGGCCCTATCCGACTGCGCGAAGGCATACATGTACTCGATGAAGATGTGCTCCTCGGCCAGACTCTCCAGAATCTTCGACAGGGCGCCGGGCCGGTTGGGGCAGTGTATGGCTATCACCTCCGTGAGGATCACGGCGAAGCCTGCGTTGCGGAGGGCCTCCACGGCGCGGTCCACCTCCTGCACTATGAGCCGCATGAGGCCGAAATCGGTCGTTTCCGCGATGCAGAACGCCAGCATGTTGATGTCATTGGCGGCCAACACCCTTGCCACTTCGTTCAGACGGCCGCCCTTGTTTTCCAAGAAAACCGAAATCTGCTTTATAGTCATAATCCGATCATTTTAATTGTCTTTTGTCGATAACGCGCACGCTCTTGCCCTCGGAGCGCGGAATGGAATTGGGCTCCATAAGGCGGACGTCGGCGCTGATGGAGAGCACGCTCTTCAGTTTGTCGGCCAAGCGCTTGCGCAGTTGGAGCATGGCGCCGAGCTCGTCGCTGAAATAGTCCTTGCGCACCTCGACCTGCACCTGAAGCGTGTCGAGGCTGTTGATACGGTCGACGACAAGCATGTATGCCGGTTCGAACTCGGGCATTTCGAGGATTACGCTCTCCACCTGCGAGGGGAAGACGTTGATGCCGCGGATAATAAGCATGTCGTCGCTGCGGCCGATGATGCGAGTCATGCGTACGTTGGTCCTGCCGCAGGCGCACGGCTCGCAGATAAGCGATGTGAGGTCCTTGGTCCTGTAACGCAGCAGGGGCATGCCGGTTTTGGTGAGCGTGGTGAAGACCAGCTCGCCGGTCGTCCCGCAGGGTTGGGGCTGCAGTGTCTCGGGGTCGATGATCTCGGGATAGAAATGGTCTTCCGAGATGTGGGAACCGTGCTTGCACTCGCACTCGTACGACACGCCCGGGCCGATGATCTCGCTCAGGCCGTAGAGGTTGTATGCCTGCAGTCCGAGCCGCTCCTCGATCTCCGCACGCATGTTCTCGGTCCACGGTTCGGCGCCGAATGCCCCGACCCTGAGTGCGATGTCGTTGCGGGTCATGCCGTTCCGCTCCATCGCCTCGGCCAGATAGAGCGCGTAGGACGGCGTGCAGGCTATTCCCGTGATCTTGAGGTCGCGCAGCAGGCGCAGGTGCTTGTCCGTATTTCCCGTTGAGGTGGGTATGACGGTCGCGCCCACGTACTCGACACCGTAGTGCGCGCCGAGGCCGCCGGTGAAGAGCCCGTAGCCGTAGCCGACCGAGAAGATGTCGTCGCGGGTCACACCGTAGGAGGTGAAGGCGCGTGCCGAACACTCCTTCCATATCTCCAGATCGCGGCGGGTGTAGCCGACGATCGTGGGGTTGCCCGTGGTGCCGGACGAGGCGTGCACCCGCACGATCTCGGACTGGTTGGCCGCCTGAAGCCCTACAGGATAGTTGTCGCGCAGGTCCTGTTTCGTGGTGAACGGCAGCTTGACTATGTCCTCGATGCTGTTGATGTCCTCGGGTGCCAGATCCAGCGCCTGCATCTTCTCCCTGTAGAATGGCACATTATGATAAACGAGTTCCACGAGTTTGTGCAGCCGTTTGCCCTGCAGGGCCGCCATCTCGTCCCGACTCATGCACTCCTTGCTCTTGTTCCAGATCATTCCCATAAAGCGTTTTGATAAGTTTGAATTCGTATTCCGGTGCCTGCGCCGCCGCGGAGGCACTTTTGCGGCGGGTCAGTCTCCGGACGGATGGTCCTTGCGGAACCACTCCATCCGCTGCCGCAGCACGGGGTACAGCTCCTCGCGCATGCGCGACGTGCAGGCCCGTATGCCGGACTGCTCGCTGCCCGTCGTCACCAAGCTGATACAGCTTACGCCGTAGTAGAGCAGCTCCTTGAGCAGCCGGCCGCCGCTCATGCGGCCGTATCCCAGCGTGAAGAAGAAACCGTCGCCCACCTGCCGGCTGACATCGCGGTCATAGACGATGCGGAAGCCGTTGTCCAGAAATATGCGTTTCATCCGTTCGGCCCGTTCGGCGTAGACGGAGGTGTCGGCGACGAAGTCGATGCGTCCCTCGCATGCCGCCTTCAGCATCTCGGCGTAGGCGAATTGGGTCGAGGTGGTGCAGCCGCTCGTGATCATGTACAGGATCGAGGCGATGAATGTATGCCCGAAGATGCCCGAATCGCCGTAACGGCGGGCCAGCTCCCCGTAGTGGCGGTCGAAAAGGGCGTCCGACACGCAGGCCAGCGCCATACGCTGTCCGGCGTAGCTGAATATCTTGGACGAGGAGAGCATCAGTATGTAGTTGTCCGTATACCTTGCGACGGTAGGCGGATACGGCGGTTCGAAGGGACGCCCGAGATTCTGGCGGAAATCCATGCAGAAATACGCCATATCCTCCATGACGACGGCATCGTAACGGCCGGCCATCTCCCCGATTATCCGCAGTTCCGACTCCTCGAGGCAGATCCATGCCGGATTGTTGGGGTTCGAGTATACGATGGCGGCAATGTCGCCCCCGTCCATCATCTCCTCCAGCTTGCCGCGCAACGCCTCGCCGCGGTAGCGGTATATGTCGAACGACACCCAGCCGATGCCGAGGATCTTGAGCTGCGACTTCTGTATCGGGAACCCGGGGTCGATGAAGAGGACCTTGTCCTTGCCCTTGATGCGCTGCGTGCAGGCTATGAACGAGGCGAAGGATGCTGCCACGCCTCCGGTCGTCGGGATGCAGGCGCGGGCACTGATGTCGAGGTCCAGAAATGCCTTGACGAAACGCGACGCCTGCTCCTTGAGCTCGGCCACACCCGCCGCCGCGGGGTACTGCGACACGATGCCGCTGTCGAGGGCCGCCTTTTCGGCCTCGATGCCGATACGGTTTGGCGGGAGGCCGGGGGAGCCTTGGTCCATCCGTATGAACGGGATGCCGGTCCTCTCCTCCAGCGCCGAGGCCACCAGCAGCACCTCGCCTATGGTGGCGTTCTCCAGATCGGCGATATTGAGCCGTGCGACGATCTCGTCCACCAGCTCCTTTGCGAAAACCCTATTGTCTGCCGCCATACTCCCGTCCTGTTTCAAAAGCCTTGAGATTCATCTCGACGACCCGCTCGCCCTTGGCCGCAAAGATATTGCGTATGCTCTCCCGAAGCTGCTCGGGCGAAAGGATGCCGATGATGCCGGCGGCGGCGCCCAGCAGCACGACATTGGCCGACTGCGGTATCGCATTGGCCCGCGTGATTGCGTCGAGGTCGAGGGCGATCACGCGGTCGAGACCGGCGAGGGCCGCCCGCACCGCCTCCTCGGGATAGGGGTCGATGTTCCTGAACGGTGACGAGGAGGTGACGACGAAGCCACCTTCGTGCAGGAAAGGCAGGTAGCGGAGCGCCTCCATAGGCTCCATCGAGAGTATGATGTCGGCGGCGCCCAGAGGCACAAGGTCGGAGTGTATCTCCGTGTCGGAGAGCCTGAGGCCCGATTCGACCTCCCCGCCGCGCTGGCTCATGCCGTGCACTTCGGCCTGCTTGAGGTTCAGCCCCGCGCGGGTCGCGGCGTCCCCGATGATGGTGGCGATGGAGAGGATGCCTTGTCCTCCCACGCCCGAAAGAATTATATCCTTTTTCATTTCGCAGTCTCCTGATTGTTTTTTGACATTTCCCTCCGTCTCTTGCGGGCGAGGGTCTGTATGCACTCGCGCCGCGGGATGATTACCGAGACTCCCCTGTAATCTATCTCCTCGCGGATCGTACGGGTGATCTCATCCATGTTCTTTGCCAACGGCACCACTACCCGCACATGCTCCTTATCGACGCCGAGGGCGACGCATATCGCCTCGAAGCGGCTGGTGCCGGCCGAGTCCTGCCCGCCTGTCATGGCGGTGGTAAGGTTGTCGGAGATGACGACGGTGATGTCGGCCTTGTCGTTGACGGCGTCGAGCAGTCCGGTCATCCCGCTGTGCGTGAAGGTCGAGTCTCCTATCACTGCTACGGCGGGATGCAGTCCCGTGTCGGCGGCGCCCTTGGCCATGGTGATCGAGGCGCCCATGTCGACGCACGTGTCTATGGCGCAGAACGGCGGCAGCGCCCCCAGCGTGTAGCACCCGATGTCGGCGAAGACCTTTGCTGCGGGATAGTCGGCAAGCACCTTGTTAAGGGCTATGTATACGTCGCGGTGGCCGCACCCCTGACACAGTGCGGGCGGTCTTGGCACAACCCCCTCGGGTACACGCAGCACGGGGGATTTTTCGATCCCCATGGCCGCTGCCACATTGTCGGGGTTCAGTTCGCCGGTCCGCGGCAGGTCTCCCGTAAGCCGACCCTTGAGCGGATACCCTCCGCCGACGATGCCGCGGAGCTGCTCTTCCAAGAAGGGCTGGCCGTCCTCCACCACAAGGATGGAGCCGCACCGGTCGGCGAACTCGCGCACCCGCTCGGTCGGGACAGGGTATTGCGCGATCTTCATGAGATGGAACCCTGCCTCCACGGCGCCGTTCTCCATCACATAGTTGTATCCCGTACCGCAGGTGACGATACCCTTTCCCGAAGGGTATTCCGACAGCTGTACCTTGAAGAAGGGGCTTTCGCCCGAGAGCGCCTCCAGAAGGGGCTGCTTTGCAGTCAGTGCCGCGTTCTTGCGGCGTGCGTTGGCCGGCAGCAGAACCCATGACGAGGGGTCGCCGGCAACGGGCCTTTTTACGGGCTCCGTCGCTTCGGTGCCGATCCTCACGGCGGCGCGCGAATGGGCCAGACGGGTCGTTATGCGCAGCAGCACGGGGAGTTTCTCCCGCTCGGAGAGGGCGAAGGCATATCCGGCCATCTCGTATGCCTCCTGCTGTGTGGAGGGCTCGAGTGTGGGTATCATGGCGAAGCGGCCGTAGAAACGGGAGTCCTGCTCGTTCTGCGACGAGTGCATCGAGGGGTCGTCGGCGGCCACGACCACCATGCCGCCGTTGACACCGGTCATGGCGGCATTGACGAAGGCGTCGGCGGCGACGTTCATCCCGACATGTTTCATGCACACCATGCTGCGGCATCCGGCGTAGGACATACCCAGCGCCGCCTCCATGGCGGTCTTCTCGTTGGAGCTCCACGTGCAGTGTATGCCGTTCGCGCGGGCGGCCGCGGCGTGCTGTATGTATTCGGTTATCTCCGTACTCGGGGTCCCGGGATAGGCATATACCCCTTTTATCCCCGCATGCAGGGCTCCTTCGGCAATGGCTTCGTCGCCCAGCAGCAATTTTATCTGCGTCATATCTTGTCGATTTGTATTCTGTTGGTTCGGTTTCGGGTTTCGGGGCTCACTCCCCGATGCGGAAGGTGTCGGCATCGTCGAGCACCGGAAATCCGGCGCGTACCGCCTTCAGTCTGTCGAGGTCAATTACGGCACTGATCCGGCTTTCAGCCCCGTCGGGACACTCGGCCATGACGTTGCCGCAGGGGTCGATCATGACGGTGCCGCCCTCGTACACATTGTCGGGGTCGCGGCCGCAGCGGTTCACCCCCGCCACGTAACATTGGTTCTCCATGGCGCGGGCGCGGAGCAGGTGCCTCCATACGTTCGTCCGCGGGGCGGGCCAGCTGGCAACATATATGATAAGGTCGTAATCGCCCCGATTGCGCGACCATACGGGGAACCGCAGGTCGTAGCATATGAGCGGCAGTATGCGCACCCCCTTGTACGGGATTATGACGCGCTCGCTGCCGGGCGTGAATCGGAGATGCTCCCCGCCGAAGGTGAAGAGATGCCTCTTGTCGTACTGCACGGTCCTGCCGTCGGGGCAGACGAAGTAGAAACGGTTGAAATAGTCTCCCGCCTCATGGACGGCGACGCTGCCGGCGACGGCGCAGCGGAACCGTGCGGCCTTCTCCTTCATCCAGCGGAGGGTCTCGGACGGGGCCGGCTCCGCAATGCCCTCCGGCTCGGTGCAGAAACCGGTGGAGAACATCTCGGGGAAAACGTACAGGTCGGCGCCGCCCTCCGAAAACAGGCCGTCGTTCCTGCGCATGTTGGCCTGCGGGTCGGCCCACACGATGTCTCTCTGCAGCAAGGTAATCTTCATACCGTTCCTGTTAGGCGTACGTTAAAGGTCGAGTTTCTGTTCCATCACGGTCTTGCGGGGGGTAAAGCCGCACCGTTTGTAGAATTCGAGGGCCGAAGCGTTGCAGCTCCACACGTTGAGCGTCAGGTTGCGGCATCCGTTCTTCGCGGCGAAATCCTTGACCGCCAGATAGAGGGCCTTGCCGACGCCTTGGCCGCGGTAGCGCTCGTCGACGCACAGGTCGTCGATATAGAGCGACTTGTCGTCCACAAGTATGTTGTTGTCGCGGACCTCCTCGAAGATGCAGAAGGCATACCCCATGAGCGTGTCGTTGTCGTCGACGGCGGCCAGAACGGGAGTCCTCTCGTCATTGAGGATCCCGACGAGCTGTCGGTCGGTGTATTTTCTGGCGCCCGCCTTGAAGATGTCGGGACGGCCGTTGTGGTGGATCATGCAGACCTGATAGAGCAGGTCGTTGATCCTGTCAATATCCTTTTCCTGTGCCTTGCGTATTTGCATGGTGTGAGTTTTTAATCCTCCAAATTTAGGAATTATGATCGGCAATTTCAACCCGCGGGTATCGATTTTACGAAAATACCGGAATATTCAGCCGTTCCGGCCCGTTTTATGTGCCGTATTGCGCGGGGAATAAGCGACATGCGTACATGTAAAAATTCGTAGGCGGAGTTTGCCTGTCGGGGCGCCGCCGTACGGGCGATGCCGTTGCGGCGCAGTCGGGGGCGCTGCCCGATTATAAGTGAGCGGCATTTTGTCGGGATATTGCCGCCTTGCAGCCTTTACAACCTTCCGTTGTCGTTCCATTCGCCGTAGATGATTCCCTTGCGGGTGTTCTCGATGAATTTGTCGAGGCGGCTCCTGAAGAGTTCCGGCTGGCGGCGTTTTATCTGGATGGTGTCTATGCGGACCCGTATGTAGAGTTCGGGCAGGCGGCGGAAATTCTCCCACACGGCGGGGTCGGATTGTAATTCGCGTAAAATATCGTCGTCTATGCTGAAGCCGCCGTCCGACATGTCGGGCAGGACGGCACGTCCGGCATCGGTCATCAGCCCGAGCCGTTCCAGACGGCGGCATCTCTCCTTGTTCAGCTCCGACCACACGCTTCGCGGCCGCCGCGGGCAGAGCCTTTGGACCGTAGTCCCGTCGGGCAGCCTCTTTGTGGTGCTGTCTATCCAGCCGAAGCACAGGGCCTCCTCGACGGCGTCGATATACCAGAAGGTACTGCCGTCCTTAGGCCTGCCGCGCTTGACCGCCACCCAGCATTCTGCGGCCGTGCTGTGGTTACGCTCCAGCCATGCGCGCAGTTCCGCCCTCGATGTTATGTCCAAGAAATTGTGAATCTCCATGATTTATCTCTTTCTAGCCCCGATGTGGAACTTCACCCCTATCGAGAAGCTGAGGTCGTGGGCCCATGATCGGGATGTGGCGGTGACGGTTTCTGCGGGGGTGTCGGGGCGCGAGACGGTGTATGCGGCCGTGGCGCGCTGCACGGGGCAGTGGTACGATGTGTCGAGGAAGAGGGTGCAGAGGCGCGAGAGGCGGTATCCGGCGCCGACGCCGGCATTGACGTACAGCGGGGAGATCTCTTTTTCGAACCGTACAGTGGTGCCGTCCGCGGTTTTCGTTTTGTTTTGCGACCCTGCGCCGAAGATGCCGGCGCCTGCGCGGGGCGCTATCTCCCACCGCCCGAGAGGCAGGGTGTAGGCGAGGCCTATGCCGGCCGAAGGCTTCATGCGGCTCACGGGCGAGAAGAGCTTGCCGAGGACGGCGCCGATGGCATCATTCACGCGGCCGCCGCCCCGCGTCTCGAAGAAGGTGATGCCCAAGTCGAGGTATGCGCTCCAGCGGTTGATGATCCGGAGGTTCATCATTATGTCGAACTGCATGGCCGCGGCGGGGCGCGACCCGAACCATTCGGCGCCGTGGCTGCCGCCGAGGTTGAAGTTGGGACCGGCCGAGAGGGCTATGGTGAAGGGCACATCGGGAAGATCCTTCGCGGAGGGAGCCTTTGCGGCGCTGCGGGCGGATACGGCGGCCGTATGCGGTGCGGGGAGGGTCGCCTCGCGCAGGGAAATCGCGGGTTCGGTTGCGGACGGCTCTTCTTTGCCGGCGGCGGGATGTACGGCGGCAAGCGTCAGCGCTGTTGCCGCGAGCAGTGTCTTGAACATGTGCGGGGCTGTTCTTCTATGGTTGTGTCGGGCCCGAAACTTTTTCGGCCCGTCCGGATGCAAATATAGGGAAATATCCCGTTCGGCCGGCCGCCGTAGATGCGATTTGCATTGCGGGCGTATGATTTTGTCGTTTTGCGGATGCGGATGCGGTGCGGCGGCCGCGGCGGCCAAAACCCGAATGGGGCCGAGAAATGCCTTTTTTGCGATAAAATGTATTCTCGGAGGACCGAATTTTCGTCCGTTTCAATTTCTTTACAGAATTAATTCCCTAAATTTGTCACATAAACGTAATAAGCCTTATGAGACACTTGTCACGAATTTTTGTTACTTTGGCCGCCGTTGCGGTCGGGTATACGGCCCATGCGCAGAGCCTGCCTCTGACCGAAACCTCCACCGACGACATTCAGGCGCGTTTCAGCGGTGCGCTCGAAATACCCCTCGGCAGGAAATTTGCGCTTCAGTGGAGCGAGGAGGTGCGTCTGAACAACAATTGGGGTGCCGTAGACAAGGTGCTGTCGGGTCTGGGCGTGGAATACGAGCCGTTGAAGTATCTCAAGGCGGGCGTGGAGTATGTCTTCGTCAACGACAACGACCTCGAGGACGGCTGGGGCATCAAGCACCGCCTGAATGTCGACGTCACGGGCTCTTACGATATAGGCCGCTTCGAGCTGTCGCTGCGCGAGAGGGTGCGGTTCCAGTTCCGCAGCGATTCGACCAACCGCTACGAGAAGCCCGACCCGTTCATCACGCTGCGCTCGCGCCTGAAGGCGGCATACGACATACGCCACTCGCATTGGAAACCGTACGTCTTTGCGGAGCTGTATACCACGCTCAACGCCCCGGGTCCCGTGAGCGACTATACCACCGACGCCTTCTACCGCGACAACTATATCAACCGCATACGGTTGGGATTGGGTGCGAAGTACAAGATAAACAAACACAACAGCCTCGATTTCTACTATATGGTCCACTTCAACCGCGATTACCGCGCCCGGTACAAGCGGGGCGGGGATATGAAGGAGTGGTCCCTCATGAAGGAGTGCTGCCATGTGTTCGGCATAGATTACAAGTTCAAGTTATAACGGATGTATATTGCAGGGGAAGTATCGGCGGCGTCGTTTCTGCGGCGCGTGCGGGTGAGGGCGGCATGGCTGTCGGCCGTGGCGGTATTGCTTGCGGCGGCATGGCGGCCCGTGCAGGCGCAGAGTGTGCAGGCGCCCCTTTATATCGTCAACGGCGAGCGTATGAGCGAGGAGCAGGTGAAGGATATTGACCCTTCGGACATAGTCTCCAACACGCTGCTGCCGGCCGACGAGCAGACCATCGCCGAATACGGCGATGAGGCCAACAACGGTGTGGTGGTCATAGTGCTTCGGTACGATACGCCGCCGCGTTTCGAGGTCGGGGGCGAGCCGGCGGGCTACAGCCGTTACGTTGCGGGCATGGTCAAGTGGGATGCCGAGAGCGATCCTGTAGCCCGTGTCGTCATATCGTTCAGGGTCGAGACGGACGGGAGCGTCACGGTGCGCGATGTGCTGGAGGCTACCGACAAGCGCCTTTGCCGCCGTGTGCTGAAGGCTATGGAGGAGGCGCCGCGCTGGAGCCCCGCGTTGAAGGATGGCGAGGGTGTGGCTACGGACCATGTCCTGCGCATAACGCTGCCCGAGGGCCGTACTCTGCCGTGGCAGCGCGAGATTGCGATCTGACGCCCCGCGCGGGCTCTCCGCATGCGTCGGGTGCCGCCGTGCGGAGTGTATATATGCGGCGGCGGTACAATATTTTCGAATACATTTCGTATCTTTGTAGTGGAGCTTTCGTCGGGGCAGCGGATTGCGCCGGAGGGCTCCCTTTTCGATATGCCGGAGGAGAGCTACATATCGCTGAGCGAGTTGCAGCGCCGTATCAAGGGTGCTGTGGAGGCGTCGCTGCCGGTGCCGTTGTGGGTGGCTGCCGAGATCGCCGAACTGAAGGTGAACTATTCGGGCCACTGCTATCTCGAACTGGTGGAGAAGGCGGAGCCTGCGGCCGCGCGCCGCGGCGATGCGGGCGCCGTGCCCAAGGCGCAGGCGCGGGCCGTGATATGGCGGTCGCAGTATGCCATGCTGTCGTCCTACTTCGAGACCGAGACGGGATGCCGCCTCGAGGCGGGGATGAAGGTCCTCGCCAAGGTGCTGGTGTCGTACCATGAGCTTTACGGCCTCGCGCTTCAGGTTGTAGACCTCAATGCCTCCTACACGCTGGGCGAGGTGGAGCGGCAGCGGCAGCAGACCATACGGCGGCTGCAGGCCGACGGCGTGTGGGACATGAACCGTGAGACGCCGCTGCCGCTTCTTGTGCAGCGCATAGCCGTGGTGTCGAGTTCCGCGGCGGCAGTGCGACCTATGCGATAGCCGATCTGCGTCCGGGCAGCTATACCTGCGTGGTGAATACGTCGAAGGGACGCCTCTCGGGCGGATTCATGAAACGATAGTTTCCTGCGCGGAAACGTGTCATGCGGGAGGCAGCCTCGGTGCGGGGTTGCCTCCCGCTGCTTTCTGACCGGTGGCGGAGAAAAATGACGGCCGGCCGAAAATAATCGGACCGGATGGCGCAAAAAACCGGACGGAATTGTAAATTTGCATGTTAGCGCAAAGCGTAATTTTTGAAAATCACATAAATCTTAATTGAATGAAAAGGGCAACTTATTTGGCAGCCTGCGTGTGTCTGCTGACAGCGGCGGGCTGTGTCCGTGAGGAGGTCGTACAGACCGAACCGGAGGTAGCCGTATCGGGAACGTACAATGACGACGTGATCGAGAAGGGCTGGATCCGAATCAAACTGCTCGATGATGCGGAAGCACTGCCTGTCGGTGCGGTGACCCGTGGGGCGCTCGCATCGGGTAACGAGCAACTGGATCAGATCGCTGCATCGCTCGGTGTGGACGAGATCCGTCGCGTATTCGCCGATGGCGGCAAATTTGCCGAGCGCCGGCGCAAATACGGCTTCCACCTGTGGTACGATCTGCACTTTGACGAGCAGACCCCCGTATCGCGTGCGGCCGACGAATTCGGTGCGCTGAAGGAGCTGGTATCGTACATCGAGCCGGTCTACAAGATCCGCAGTACGGACGTGGCGGAGGTCGTGCCGGACGGCGCGATCTATCTGCCGGCCTTCGGCATCACCCGTGCCGATGCCGAGATGCCGTTCAACGATCCGATGCTGCCGCAGCAGTGGCACTACCATAATGCGGGTGGTGCGACGGGTTTTCTGGCCGGAGCCGACATCAATGCCTTCGAGGCCTGGAAGCTGGAGACGGGCAAACCGAACGTGATCGTGTCGGTACACGATGACGGCGCCAACCTGGAGCACCCCGACCTGGCCGCTCACTTCTGGGTGAACGAAGCCGAGGCCTCGGGCAGCAGCAAGGCGGACGACGACAACAACGGCTATGTCGATGACCTGCACGGCTGGAGCTATGTGAACAATTCGGGTGAGATCGACTACAGCTCGCACGGCACCCATACTTCGGGTACGATTTCGGCAATCAACAACAACGGCATCGGCGTGTGCGGCGTGGCTGGCGGTACGGGTCCGGAGGACGGCGTG